>NZ_AUBP01000041.1 GCF_000429305.1 Desulfovibrio inopinatus DSM 10711
CAGGTACCAAAGCTGATTGCTCAAAAGCTCTCTCGCTCATTCAAGGAATAAACGCTTTATTTCTTATTGCGGACAAGGGATACGACACGCAAAAAATTGTTGATGAAGCATTAAGAAGAAATATGACACCTGTTATTCCTCCGAGGAGAAACCGTAAAGAACAGCGAAAGTATGATAAGTATATTTATAAGTTACGTCATCTTGTTGAAAACGCATTTTTATACATCAAGCAATGGAGAGGGATAGCTACACGTTACGCAAAAATGACAACTTCATTTCTCGCGGCTGTTCAGATTCGCTGTCTCTTTTGGTGGCTAACAATCTCGTGACGACACTGCCTAGCCAATCACAGCTTGAATTCATTTCAAATTGACGATGGAGGTGCATATGTATGCCATTACAAAGGAAGGGGGCATGTTGATGAGTCCGGCTGATGTGTGCCTCACTCCGGCTGGTCCCGTGGTTGTTCCTATTCCCTATCCCAATATCGGAGAGCCCGAAATGGGGGAACCGGCCTGCGAACGCGTTTTGATTAACGGCACGCCGAGTCTCAACATGAGTTCCACTGTCATGCCGTCAAATGGTGATCAGGCTGGCGTAATGGGCGGAGTTGTATGTGGCGAGATTATGGGAGAGGTCAAATTTACCGAAGGAAGCGAGAAAGTTACTCTCGCAGGGAGTCCGGCCGTTCGATTAACGTCATCGACAACACATAACGAGAATAATGCCGTTGGCGCTTGCCTTGTTCCAAGTCAAACGAAAGTACTCATTATGGAGTAATAAATTCACAGAGCACGCACGAGCACATCATGCGGTTCTCTTGGTATTGTCAACGACACGTTTGATTGTGGAGAAGAGTGTTTCAAGGCTAAACGGTTTGGATATATAGTCGTTGATACCGGCATCAATGAGTTTCTCGCGGTCTCCAGTCATGGCATGTGCGGTCAATGCGATGATTGGGATGTGCGCTTTGTCACCAAGAGATGCCGACTTTCTAATTGCTCGCGTTGCTTCCACGCCGTCCATAACCGGCATTTGGATGTCCATGAGAATGAGATCGAAATTTTGTTCTTTAAGGCGTTGAAGAGCTTCACGCCCATCGTTAACCGCAGTGATGATATGTCCAGATTTTTCAAAGATGAGTTTCCCTACCTTGAGGCTTTGTTCATCATCTTCCGCATAGAGAATGCGAAGAGGAGAGGGGAAAGAGATAAGCGATGCTAAATCTTTGTTTTTGACTTGCGTGGAACATACGGAAGGACCTTTGAAGGGGAGAGATATAGACACGGTCGTGCCTTGCCCTTCTGTACTTTCGATAGAAAGCTCTCCCGCCATGAGGGTAACGAGTTTTCGCACAATGGAGAGTCCAAGCCCTGCTCCCTGAAAGCGTCGAGCAAACGAGCTTTCTCCTTGAACAAATGGTTCGAAAATGGTTTTCAGAAAACTCTCTCGGATACCAATTCCTGTATCTTTTACGGTAATCACCAGATGATTTTTTTCCTCTTCGGATACAGGAGAAATATCAACTTTAACCTGGCCCTGTTCGGTGAATTTGATCGCATTGCCGACAACATTAAAAAGGATTTGTCGTAATCTGACTTCGTCGCCCAACAATCTGGATGGCGTGGATTCATGAATACAAAAATTGAAATCTAAGCCTTTTTCTTTGATGGTCGGAGAGAAAATTTCTGTAACAGCCTGTTTCAAACTGATGAGGTCAAAGGGCTCTTCTTGCAGTTCCAATTTCCCCGCTTCAATTTTTGAGAGATCAAGAATGTCGGAGAGCAATCTCGTTAGCCGTTTCGCTGAATGAAACGTTGCCGCGAGATATTCTTTTTGAACGTCGTTGAGTGGGGTTTTTTCAAGAATCTGAAGCATGCCAACGATACCATTGAGTGGCGTACGGATTTCGTGGCTCATATTTGCCAAGAATTCAGACTTTGCTCTGTTTGCAGCCTCAGCTTTGACGGCAAGTGTTTTGGCTTGAGCTAAAGACTCCCGTAACGCTTTGTCGGAAAGCGCCAGTTTCGTGACATCGCGTATGAAAATGGCAAATTGATCGGGCTCACCTGCATCGTTGAAAATAGGGAATGTTCGAATAAGGTTATGGAAGTTATTTTGGACTTCGAGATAGTCAACACCACATTTGAGGCTCGCGCTTTCTTGCATAGTCTCCTGTAAATGCGGAGCGTAATTGATCGCTGAAAACTCGTCGAGTCTTCTGCCGATCATTTCTTGCGGTGAACAACCATATTGCTTTGCACCTTGTTCATTTATGGCGAGAATAACACCGGTGACGGTGAGGAGAATAACAGTGTCGGTTGTGGCATTGAATAGAGCTTTGATCTGATTTTCCGCTTGCTTGCGCTCTGTGATATCACGGTTGCTTACGCGTCTGCCAAGAGGAGTTCCATCAGCTCGTGATATTTCCAGATAATAGTAGTTGAGCCAAACGATACGCCCATCAGACCGAATAATGCGGAAATCCTGACCTCCTTTTTTCAGATGATCTATAGTCGGGCCATGTTGCAAAGTATCGAAAAGTGATTTGTCGTCCGGATGAATGATTCGATTCAGCAGGTCGGGATCGGCCATGAAATCTGCAGGGGTATACCCCGTAAACCGTTCACATGAAGGGGATATCCAAAGCAAATGTCCATCCGGAGCTATCCAGTATTCCCAGTCATACGTAAAATCGGCTACAGTTCTGAATTTTTCTTCTCGTTCCTGTAGCGTCGCGGTGAGTGATTCCAACTCGGCTGTTCGCTGCAGCACACGTTCTTCAAGTAAATCGTGTGAACGCTGCAGCGCATTTTGAGCTTGTCGTAGATCAATATGCGTCTTGACTCTCGCCAGGACCTCAGAATGATTAAAGGGCTTGGTAATATAATCGACTCCACCAACTTCAAACGCTTGGACCTTGTCGTTTGTATCTCCAAGTGCGCTAATAAAAATGACAGGAATGTCTTTGAGAGCTGGATTGTGTTTGAGTTGAGTGCATACTTCAAAGCCATTCATCCCAGGCATTCTAATATCGAGCAATATAAGGTCCGGTTGCATTGCTTCTGCTGCTCGCAAAGCCATGGGACCGTTTTGCGCGGGCATGACACGATACGCTGCGTTTTCAAGCAATTCTGTGAGTTGTTTGAGATTGTCAGGGACATCGTCAATAACCAAAATAACTGGAGGAGTACCTCTCCCCACGTCATGGGCATTCATGATTTAGTGCCCGTTTCCAAGAATATTCATTAACAACGTGATTTCAAAACCATCGGCAAGTCTTTTCAGTTCATCGGCAAGTTTGGGGGAATGTGAGCGCACATCGGGAAGACGGGCTTTGAAGGTATGGATATCCAATACCGTTAACGCTGCTTTAAGATCATCAATTAAATGATGAGGTAGCGTTCGTGCGAGCTCTCTTGCTTTGGGGGTGCTCATGCCCTCGGATGCCGCAGGATATGCTTCGGCATAATCGAACGTAATGTTGAGTTGTTTTTCAATCTTTGCAAAAAGTTCTGTCGCAATGATGGGTTTCCGTATGAATTCGTTGGCTCCAGTATCAATGACTTGTTGTCTGTCTTCGGCAAAAACGCTCGCCGTAATTGCGATAATCGGGGTTTTTTGACCCTGTTCCGTTGATTTGATTTGTCGTGTTGCTTCGTAGCCGTCCATGACCGGCATACGCATGTCCATCAAAATGAGATCTGGTTTGTGCTCATGGAAGAGGCGAATTCCTTCTTCTCCATTGACTGCTTCCACAATATCAATGCCATCGAGATCAAGCATATTTTTCAACAGGATTCGGCTTTCTTCCGTGTCCTCAATGACAAGGACTCGAATTGGTTTTTGCCCAGCAGATAACCCCGTGGCAAAACGTTCCACTTTTGGGGGTTGCACCAGAAGTTGATCTGCCAATGCATAATGGATGGAAAACGAGAACAACGAACCTTGTCCCGTTTCTGTTCGCACCGAAATTTTTCCACCCATTTTCTCCACGAGTTTCTGGCTGATGTACAAGCCAAGCCCAGTCCCTTCCTTTCGGCTACTTCCCTGTTCGAATTTTTGAAACAATCTGGGAACATCGTCCGTACTAATGCCTGGTCCCGTGTCTTCGATTTCGAAGTTCAAATGGTTTGTAGTCGCCCGCACACGCATAACAACACCGCCGTGTTCGGTGAATTTGACGGCATTGCCGGTGAGGTTCAATATGACCTGTTTGAGGCGTTTTTCGTCTGCTTTAATGTACTGAGGTATGGAGGGATCAAGTTCCATAAGAAACTGAAGGCCCTTGGCTTTGGCTCGTGTACTCGTCATATCCTTTATGGATTGCAGAGTATCAAGCAGATCAAACGTTTCCTCCGTAAGGGTTATTTGACCAGCTTCAATTTTGGAAATGTCCAAAACATCATTGATCAATCCAAGCAAATGTTCGCCACTTCGCAAAATGATATCAAGAGTTTCAATTTGTTTTTTCGAGAGGTCGGAGCTGTGGCGCATGACTTGGGAAAAGCCGAGAACAGCATTGAGCGGTGTGCGGAGTTCGTGACTCATATTGGCCAAAAACATACTTTTCGCCATGTTGGCTGCTTCGGCCGCGTCTTTGGCTTGACGCAAGTCTTCTTCGACTCGCTGGCGTTCGGCTATCTCATTGCGTAAATCGGTGGTGCGTTCATCAACTAAATCTTCGAGGTGGTTTCTGTATGTAGCCAGCTCTTCTTCATTGCGAATTCGTTCTGTAATATCCTCGTAAACACCGAGAACGGCATATGGTTTCCCCTTTGAACCTGAAAGGGAGAGTGGAATTTTTGATGTATCGACGACAAGCCGAGTTCCATCAGGGCGTTGCAACGGTTCGATAATGTGAAAACGGGGAGAATTGCTTTCAATAACGGTTCTGTCATCAGCTCGATACGCTTCTGACAGCTCTTTAGGCCAGGGAAGGTCGAAATCAGTTTTTCCAACGATTTGTTCAGGAGCATCAAGTCCGCTTGTTGCGGCAAAAACCGTGTTGCACCCCAAGTACTTTCCGTCGACATCCTTCCAAAAAACAGCTTGGGGAATAGAATTCATGACTTGAGTGAGCATGTAGTGGCTTTTGCGAATGGTCTCGGCGGCCTTTTCCCGTTCTTCGGCAAGAATACGAGCATCCTCAAGTCGACGTTGTTCAACTTCAAGTCGATGTAATTGACTGAGACCGATTTTAGCCAATGCTTCGGTCAGTGAAACCAAAAATGCCATGATGTGCGCGACACGGTCTTGAGGAACGATGGGAACTTCACGTACTGCTTCTATATAATCGGATTCATCAAAACCATATTCTCGGGCTTGCGCTCGAAAGAAATCAAGGTCTGGAGGTTCGTGGAACATTTGGCCCGTCATAACATTGGCCAGATGCTCTCCTTCAATCCATAAGGGAACCTCATAGTCATTTAAACCATGTGGGCATCGATAACCAACAAAAGGGCCTTCGTGGAGATGATCAAGAATGTATTGGTCACTTTTAAGACAGTGCGACAAGGTGGTTGGATTGACGCGATGAAAATTTGTGCAAACACGTTTCCATCCCGTTGCCGTAAACATATGACTTTTATTGTCGCATATTCCGGAGGGAATTCCCGTCACGTTGTAGAAGTTATCCATGAGCTCTTGGAGCATTGGGATATCAATCAATTGCTCGAAGGAATATTTCATTTGACCAATCTCCCTTATCTTGTCTTTCCTTGACTTGGAAAAACGTACTCAACATCGGTCAGAGGGGGAGAAGTGTGAAGTGACAAGTTAGAAATAACTTCTTTTTTCCTATGAGTACACTAAAAAGGCTATGGTCTTATTGAAAAAGAAAAAAGGTGAAGGAATTGATTAAAATATTTTTATAAAAAATAGAGTGTAATATTGAGACGGTTAATTGAAGCCATAGTTATGTGTAATATATTGATGAATGTTTGTCTTTTTGGTGAAGATAACATGAAAGAAGAAAAAAAGTACATTCTTCATTAAATGGAAAGAGAGAGTTATATATCTTTTTTTCAGAATTGTGTTCAGCAACGAATTGTACGGAGAAGCTCGATTTTCAAGGCGAGTTTTCGAAGGCCGAATTGCTTATGGAAAGGACCATATTCGAAACGGTCCTTTCCATAAGAAAATTAGGAAAATATTTCACCAGAATACCGATCATGCCACCCGAGCGCGAGGCGCTTGTGGTGGATTTGTTCCTCAATAATATCTGCGGCTTTGATGGGATCGAACTCTACAGCAAACGAAGCGCCATAGATTTCTTCCAATTCCGAAACCATTGAGTCTGTGGGCCTCTTACCTTCCAGAAAGCTGGATGGCACCCCGAGGTGGGTATATATGCCGCTGGCCACACAGGAGAGACCGATACTGAGCGATTTTTCCGTATACCATTCCGGTGCGCTGACCGCGATAGGCAGTTCTCCGGTGTCGCAATTGGCATGATTGGCCAAAATTGCAGACAGATGCAAGAAACGAGCAGTATCCATACAACTTCCCATGTGTAATACAGGTGGGAAGTCAAGGGATTGGCAGACTGTGGCTAAGCCTTGTCCGACATGGTCGAGTGTGTCGACGTCCATAAGTCCGGACTCGCCCATGGATGTGGTTGCACAGCCTGTAACGACAACGAGAATATCACGTTGAACCAACTCGTGTGCCAGTTGAATATGGGCTTGGTTGTGTTGCGATGCCGGGTTATGGCAACACATAATAGCGACAATTCCGCGTATATGGCCGATCTCTAAAGCTTTGATCAACATATCAGGCGTTCCGCCGCATGCGTTGAGGAGTGCTTCTTGTGAAAAGCCCGTCATAAGCTGGACTGGAGCGGAGGGGATGTCGACGATGATCGCCCGGCGTTTGGAAAAGGCGTCGATAGCTGCACAGATGGCTGTACAAGCTGTTGTATGAGCATCTTGTGGAGTAAATTCGAGACACGTGACTCCGGAAGCACACGTTGTATCGGAAATGGAGGCACAGAGCGTGTTATGGCAGTGTGCGCCAGTGAGGAGACGCGGCACGCTGCAGAGGTCGTCGACAAGAAGCATATCGACTGCTCCCGTTGCAATGGAGAGTTCCATTCTTAGCGCAGTATCAATTGTGGGATTGACTTGTGATTCAAGGGACTCGCTCTCCAGGTGACGACAGTCGACAATATTAACTCCCAGTGCTCCAGAGGCAACGGCTTTGTTTTCCATTTCGGGGTCGTGTGCGGCCGCATACATGGTTTCAAATACAATGGGGTTCTGGCTGTGGACGAGGATATTGATATGATCCTTTTGGAGCATATCAAAACTGATCGACGACGTTTTTGCCGAAGGCGTGCCAAAGAGGATGTCCGCTACTTCCGTGGCGATCATAGAGCTGTCCCAACCATCTCCCAAAGCGACCTGGCCGGCATGCAAACACATTGATATTGAGTCGTAATCTCCCCCCATACTGGTATGATCCAGCATCTCAAGTCCTTCCTGGCTGGCATAACGTGGCATCGAACGATTTTGTTCCCATATGGTGTGCCGTACATGGGGGACACGACGAAGAAATGGGAACGTGATATTGCTTGCTTCTTCATCTTTATGAAAAATTTCAGCGAGCGCTATTGCTTGTTCTTCGGGCGTACTTTCGACAGTGTCCACACCGATTTCTTGACAAATGCGGGCCAGTTTTTGGGGATCCCCAAACGAAGAGTGTGGAGTTGTTCCTTTCCCAACAGCGACAAGCGCTTCAAGAATACTGCGCGCATAGTCGGAATGAGAGCTTGCTCCTGTTGCTATGAATCGGCCGAAGTTGAAAGCAGCAGTCACATCGGATTCCGTCTTCGATGCGTCAGGCATGTCGGTCTGTTTGTGGGGGGGCATGTGGCACGGCTTCATCGTTGTCAGATCGGAAGGGGATGCATCGTTCTTCACGTCTGGTTTCTCCTTACTGGTTGCGGTCGAAAAAAGCTGCCGAATCGGTTTTCGATACGGACAGCGCTTTGGCATATTGGGCTTTCAGCATGGAAAGAGGGAGTCTGGAATTCCAATTGTCGGTGGTGAGCGCTGTAAGCCACGCAAAAAGAAAAAGACTCAGTACACCTACTCCGATGCTTCTCCACGGAATGCTTCGGCCGGCGCAATGCATGTGAAGTGTTTCTGGCTCAGGACACGCGTGAATGCATTGTGCGCACCCGATGCATTCAGGGGTACGAACCCTCGTCTTGCGATAGACGGGAATAGCCGAAGGACATGCTCTCTGGCATTGTTTGCAATTGGTACAGGTATCTTCTTGGCGATGAATGGCAGTGGGGCCGATCCAGGCGAGAAGGCCGAGCAATGCACCGTACGGACAGAGCCAACGACACCAAGGATTGCGTAAAGTCAGACTGAGAATGATGAGAACTCCCAAAACACAGAGGGTGATAACAGAAGGGTGTTGAAAAAAGAGGAGCATTCTGGCGTCGGCTGTCATGTTGTAGGGACTGAAGAGAAATTGTTGAAGTACTGGACCGGACATGCCGAATCCAAGAGCGATGATAAAGAAAGCAAGCAGAAGATATTTGAGAAAACAAAGGACAGCATTGATCCGACCAGCAGCCAACCATCCCAAGCCGATACGTTGACCAACCGAAGCAAGAAGATTTGAGACAAGGCCGGCGGGACATATGTAACCACAAAATCCTTTGCGAAAGAGCAGTGCCGACCCCAACGCAATGAGGAAAATAGTCAGACCGGCCGGGTGAACGGGGTCATAGAGACCGGTTGTAAGAAAATATTTGAATCCGAGAAGAGCGCTGATGGGTAAAAAACCCTCGACCCCGGCAGGCCGCGCAACGAAGCTTGCATTGGATGAGAGTATCCATTGGCAAAAAAGAACAAAGCGCCAGCCAATGAACAAGGAAAGGAGAAAAAAGAGGCCTTGGATGAGTCGTTGAAAACGGGGAGGAGTCAGTCGCTTTTTCATGAGCCCACTCTAGTTGGCCTCACGCGGTGTGTCTGTCGGCTGGCTGACAGTCTCTCGTTTTCGTATGAAATTTAATCGGGTTTTTCTGCTTCCAGCGCGGTGAGGTCGGGAATGCAGAGAATGCCACGCCCCTTCTGTTGAAGAAAACCGTCTTTCGCTAACGTGTTGATGAGTGATGAAACGGTTTGGCGCGTGGAGCCGAGAATCGTTGCGATTTGTTCGGTATTGAGACCCAACGACACCATGTGACCATTTTGGCATTTGCCACACGTCTGGCATTCTTTGCAGGGCGACTGACGCTTGGCTTCGTAAGCGAGGAATTCAATGAGTCGGTGTCGCACGTCTTTGAACGCCAATGTGTCGATGGCCGAAAACGCGTGAGAAAGGAGATCGCCCAGTACTCGAATCATGGCCATGGTCAATTGTGGTGTCGAGGCAAGATGATGTCGAACCATTTCAACATCGGCAACAAGAAGCTCAAGATCGTCCAATGCCTGCACATACGCACGGGTATGTGTTGTATAGACATCACCCGCATCAAGAAGAGCAACCGTGAATTCTTTATCGCGTGAAGCCAAATAGATTCGGGCGCGTCCTTGTCGGACAATAAACATACGGTTTGACGCACTCTTGGGTTCAGAGACAAGAGCGCCTTTGTGATAGATTTGTGACCGAAAAAGTTGGCGAACCACCTGCATCTCCGGTGCTTCCAGACTTATTAAAAGATTGGATTCCGTTAACCGCACGCAGAGACTTCTCCTGTGTTATGGTATGATGTCTATGAAATGATCGTGTTACACTGTAACTATAACATCGATCGCATAGAATGGAGCACGCAAGAGGAATGTCGACTCTTACCGTGTGGCTCAGAATCAGGCAAGGACGCTCAACACGCTGATTGTAGGCATAAAATATGTAGTTGAAGAATATGAGTGCCCTGCCGATCTTTTATTGGGGAGGTGATCGGCAGGGCATGTGTGGGTGTATGGCTCCGGATTGCTCCGATTTGGGGGGCGTATTTAATCCATATGAAAAACCAGTTCCAACGGTTCACTTATCGGTTCATTGTCCGGCTTGGTTGCCATGAGTGGAGCCATGTACTCCCACCATCGTTTCATCACGTCCTGAGCGGGGAGCTGGTCCATCGTATGGTCGGCTGTGCGATAGAGCACTCCAAAAAGGGTGTTCGTGTTTTCATCAAGAAAAATGCTGTAATCACGAATACCGGCGTTCAGCAGAAGGGATTTCAATTCGGGCCACAGAGCATCGTGACGGCGTTTATACTCTTCTTTCTGGCCGGGATGCAGTTGCATGGTGAAGGCAATTTTTTCCATGAAGTTACCTCGTTTCTTTAAAGACCTTCCCGAGAGCGATGGGCAAAACCAGAGAAACGATGAGCAAGACGCCCGTGAAGATGGACATGATGACACCCGGGATATTGTTGAGTTGCATCCCGAATTGCACCATGCCGATGAGCAAGACGGCCAGGATGACGCCGGGAATTTTTCCACTTCCACCAAAAATGTTCACACCGCCCAAAATGGCAATCGTGATGATTTCCAGTTCCCAGCTTGGCGCCATATTGGGACGAGCCGTGGCAATTCGTGAGACCAAGAGGATAGCCGCCAATGCCGACGTGAAGCCGTTCGCCGTCAAGATCCATAACCGATAATTATTGACTCGTACGCCGCTATACCGAGCCCCTATAGGGTTGTTGCCGATCGCATAAAGTCGTCGACCATATACGGTGTAATGCAGTAAATACCATGTCACTGCGGCGAGGACGATGAAAACGAGAAACTGAGACGGAATGAGATCATTAAAGAAGTATGTCTGTCCGATAGACTGAAAACTGTTCGGAAAGTCTGTGTATGCCTGATCTCCCAAAATGATGAAGGCAATGCCTCGATACAGAGACATCGTGCCGATCGTAACAATAATTGATGGCAAATCCAAACGGGTGACAAGAAGTCCGTTAATGGCTCCAGCCACACTCCCCGTGACAAGCCCGACAAGAACGATCGCCCAGGTATCCAGTCCTGCAGAGGCAGCCATTCCCATCAACACACCACACAAGGCAATAATTGAGGCAACGGAGATATCAATCTCGCGGCCGATGATGACAAGGGCCATCGACAACACAATAACGCCTTTTTCCGAGAAGTTTTGCGTGCTGTCAGCGAGATTGTATATATCGAGAAAATAGGGCGAAATCAGGCTGTTTGCGATAATGACGAAGACGAGCAAGAAAAAGAGCAATGCTTCGCGAGAACGCAAATAATCCAGCGGAGTTTTGGGAAGACAGTCCGGCAAACCGCACGCAGAGTTTGTGATACCATTCATCTTATTGCCCCCCCCTCATGCGTCACGCGCAGAATCTGCAGGCCTTTTTGCCGTTGTCCACGGGAATTGACGATAACTGCGGCGAGAATGGCAGCACCCGAGACCGCCATTTGCCAGAAGGGGGAAATTCCCATGACCGGCAAGGCGTTTTGCAAGACGCCCAGAAACAGCGCACCAAGCACCGCGCCAAGGATTGTTCCACTGCCACCGGCAATGCTCACGCCGCCAATGACACATGCTGCCACTGTGAGAAGTTCGAAACCAAGAGCGATCTCGGTGTAGGCAATCGCGAACCGGGCCACCCACAGGTATCCACATAATCCGCCCAATGTTCCGGCGAGGGTATATACCGCGAACAATCGGGCTTTGGTATTGATTCCCACATAGCTTGTCGCAGAAGGGTTGCCACCAATGGCGTAGAGTTCACGGCCGAATCGAGTGTTGCGCATGACGAACATAGCGGCAATTGAGAGAATAATTCCGATAACGGCGAGATTGGTCAATCCGAACGACCGTCCCAAGGGGAACGCGAGAAAAGCGGCAGGCATTTCCTGTGAGTTGACCCACTGTCCACCGGAGAGCACAAACACCATTCCGCGATAGATCGTCATGGCACCGAGTGAAACGACAATCGCCGGAATACCCATCAGTGCAATGAACACGGCGTTAAGCATGCCAAGGATCATGCCGGAGAATGTTGCCGCGGCAATAATGAGGATCAGTGGAGTATCCGGCCAATTCATGCCGATAAGCGCTGCAATCATTCCGGTAAGTGCAATATTGGCCGCTAACGTCAGATCAATGCCGCGCGTTAAAATGATCATCATTTGAGCAGAGGCCATAATCATAAGAATAGCACTATCGGTGAGGATGGAGTCCACGGTCTGAAAGGACAAAAACGACGGTGACGCCATACCCACACCGAGAAAAAATATAACGGTAAAAAGGACAAGTTGCCCTTCACGAGATCGGAGAAGCGTTTTTGCAATGGTCATACTGGCTCCTGCATTACTTGAGCCCTGTGGCCAGAGCGACCACTTCTTCCTGGCTCGTTTCCGCGGTATTGAGCGTGGTGCGCATCAACCCTTCACGCATGACGACAATGCGATCAGCCAGCCCCATGACTTCCGGTAATTCCGACGAAATAAGCAGCACCGAAAGGCCGGTTTCTACAAGTTCGACAATAAACGAGTGGAGCATAGCTTTGGCGCCGACATCGATTCCTTTGGTCGGTTCATCCAAAATGATGACTTCAGGAGTGACGCCGAGCCATTTTCCGATGACGACTTTTTGCTGATTGCCCCCAGACAGTGTACCGACGATCTGCTCTAAACTGTGTGCTTTGAGCTTGAGACGGGAAGCATATTTTCTGGCAAATTCGTTTTCTTTCGGCGTGTTGAGTCGAAAACCACCCGTGATGGTTGCCAGCGATGGCAACGTGATGTTTTCACCAACGGTCATGGGCAATATTGCTCCGCAGTGCTGGCGGTCTTCGGGAACATAGACGAGTCCACGTTGAATAGCATCTTCGGGATTCTGGGGACGAAAAGCTTCTCCATTGAGGGTGATTTCTCCGGACGACACGGTGTTCAATCCGAAAATGGCATGCATAAGTTCTGAACGTCCCGAGCCCACCAGTCCATAAAATCCCAGAATTTCACCGCGATGCAGATCAAAGGAAATATCGTGAAATTCCGTCGGGTGGCTCAAGTGCTGGACCGTCAAAACACGTTCCGATGTTTTGACCGAGCGGGCATGATATTCATTCTTTACAGCTCGTCCAGCCATCATCCGGACAAGATCATCCTCGTTGACTCCTTCTATGCGGCCTTCACCGGCAAAACCTCCGTCACGGAAAACCACGAACGTGTCAGCGATAGAAAAAATGTCATCGAAGCGGTGAGAGATGAACAGAAGGCCTTTACCTTCATCGCGTAATTTTCGGACAATTTCGAACAGTTCATCCACTTCCTTTTGCGAAAGGGAGGCTGTCGGTTCGTCCATAATGAGAATATCCACATCATGTGAGAGCGCTTTCGCTACTTCCACGAGGTGTTTTTGGGCGATACTGAGTTCTTTGAGTCGGTCATACGGGTTGAAATCCGTGATATCGAGTCGGTCAAGCAACTGTTGGGTTTCTTCATGCATCCGTGTCCAGTCCAGCAAGCCGCTTGCCTTGGTGAGCTGGTGCCCCATGAATATATTCTCTGTTACCGAAAGCTCATTGAAGGCAATGGTTTCCTGGTGAATAGCGGCGATGCCATCGGCCCAGGCGTCTTGTGCGTTGGCGTACGAAACCGGCTGGCCGTTCCGCAGGATTTCACCCGATGTCGGTTGGTGAACACCTGTCAGTATCTTGACCAACGTGGATTTTCCTGCGCCGTTTTCTCCCAGAAGAGCCAGAACTTCGCCCGGGTGGATCCGGAGCCGTACCCCGTCAAGGGCACGGACTCCGGGAAACTCCTTGGTGATGTTCCGCACTTCCAGAAGTGGGGCATGATTGGCGTTATTCGCGCTCATACGGCTCCTCCTGGAGGGAACACTGTCAGGGTTTAGAAAACGGAAGACCAGTCGTCGATGTTGTCGGCATTGAAGACAAACGGTGCGCCCATGACCATCTGACCGGCATCATGCACCGGGATTTCACCCATACGGCCAGCGGTGACGGCTTCGCCATTTTTTCCTGTGATCTTTTTATCGATCAGGTCTTTCATGATGAAGACGGATGTGTATCCAAGGTCGACCGGGTTCCAGAGGGCAAAGTTTTTCACTACACCTTTTTTCACATAGCCGGCGACTTCCGACGGCAATCCCAGGCCGGTAACAAAGATCTTGCCGACTTTCCCTTCATCGATGACGGCTTTGGCCGAAGCGGGAAAACCAACGGATGTCGGCGCTTCAATGCCTTTGAGGTTGGGATACTTCCGAATCAGCGCTTGGGCTTCACGGTAGCTCTTGTCTGTCTGGTCATCACCATAGGTCACGGCAACGAGCTTCATATCTTTGTATTTAGGATTCTTTTCCAAGGCTTCCTTCATGTAACCAATCCACTCGTTTTGGTTGGTAGCCTGGGACGATGCGCTCACAATGGCAAATTCGCCTTTGTAATCCATGGCTTGCCCCATGAGTTCCACCTGTTGTTCACCGATGAACTTGGAATCGGAGGGGGACATGTGGATAATGCGGCCGGCTTCAGCAATGGCAGAGTCGAACGACATGACCGGGATGCCGCGTTTCATAGCTTTTTTCGTAATGGTCACAAGTGAGTCGGGGTCATTGGCGGAAACAATGATGCCATCGACCTTTTGCGCTGTCAGGGAACGGATGATTTCAATCTGTCCTTCGGCTGTCGGTGTGGTTGGTCCGGTGTAAATAATTTCAATATCACCGAGTTCTTTGGCGGCTTCTTCTGCACCGCGATTGCACGCTTCGAAGAAACCATTGCCGAGATTTTTTACGACCAGGGCAATTTTCATGTCTTTTGCCATGACGGACGACGCCAATCCCAAAATGAGAAGAGCGAAGAACGCGGTGAACAGTGATTTACGCATACGAGTCTCCAACGTGTTGACGGTTATGCGCCTGTTTTTGAGACGCAAAGAGTGCCTCGCTTCGTATCGATGAGGATACGCGCCTAATCGAGCACACCGGCAAGCGGTGCCAGGCCGAAGGCATTGGCCAGAGCTTTAAGCTCCTCAGGAGTAATAGCCTGCTTTTTCCCCCCAGCAGCCATGACTTTAAGGAGCATTTCTGCAGCTTTATCTGCTGTTTCAATCAGTCCGAAAACTTGATCCATGTTTTTTCCGGCACCAAAAATGCCATGATGTGCCCACATGACGAGTGAATGTGATTTCATGAGTTCGGCCGTGGCATGACCAATTTCCAAGGAACCGGGCATCATCCAAGGCATGACGCCGATACCGTCCGGAAAAAGGACGACACATTCGCTCATCATTTCCCAGAGTTCTTTCGTGACAACTCGTGTATCAAGGGGAAGGACGAACGACAGGGCAATCAGGTTTGTGGCGTGGGTGTGTAAAACGATTTTGTCTTTCCCTTGGCTGTTCTTTTTACGAACAGCATGAGAAAGCAGGTGCGCCGGTAGTTCGCTGGTGGGGCGGCCACCGCTTGTGTAGCCCCATACCATCGTGGTTTTGTTGCCATCATCGCTGATTTTGACAATGCCCAAACTTTCATGGGGGTAGTCAGCGATGTTACGATAAAAAACACCTGTCCCGGTAACGAGAAAGTAATCACCGGCCAACTCAGGAAGAGAGAAGGGCAGTTTCGTCGTGATACCTGTTGTTAAACAGTGCTGAAACGGAAACATTTCTTCGGGAGTGATCCGCATCGAAATGTTACCGCCGTTGGCCTCTCCCCAACCTTTGGCGTATATTTCCTTGGAGAGGCGCATCATATCGGCCAGAAAAGGTGTTTTGAGCATATCCATACAGGGAGTCCTCTTTGTGGCCCTATCCGCGGGCGGCTAAAATAGTACGTTCATACTCTTTGACAGCATCAAACCAGGCCGTTCCCACGGGAACCCCTCGAGAATGGCAGTAGTAGTCCCATACGGCTCCAAAGGGCATGGATTTGAGTTCTTCCAGATACGCTAATCGGTCTGTGAAGCTGAAGCTCTCTTCGATTTGACGCAGTGTCTCCGTGTTTTCCAACAGAGCTAAAAGCAATGCTTTTTGCGTGTTTCGTGTTCCGATAACCCAAGCGGCAATGCGGTTGATGCTTGCATCGAAAAAGTCGAGACCGATATGGATGCGTTTGGATTGGTTGTATCGGACAATTTCTTGAGCGATAGCCCGAAGTTCGTCGTCAAGAATAACAACGTGGTCGCTGTCCCAGCGAATAGGACGGCTAACATGCAGTAGCAGCCCTTCAAGAAAGAGCAGGCACGAGGAAATTTTATTGGAAATGACTTCTGTCGGGTGAAAATGTCCGGCATCGAGACACAACAAAATCTTTCGTGTTGCCGCATACCCCATGTAAAATTCATGCGATCCGATAACGCAGGCTTCAGAACCGATACCGAACAATTTACTTTCCACAGCATCGAGATTGTATGTCGATGAAATCGGTTCTTCCAAAATGGCGTCGAGAGAATCACACAGCCGTTGACGCGGGCTCATCCGATCAATGGGAATGTCTTTGAAGCCGTCGATAACCCATATATTGGTGACGCATGGTGTACCGAGTTCACGGCCAAATGCCTCCCCGATACGACGGCAGGCCTTGCAGTGTGCAATCCAATATTCTCGAATCGACTTGTCTGGGTGACTCAGTGTGAAACCGTCAGCACTTTTGGGGTGGGAAAACATCGTGGGGTTGAAGTCCAACCCGATGTTTTTTTCTTTGGCCCACTGCATCCAATGCGTGAAATGTTCAGGACCGAGTTCGGTGCGATCAACGGTGGCTCCGCCTGTTTCCGCATAAATAGCATGGAGATTCAGACGATGTGTCCCAGGGATCAGCGATAATGCCTTGTCCAAGTCGGCACGCAATTCTTCGGCGTTTCGAGCCTTACCAGGATAGGCGCCGGTGGTCATGATGCCTCCGGACAGTACCGTGTCCGGTGCTTCGAATCCGGCAACGTCATCGCCTTGCCAGCAATGCAAGGAAATAGGCAATGCATCCAGAGCGGTCATTGCCGCCTCGGTGTCTATACCCCAAGCCGCGTACGATTCTTTGGCCAGTTCATAAGCTTTGTGCAGTGCGCCGGTGTTTGGCTTCATGAGTAATCCTCTATTGGTTTTGCGCAAAAAGTGTGAGAAAGCGCTGGTAAGCAGCGTCAAGACCAGGAAGTTTCTCAGGCTCGAAGCGCGTGAGGGAGAAGGACCGGGCGACGAGTTCCCGGGCCTGGGCCAAGGATTGCAGCGTTCCGGTTGCCATAAATTGAGCCAATCCATTGCCGATGGCCGTCGCTTCTACAGGTCCGGCAAGAACCGGAATTTCCATGGATGCGGCGGTTAGTCTGTTGAGAAATGTGGCTTGTGATCCTCCGCCAACCACGTGGAGCGTATTGATCGTTTTTCCTGTGATATTTCTCAAGTCCTCCAACGCCTTACGATAATACAGACTCAAGCTGTCATACGCGCAACGTGTCAGCGCACCAGGTGTCTGTGGAACGGGTTGTCCGCTGTCCTGACAATACGTTTGGATGGCCTGGATCATGCTCGATGGGCTAAAAAAACGATCATCGTTTGGTGAAATAATGGAGACAAATCCTGGTGATGCTTCAGCCTGGGACGCCAATTCGGCAAACGTGAAGCGTCCTTGGTATTCATGCGCGATCTGCTGAATAATCCAAAGCCCTGTGATGTTTTTCAGGAAACGGTAGGTTCCACCGTATCCTGCTTCATTGGTCCAGTTGGCATCCATGGCCTGATCGTTCACGATGGGTGTCGCCGACTCGATTCCCAAGAGCGACCAAGTACCGGAACTCAAGTACGCCCAATCATCGCCTATTGCGGGGGCGGCCATTACGGCCGATGCGGTATCGTGCGAAGCGGGAGCGATGACTTTGAGTCCGGTAAGACCGGTTGTTTCAGCATACCACGGAAGTAATTCTCCAATCATAGTCCCTGGTGAGACAGGATTTTGCAGCGCGGATTCGGGGAGAGCCAGAGCCGAAAGCAATGTCTTGTCCCAACATTGTTCGTGCAGATTCCACATCTGGCTTGTGGAAGCCATGGTCTGTTCGACCGTGGCTTGGCCGGAGAGAAGAAAATGATAGTAGTCGGCCGTAAAAAGAAGTCTCCACGCTTGACGCAAGACATCCGGCTCGGTCTGACTTTGGGCATAGAGCTGGTAGAGTGTATTGAACGGTAAGAATTGAATGCCCGTGCGTTTATAGATGTCTTCTTTTGCCATGCGATCGGCGGTGAATCGTTCAATCATGCCTGTCGTGCGTTCGTCACGATATGACACGGGCTGACCAAGCAATTGCCCATTGGTATCAAGCAAAACGTAATCCACGCCCCAGGTATCCACGCCGATGCTGTCGTACTTTTGACTTTGCTCACCAGCTTTTTTCAGTCCAAGAACGGTTTCGGCAAATAATCGTTCATGGGGCCAGACAAGATGCGATCCTTCCTGTTTCGGCCCATTCTGCATGCGGGTGATTTCGTGCAGATGCAAAGTGTCATTTTCGATTTCCATGGAAATCAAACGGCCACTTGAGGCACCGAAATCCAACGCAAGGCAACGGGACGTTGGTTTTGCCATGATTGTATTGCCTCCGGAGGTTGGGGCGATGATCACGTGAATGCCAGCATCAACGAGCATTTTGATGGATTCTTCATCGGCATTGTCATCAGTAATGCAGGTGTGTACGCGCTCCAGCGGACACATAATAATGCTTTTGCGCTTGGTGAATTTTGAACTGTCGGCCAAGATGACGAGTTTTTCACTCTGATTAATGAGACGTTGTTCGGCATGCACGAGCAACGGGTCGCCTTCCATGATGCCCCAGGGAGAAATGCCCTGACACCCGGTGAAAAAGTACTCTCCAAAAAAATTGGGTGACTCATTTTGCAAGTGACCGAGAATGATGAGGTGATGATGAAAGACTTCACCTCCACTCACAAAACAGCGGTTGCTTGTACACGTCGAGACGTATTCCACCAGTGGGAGCGAGTTGGTCAGAATGGTCAGACCGTCTTTGGGAAGCGAGGAGGCCATTTGCCACGTGGTTGTTCCCCCGTTGATGATAATGCTTTCTGTACCGCGAAGCAGACCAGCCGCGGCCTTCCCGATGGCTTCTTTGGCCCGAGAATTTTTCCGCATTTCCAATAAGTAAGGCGGCGTGACCAGTCGTGATTCCGTCAACTCTCGTTTGACAGGTGCAACCCCACCTCGAACCTTTTTGAGCTTTTTCAAGGAAGCCAGCTCGTCGATGTCCCGGCGGAGTGTCGACTCGGACGCGTCAATCGACGCAAGGAGGTCCTCAAGCGAAATCGCTTCGGATTTCTCCAACAGGTTCAAAATGGCGAGGTGTCGTTGATGTTTGAGCATGGGTGATTTGTAAATCAATAAAATTGTCAAAGTCAATCATGAAAAGTCAAAAACTTTCAAAAAATATCACTTTATACCAAAACATCTCATCATATTTTTTCAAAAAAATGTCATTGCAAGATCGAAAATAGAACGAATTTCTCGTCGTATTCGAGGACGTGTATGGGGAAATTGGCAAAAATAAAGAATAAGAATGCCGAAAAATGATTTTTATTTTCAAACTTTTAGTTGATGTATGGAGTGAGGTAATATGTGTAGGGGAGGGGAGGCTTAGACATTGCTTCTTTTAAAAAACTGACATTAAGATAAGAAGTAATGATGCTCCCTTGAAAAATGAAAGAATTTGAAAAGTTATTCATGAGATGAAGCGTTAGGCTTATGCGGAAGCCATATTCGGCGGCCATTTTTTCGAAGGATTCGTCCTCGTTCTGGAAAATGAAAGCCGAAAAGAGCTGCGTTATTTTCTTCAGCAAATGCAAAAAGCTATTGTCTGGTTTGAATCGCTCTTTCTGGTTGAATGTCAACGAGAGGAGACCAATGTGGCTTGCGGATATGTATTTTATGAATCACGGCATCGCTAAGATAGAGAAAATGCCTTTTCTCGGAGGCAATATGCACAGCCATATGTCCGGGAGTATGTCCTGGAGCATGGAATATTTTGATACCGGGGACAACTTCAAGATCATCTTCAATGAATTCAATGCGATCTTCCGTGTTGGATAAAAGAGATGTCACCATCCCCGTTAAAAGTATTCTGAAATCATCTGGAAGGCGTGGAAGTGCAGGCTGGTTTGTCCAAAATTGCCATTCTGTACGACTCATTATGATTCTTGCATTTGGGAAAAAAGTAGAGATGCTGGGTCTTGATATGTGTGTACACCGTCGCTGATAAGAGAGCACTGAAATTGGCCAATATGAAATTGTCTGAACTCTGCTTGCATTATCTTGCTCTACACGTATATTTTTCCCATTTGGTTGTTTAATTCTGCTTCTGAAAGTTTGCTCATTGAAAGCTTCATCGACCATGACTCTTTTGTGCTATTTATTGTGATAGCATTATCAGGACAAATGGAGACACAGCGCAGGCATGCAATGCATAAATCAGGGTGGGCTCTTCCAAGTGTAGCGTCAAATGCACCCGTTGGGCACGAGTGTTCACACAACTCGCACAATTGACACCCATTTTCTTTTCTTCTCGGCAGTGTATGAACTATTTTAAATCTCAATTTTTCAAAAGAGTCGAGTTGATTATCGGTAAAGTCACCTTTATCAAGGTGTGATAATATTTGTTGATCTTCTCCTGTAAATCGTTTGTACGTTAATTCAGTGTATTTCTTTGCAAGTTCAAATTCACGCTTATCAGGGCGATTCGGAAAAGCGTCCCACCCGCCATAATTGTAAGTATGTTTCCCTGGAAATTGAGCAGAAGAAACAAGAGTAAAATTTTTTCTTGTCAGTATTTCTGCAGTAGAGCCATGAGCAGGAAACACCATGAATCCACCGTAGGTAAAGAACATGCTGCATTTTATGCCATTCCCCTTGAGTGTCTCCAACCAGTCCCGCATGATTCTGGGAGCACGAAGTGAATGGACGGGAAATCCAAAAATAACAGCTTGATAGATGGATAGATCCCAATATCTTTCTCTTGTGTTTGGAGCTGTGACGTCATGTAGATCCACCTCTGCTCCCAACTTTTCCAATTCTTTTTTAATCACAGCGGCCAGAGTTCGCGTGTTATTTGTTGCTGAAAAGAACATGATTGCGATACGCATGAGATCCTCACTTTTTTTGTTAGGTATACGAACAAAAAGTTTAAAAAAATCAGGAAAGGTCGGGAGTACTTCTTTCAAACCCAGTCAATTCGTTGAAAGTTCGTGTAAACAATGCAATTTTTCGAGAAGCATCTTCACCAAAATACTGTCGAAATTCTTCATACATTTTCGCATGATGAAATTCATGGTGGTGCTCAGCTTTCTTACCGGTCTCTGTAAGACGTAGTTCTACAGCCTTTTGATCTATGGGGTTTTTTCTTTTTTCCACGAAACCTTTTTGGATAAGCTTTCGGATACGCTCTGAAAGCGTTGCCTTTGAAATTTCCAATTGTTCGGCGAGTTGTGTTAATCCAACACCTTCATTTTGGCCGATGGCTACAACTGTATGAATTTCAGCTGGATAAAGTCGATATGGAGTGCCGAAAGACACGCCACCGGCATGCCGCTCGTTTACGGTGTCAACAAACTTCATTAATACTTCCAACATTTGCTCAAACTGTTCTCGTTCGGTTTTCATGATTGTTTTGTAAGGATACCTAACTATCATGTCAAGTAGATGGCTCTGGTTCTCCCTCAAAGACGGGGCAGGGGCAGGAGTCAAGCAAGTGGAGAAAGAGAAGAGCGTGGTAGTATCAAGAACAAATTGAAGGCATTAGTGTAGAGGAAGGTCTTAAAAAAGAAAAGATCAGCTTTTTGAAGCTGATCTTTTCTAAGAAATTTATGGGGTGACTGATGGGACTTGAACGCATCATTTTGAATGTTTTACCATGTTTAATTATGTTGAATTATCATTGATAAACAGTATGTTATATTGTTTTCATGAACACTGTTCATTGGAGCGTTCAAAATGGCGACCAAATATCAACGCGCACACCCCGTGAAATGGCCCGGCGTCTACCAATATGAGATGACCAGCCGGGAGTATATGGGCAAGCCTGATTTATGCTTTGTCATTTCCTACAAGGTGGACGGCAAAAAATCTGGGAAAAGATCGGCCTGAAGTCTGAAGGCTATACGCCCCAGGTGGCCGCAGAGGTCCGTGGAGAACGAGTGAAGACCGCCCGGCACGGCGAGAACGTGAAGACCCAAAAAGAAATCCGTCAGGAAAAGGCCCAGCATGACAGGACGGTTGATGAAGTAGCCGACGCCTATTTCGAGGCCAAGGGGCCGAAGATGAAAGGACGCGGCGCCCAAATTGACCGATACCGCTTCGACAAGCATGTCTCCCCCATTCTCGGGAAACGCCCCGCAAGTTCCCTCTCCCGCCTGGACCTCGCCAGGATCGAGCAAGGCATGAAAAGTCTGTCCACGGCTTCCATATGGGGCGCCTTGGAAATCCTGCGCCGCATTCTGAACCATGGCGGGCAGCACGGTCTTTGCCCTCCGCTCCCCTTCAAAATCAAGCTCCCGAAGAAAAATAATGAGGTGACGGAATACCTTGAACCGGACGACTTGCAGCGCCTTCTGCAAGTCCTGGATTCCTGGCCGTCCCAGGACGTGGCCCGAATGCTGCGGCTGTCCATGTACACCGGAATGCGCCGGGGGGAAGTCTTCGCCCTCAAGGACGCGGACGTGGACTTTCAGCAAGGATTCATCGCCCTGCGCGGCGTGGACGAGAGAGGCCCCAAAGGAGGCGTCACCGCCTACGTCCCCATGTCGGATACCGTGCGGCAAATCATCGTGGATCAACTCGAATGGCGTGACGAAAAACACCTTGGTTCGCCCTACGTCTTTCCAGGAAAAGGCGGAAGGCTGCGCTTTGACTGCACGGCCGTTTACCGGATCAAGAAAGCGGCGAAGCTCCCGAAGAGCTTCCGCATGTTTCATGGTCTGCGGCACCATTTCGCCGTCACCCTGGCGAACTCCGGGGAAGTCTCCCTTGATATGATCGGGGAGCTTCTGACGCACAAAGACACGAAGACAAACCGCCGTTATGCCAAGTTCCTCCCGGACACGAAAAAGGAGGCCGCGAACCGGGCAGCGGAAATGCTGGAAAAGCAGGCAAAAGCGGAAACGTCCGCCAGAAGGGATAAAAATAGCGTTAAGGCGGATTCCTGACTCTTGACTTTGTATTCCAATGGAGTACTTTTGTCATGTCCATACTCTTGACCGTGATTGAGACGCCGACCTTCCTCAAAGACGTAAAGCGCGCCGGTTTGCGCGAAGAGGAGCACCGCGAGCTTATCAACTTTTTGGCCGCTAATCCTTCCGCCGGTGTGCTCATGGAAGGAACCGGCGGCGTCCGCAAGGTACGCTTCGCCGGGGAAGGATCGGGCAAAAGCGGCGGGTATCGCGTGGTCTACTATTTCCACAACATGGATATGCCGCTTTTTGCCCTGGCGCTCTTCGCCAAAAACGAGAAGGCCAATTTGACCAAGGCGGAGAGAAACCAGTTGCGGGCTATCATGCCAGAGATCGTCAAGGCTTACCGGGAGGGCAAGCGACATGAAAAGTAACAGCCGCATTATCGACGGCGCCAGGGAAGCCCTTGCTATCGCCAGGGGGGAGAAGTCACCGGAGGAATACGCCGTCCATGTTCCTGAAGCGGTGGACGTGCGCCGCATCCGCACGAAGTTGAATATGACTCAGGCCGACTTTGCCCGGACATTTGGCTTCAAACTGGCGACCCTGCGCCATTGGGAACAAAAACAACGCACGCCGGAAGGCCCGGCTCGCGCCTATCTTATGGTCATTGACCGGGAACCGGAAGTTGTCCGCCGGGCCTTGCGCGAGGCGTCGTGAACGCCTTCTATAAAATGCTCTTGTAATCGTCGAAATTTCCAGGGCCTAGGCAGTGTCGTCACGAGATTGTTAGCCACCAAAAGAGACAGCGAATCTGAACAGCCGCGAGAAATGAAGTTGTCATTTTTGCGTAACGTGTA
>NZ_AUBP01000042.1 GCF_000429305.1 Desulfovibrio inopinatus DSM 10711
TGGTCAGACCTGGTCACACCATGGTCAGACCTGGTCACACCATTTGGTGAGACCATTTGGTCAGGCTCTTGTTTAATCGTTTGATCGTGTCCTGTCTCATCAACTGTTTTTTGACGTCCCACCGTATTCTTTTTAAACAGCTCGTCTGGGTTCGGTCCCTGTCGACTCAGCACTTCAGTCATACGGTTCTTTGCGTCTCCACCAACGATGGCCGCAAGTTGTGACTCAAGCTCGTCTTCATAGTTCCTTTTTTTTGCCATAACGTCATCCGTTGAACGACTCGATTCTATCCATAAATTCTGTCGCGAGGTCGCGATAATTGCGGCATCCCAGTGCGCTTTCGTCAAAGTCACAAATACACCGTCCCGCAATATTTGATCGTTCAATGACAGTATTGCGATGTATCTGCGTTTTGAAGACGTTCTCTGGCTGGAAATACGCCTTCACAGAGTTGGCAATGATCTTCCCTGCCTTTGTCCGTTTATCAAGTAATGTGAGGAGTGCGCCGAGTAATTTCAACTTCGGATTTACCGCCACGATTTTGTTTACAACTCTTAGCAATGCGTCGACGCCTGATAGAGCATAGGCTGATCCTGCTTCAACGGGGATAATATAGAAGTCTGATACGACGAGGGCGTTATTCAGAAACAATGAATCTATCTGAGGGGGGCAGTCTATCAAGACGTAGTCGAACGTTTTCATGAAATCGATATCTCTTTCAAGTGCCGTTCTGAACCCAATAAAACGCATAGGATCGTTATAATCAACACTGAGTGTGATAGAACCAGCATTCAGATTGTTTGGGATGAGGTGTATACCCTCATACTTGCATGGTACCGCACATGATGAGAATGTTGCTCCATCTGAGAATAACATGCCGATATTCTTTTCAAGTTCAAACGGAGAGACTTTGCTTAACGTTTGCGACGCATTTCCCTGTGGATCACAGTCGATAACAAGAACTTTCTTCTTTCTTCTTGAGAGGTTGTAGGAAAGATTTGTCGTCGTCGTTGTTTTTCCGACACCGCCTTTCTGGTTGGCTATACTTGTTATGTACACGGCACCACTCCTTTAACCTTGTTTTTTATTGGGCATATCCGCAATACTCGCGCCAGTCAAAGGTTTACGGATGTATTTTGTTTTTTTGAAATCACCATGATGTCAAACGAAACGAGAGATAGTATACACATGACAACAAAAAACCCCGCTTCGGCGGGGTTGAGAACGAGGATGAAGGGGCGATATTACCATGCCTGCATTTTCCCACATTGGGGACACATCGCGCCTTTCGGTGTGATATAGAAGAGTTCCATTCCACATGTACATTGCCAGTATTCTTGAGGGATAACCGGATATTTGCCGGCCCCCTTGTGTAGTCCGCAGTTGGGACATTCCAGCCATGTCGTACCGACGGGAGCAATGCTTATCCATTCATGCTTGCAGTTCAAGCATACTGCTTCGCCTGATACATGCGGAGAGTGCTTTGGGGATGTTGGGAAATTGATGACGTTCTTCGGAGGCGATTTTATGGGATCAACCTCAAGCGCAGCACAAATCAGTTCGTATGTCTCACGATCACATTCCATTCTTCCCCCTTCGATCATGCTGATTTCCGAGGGCTTCACTCCAGTCGCTTGACCAAGTTCACGGCATGTTTTGTCGGCGTTTTGACGTGCTTGTCGAATGTGTTGTCTTTGGTTTTCGGTTATAGTCATTGTTTCGCCCTGCATTCCTCGCGAACAGTTCTTTGAAATTGAGACATTCCCTGGAGGTACGACGTTCGTAACAAGTCTTTTATTTCTTCAATGACATGCCTGGGAACTTCGCTTTTTTCGGCCTGTGCCGTGATTCCGTCGCACGCACATTCCAAGGTTATGCTGTTTCGCGTAATTCTGAATCTAGGTGTTGTCCCGCACCCTGGACATGCAGGGAGGTCCGTCTTTTGTATTTTCTTTTTCATGCCACTTCCTTGTCGTTCGATTATCGCGCGTTGCTTCCGGCTCACGGGATTCTCGGGACGGGTGTCCAGTTACGAGGCTATCTTGATGTTCGTGTATCGTCTTTCGCCGCGATGTTTGTAATACCATTGCATAATCGCCTTTCGCTCTTCTTCGTTCCAACCAAGTGCCCGTTGTTTCGTTGTGACTATATTTTTTTGAAGTGCATCGAGCGCATGGAACCACATCGGTAAAGCCTTTACGCCATGGGATTGAATTAACTCACATCTATGCCAAGCCTCTTCCGGTGTTGAATCGAATCCAATCAGCGCGTATGATCTTATATTGTGTTTTGCTATCTTGAACTTTCTCAATAGCGTGTACGCTCTTGCCCATTGATCGACATACTTTAGTGAGTCCAAAGCAAGCCGGATCATGGGCTTTTTAACTCTTGCTATGCGCTCCGCGTGGTGTTTATTTAGTCGTCGAGCGTCAACGCCTTGGTTAAAATCGCACCAGCCCCATTTTTCAAGCCTATCCATCACGCGGTCAAAATGTGCTTCAGAGGCTGCGAATAAGTTGTTGTCGCAAAGGATCGGCAAGTCTTTCCAATCATCAAGCTCGACGATCCCGCCCGGTTCGATGCGCCCTTCACCTATTCCACAGAACTTGCACTTATTGGGGCAACCAGTGGTTGTGCGGGTGGCCATGGGGTTCACTTTCTGTAAGACTCCGGGGTAGTTGTCCTGCACTTCAACTTTGTCGATCTCATCGAAAAAACGCGGCATTAGTTTCACCGCAGGACCACCAACAATGACATGTGGGAAAAGCGTGTGGGAAACTTGCATTTTTACATCAGGCAAATTCCACGTAAATGGGATGCTGATGTAAAGCGTGCCCCCGTCAATCCATTGCGTTGGTGCTTTCGGCCACATATCTGTCATTTCCCCCGCGCAGCCCAACTACTCACACAATCCGTATTCTGAAACGCATTCAGGCTGTGGAAGAATATCGAGCATTGAGGCTTGGCCGTTTCGATTCGTTGTTGCCCAGTTAGCTACGTGATAAACTGTACAGTTATTAAAATTTTTTGAGTTCTTTCCGCGTGGAGTTTTGTCGTACGAAAAGAATGATGATATGCCACGCCTTGCCGCAAGGGAAACACGGCGCTCCCACCGTGAGATACGATCAAGCTCCTCTGGAAACATGCGTGATATATTTGACAATTCAGCTTTTCTTGCAAAAATACATGGCATACATCCAACTCTGTGCATTCCCATCTTGTACAATGGATTCGGCTCAACTCCATGCTGTGCGAGATAGTCAAAACACTTCTTCTTGCTCCAAGATGCAATCGGCCTGTATATATCTATCTCTCCCTCTTCGTGCATAGGAAGCAGTGCGCGACGCGGGCTTTCATCCCAGCGGATCCCTTGCCACGATATGGGCTTATCGCCGTTGTCCAAGATGACCGCGAAAACAGCCTGTTGAATCGGTATGACTTTGAGTTCCCCCGAACAAAAACGCCGTGTAGCTGATGGGAACCGGCTATGATATAAACACATATCAAGAAATGGGTTCCCCGTAGGCGTGAGCGTCCAGAGCGCTTGCCGAAGGCGTTTATTCGTCCATCCCGTCTTTTTTCGGTCTTTGATCCTCGAAACTAGCTTTCTCCTTCGCGTCTCGATCTTTGCTGAAAAATCAGCCTTCACTTTCATGATCGGCGCTTTGAATACATTCTCAAGATAGCCAATGTATTCAAGAGTCAAGGGGTGTTCATTCCCTGTGTCGGCAAACACAAAACGCAAATTGGGTGTCATTCGTTCTATGGCAAGGAGGGCAGTAGCCGTGCTGTCTACGCCGCCCGAAATGGAAACAACGTTCACGTTCATGTTTTATATACCTCGTCCCCGGCACAGCCCAACATCCGCGTCAAGCTGCGCCGGATATTGTTTTATCCCGGCAACCCGTTGTGTTCTGCGCCGTCGAGGAGCCGGCCAGATTTCTTGCTCCCTACGCGTTCCATGAACACAACACGCTCACCATGAAAGCCATGTCCTCCTGCGAGGTTCATAAACCGCTGTTTTTTGCTTTTATCCTTGGGCAAGTTGCGCCAATCAGGATCATCGTCACGGTCATAGGTACAAGTCCATTCCCCCCACTGCTTGAACCAGAATGGGACATTTGCCGCGCCACACTGATCGCGCAGAGAGCGCACCCAATCAGGATGCATCGGTCTGGCGTTGGGTCCTGATTCACCGCCACAGATGGCCCAGTGTAGCCCAGGTTCCGGGGAATACGTTGAATCATGTGTTCCCCAAAAACCTCCAGACCAAGAATCATAGGCCCACCCATGCCTATCAAAATGCTCAATGTCCTGGTTATCTTCGGTGAGCATCATGTACCGGTGCAAGTTCACCTTCCCCAATAGCGGCTCACACGACACAAACCGGACCGCCGCCGGAGTATTGAGCAAGATTGGTATGCGGTAGTCGGCCATTTGTTGGTTTTCGACTGTTACGCCTAGCCAGACGTTACGCATCGGCCAGCCTACGTTCATTTTACCAACAAGGTTGCCGTTAATACTATTATAGACTTGGCACTCGGCCTCTTCGTTGTGAGTTATATCCATCGCCACATCAGAAAGATGTTCGGCCCAATTTCTCTTCTCTCCTTGCTCTACATATTCCCGCATCCCCTCCGGCCGTTTCGTGAGCACCATAAACGTATGCTGCGGACAAAGGGCCATTACTGCAAACACATGGTCGAGCCACTCATCTTGCACGGTAGGATGGAAAATATCTGTCATGCTCCCCACAAAAATGCGTCGTGGCCTCTTCCAATGTAGTGGTATTTCAAGCGCAGACTCAACAAACGCCGTTTTCCCGTTCCAGGCTTTGGATGTACAGCCTACTACTTGGCTATACGTATCTGCCGTCTTGGGGTTCTGCGCGAGTCTACATGCGGTTCGTTCAGCATAACAGTTGTCACACGCGGGGGAGATTTTGGAACACCCGATGATTGGGTTCCAGGTCGCGTCTGCCCAATTTATTTTTGTGTTATCTGCCATCAGATCACCCTAATATTTTCGATTTCGGTCCAGCCTTTTCCGCAGACGTCCAAGCCGTATTTGCCGCCTTGCTCTCGCCAGTCGCTCAGGGCAAACGTGCGGGTCCATCCCTCTTTGAATCGAGCTGAAATTCTCGTACCGCGCTCGACGTGAGGCAGGACGCCGGGGAGTGGGGGTTGGGTTGTGGTCATGGCTAGGCTCCCATTTCCGCGATAAACCGAGATGGTTTTTGTTGATCGTGAACGATGGTGATGGAGTTGGCTGCTCTGGTGAGCGCGACGTAGGCGAGGCGGCGTTCTTCCTCTATGTTGGCATTTCGCTTCGAGGGAAAGACTCCATCGTCAAAGCCTATGAGAACAACGTTGTCCCATTCCAGTCCCTTGGCGGCGTGGACAGTCATGAGCGGTACGGTCTCATCGTCTATGGAGAGATCGTCTTGCGCGTCCTGAAAGGCGAGGTATTCCAACAAGCCTGACACTGTTGTGATGTCGTGTTGCTCAACGATGCTTTCCAGAAAATTCATCTCTACCGGTGAGGAAGGGAGAAACCAGTCTTGAGCGACATTCAATGCGTCATCAACTAATTCCAATCCTGCGAAGGGAGAGAAACCTACAGACTGTTTCCATACTTGAAAATGAGAAAGGCCGAGTTTTGCAGCATTGATTCGTATTTGTGCATACGTTTCACGGGAGACGTCGCAATATTCCCGAATCACCATGAACGAGAAGTTATCGAATGGATTGATCATCAGCTTGAGTACAGCGTGGATTCGCATGAACTCGGGACTATTCTGGAGTTTGCTGGCAGAGCCGACGTGAATATTTTTTATCCCAAATGTATCAAGCTCATTCGAGGTGCCTTCAAGAAGATCGTGTGTTCTGCATAATACAGCCAAAGAACCGCTTTTGACATCTCTTGCCTGGGAAACAATGCAGGCTTCAAGATTTATGTGAAGAACGTTTTCAAACAATGCTCCCTGGCCTTGTGTCTTTTCAGCAAGGCCAATCTCACCTTCTTCTTGTCGTGCCGGTACCATCGTTTTGGGTAATCGATTGGCGTTGTGGTCAATAAGATTGTTCGCCGCATCGACGATTGTTCTTCCATTTCGGTAATTCTGTTCAAGCCGGAGGATATGAAACTTTTCGGCCTGGCTAACGAGATAGCCGGGGATGGCTCCGCGCCATTCGTAGATGCTTTGATCAATGTCACCGACAGCGAAAAGGGCTGAACCGCAGTGTTCCATAACATCGTTGACGATCATCCATTGTTGGCCGTCGAGGTCCTGGCACTCGTCGACCAAGAGGTAGCGCCAGTGCAGATATTGCGCGATGCGCGGCATGAGTTGGCGCAAGCCGATCATCAAGCCGTCGTGGGTAACGGCGTTGTTTTCCCTGCAGCGTTGGTAAAATCCGCGTACGATATTGGCGGCGGGTTCGTCGGCTGGCGGTTCTTGAAAATGCTCTCGATAATGGGCGAATGCTTCCGCTATATCTTTGCGTTTGACTTTCCAGCGCTTTGATGCGCTGTCATATCCACCCATTTCTTCGGCCACGTCTTTCAGGAGCATGTCTTCTTCGAGAGAAGAATAGACCGTGAAACGGTCCGTCCGCAGGCCCAACAGATCGCCGAATTGGCGCAAGAGTCGAAAGGCCAGACCGTGCATAGTGGAAACGCTCAAGCCATAGGCGTTCTTGCCAAGCCGTGCTTCAAGTCGTTCCTTCATCTCTTTTGCCGCCAATCGCGTGAACGTAATGGCGACAATTTCAGAAGGATGAACTTTGCAGTCCTCAATAAGATGCGCGATACGCTCGGTCAGAACTCGTGTCTTGCCGGAGCCGGCACCGGCCAGAACGAGGACCTGACGGTGTTTGTCCTGATCGACGGTGACGGCCTCGCGTTGTTGGGCGTTGAGTGTAACGACTTGGGGAGGCATACTCTGTTGAGTCTGTATGGTTTCGGTTGTGGCAATGGTGTTCATGCTGTTTCCTCGCTTAATACCAGGGGGCTGGTTCATGGGGAGAAATCCTGGAAAGAATGATGATGGCGCATCCATCCTTTACGCACCCGTCCGTGATTATTCTTGATGCATAGGCAAAAAACATGCGTTCGAACGAACCGTGAGTTACCTGCAGAGCGTCCATATATTTGATGCCGTATGTCTCTTTAATAATCAGAACACCTTCCATGAACGCCAAGTTATAATCGTCTGGAGAAAGAATCATCCTGTGCATCATAGAGGCAAAAAGTCTCCGTCCAGACAGCAACGCCCTTGCTCTTCTCGGATGCGGTGAGGTTTGTCGTTGATCATTACAATTTCCCAGCCGTCCGGTAGTCTTTCCGGTGCGTGGCAGGTATTGATGATGATTTGTGTTTCCGGGTTGGCCGCTTCAACGGTATTAAGGAATGCGGACAGATTCGTGCTATCGACCTCAGCCGCTTCGACAATGATGGTTGTTGCTTTGAGCGCGGCCGCTAAAGCGGCATCAAAGATGGCCTTTTGCCCACCCGATAAACCGGCATAGGGAACGGTGCGTCCATCCATGGACCAACCAAAAGCAACGGTTCCGGATTCGATTTCGATGACGGCTGCACCGTGGGGGAGATAGGCCGACATGGTTGCCGTCAGGCTGGAGAGTGTTCCGGCAAGCGCGTCTTCCTTCCGTGCTTTCTGCCGTTTCAATTCGGCTTTGGCGTTTTTAATCTGCTCAACGAGTCCTTCCGCTTCGGCTCTGGCCTTGGCCGCTTGCTCTTCCATGGTCGAAGCCCGTATGAGCGTGTCGCGTTGCTCTCTGCACTCCAGGAGCTTTTGCGCAATGCCGCCAATCATGTCGTCGAGCATTTCCATGTCGGTATTCATGCGGCCTCCCTTATGGCTTTTTTGGCTTGCATCAGGGCTTGCCGCACAACCATCTTGGCGGCACAAACATCGCATCCGGCTGCATCCATCGCCGCTTTGATGTTTTCCAATGCCGTGACCACATCATTTTGTGCCGTGGCCTCCTGCGCAGGGGACTGAAACGGTTGTTCATGATGGGATGTGGTCGTTGCCTTGGATTGGATTGTGGCGCGAGATGGTTCCTGTTCTTGTTGGATTTGCATGGCTGCACGAGCGTGTGCATGCTCCTGCTTGGCGTTGTCGAGTTGTTCACTGAGTTCAGCTATTTTGGCGTCTATTTCCGGCAACGTTCCCGCGGGCAAGTCCATGTCCGCTCGTGATTTGGCAAATCTGGCCGCGTCCCGCTTGGTGTTGTCGCGTTGCTGTTGGAGGCTCTTGAGGGTGTTTTCGGCTCGGGCAATGTCTTTTTCAATGCTGATGACATCGCCCTGTGGTGGATACAGGGAAAAAAGCGTCTCAATTTGTTTCGGACCGGACAAGCTCATAAAGGCCGAGACGTCGACAACATGTTCGTCGCGTACGGCGTCGCCAACTTCGGCCGCGCTGGCTTTGCGTTCATTAATGCGAAGACTTTGTGTATTCTTGTCGTCGAATCGCCGAAGGCGTCGTTCGATTAACGTGCCATTCTGCATTTCAGCCACGACACGCACGTCTCTTTTTGCTCCCTGCGATGGGTCGGAAAAGGCGTCGATGATATCGCCGATCTTTTTCCCGGCTGTACCGGGAATGTATCCCATGACTGCGAGTTGCAACGCTTGACTGATGCTTGATTTGCCGGAGCCATTGGGACCGATGACAAGATTCCTTTGGGTCAGGGCTTGGTCCATATCCAAGCCCTTGAACGATTTTGCAGCGATACGGGCTATCATTGGTCTTCCTCCATCGCGTCCATCTGGCGGTTCATCGCGTCGCTGACGGCACGCATGTTTTCAGCTGTCATTGTCGTGTGATCAGGCGAAACGGCCAGGGCGTGGCAGGCCCGCAGAAAGATATCTTTGAACGCCTCGGCGGCTACGGCGAGATTTGCACGCATCTTGGCTGTCTCGGGATCGTCGTCAGCGACAGGCGACGATTCCGGCTCCACATCTTTGGGTGGAGTGGAGGAGAACGTCTTCCCGTTAGTGGTTCCCATGTCGTAGGTCTGATCCGATTCCGGTTCGACCGCCATTCCCATGGGCTTCCCCTCGTCCTGGTCGTCTTCGGAGCCAAGAAGTTCGGCTTCGTCTTCAATGCGCTCCGTGCCGCGCTTTAATTCGATGGTTTGTTTCCCGTTTTGGCCTTCAGGAAGCGCAAAGTCCTGACTTTCGGTGAGCGCTTCGACACGGCGCTGGATGTCGGCATATTGGGTCGTGTCCCATTTCAGGAGACTGCCGTTGTCCGGTCTCCAACAATGTATTGTGACATCCCATACCGGGGCGGGTGCTTTTTGCAGACCAAGCAAGTGTTTCGTGGCATTGCGTCGGGCAAATGTTTGGGCAAAATCAATGGCTTTTTTTTCGCGATTGAGGATTTCGCCGTACCATTTCATGGCCTCGTCGTGCGTCGTGTTGACATACAGGACAACGGCTTCGTCAAAATGGTATCGAGCCCATGTCCCGTCTTCCGGCGGTGCCATATCATTGGGCAACAACCGAAATGCTTGTGGAAATTTCTTCGCTTTGGCGATGAGATCAATCATACGATAGGCCGGGACATCGTAGGTTGTTGTCCAGTCTGCGACCTGAGGCAGCCCGGCACGAGAAAATCGGAATGCGACTGCTCGGGCGTAAATGTTGAGGATGCGATTATTATTCGGATCGCGAATGACATGCGGATTGGCTTGTTCGATGCCGTCCACGATGACGGTTTTCGGGAAGATGACGCATGTTCCGGTGGCTTCGGCCAACATCTCGTAGCCTTGAGCCGACACGACCCAGGGGCCGTTATAGACAGGCTGAACGAGGCCACCATTTTCGCTGCTCAACCTCAACCGTCCTTTTGTGGCGCGAATTTGGCCGTGTTCATTTTGGAGTGCGAAGGCTTCGTCTTCAGCTAAGACGAGCACGTTCTTTTTCAACACACCATGGACATAATCCTGCACAATCGCTGCGGCCTGAGAATCCAGTGATTTCAGACGTTCAAAGGCTTGTGTTACGTCCATGATTGCGCTCCTCGTTGACTTTTGTTCTTGGATTGGTAGTGTTTGGAGGCAGTTTGATCCTGCGTTTTTTGCCAGCGGCAAGCCGCGTCCTGCCATGAAGCGGCTTGCCTTTTTTGCGACTCGTGTACGCGTCGCCGGTCAATCAACCCGGTGATTTTCATCTTGTTTTCCTCGTCATGGTTGCGGGGAAATCCACTCCAGTCTGGACGCCATTCATCATTTCCATAGTTTCTTGTTTGGCTTCTTCTTGTTCTGCGGCCCACGCTTCATAGGCTTCCCGTGCGGCTTCTTCATTGGTCATCCCGTCACCACCCAGGTGGAGACGAAGGAAAACAGTATGACGCACACCCACCAACCAATCGTGGACACTCGTTCTTCTGTTTTGGCGTTCATGAATCTCTCCTATCGATCTGTAATAACAGGAGAAACGACCCCAACAATGGAGACAAAACCCACCACCATGACCAATTGATGACGCCACCCAATTTGAGGCCAATGAACACTGCGCCCAACACCCCAAAGAACCCGACGTTACCACTGCTTGAACTACTCATATTTCCGTTGTCCTCCCTTTGATTGTCTTCATGATCCACACGCCTTCCCCCTCCATCTCGCGTCACTTTCCGGCGCTTATCCGGCCAAGGTTGCCTACTGCCGTACCTCCTCTTGGAGGTCTTGGGTTCGGCCCGTACCGGCGTCGCATCCAGGGCGCTTCGCGGGGTGTCAGGCCCATCACCAACCGCAATCCGCTGTTCGTCCCGTGGGCTTACCGGGCGGTTCGGTTGGTGTGGTTTCGTTGTCGTGTTGAAAAATGATGTAACCAATGGTTCTTTTTGTCAACGATAAAAAGAACCATTGGTTACTTGGTGTGAGAGTAAGATGATAAGAACTATCTAGGTAAATGTGGAGGACCATTTGGGGGAAGGCGAATAAACAAAAAAAAACCGCAAAGCGGGGCTAGGCGGCGTTTTGATATGAGGCAAAAAAAAATTATTTATTGTATATAATGATACATATGATGATTCCAATAACTATTATTGATATCATAGATAAGGCATCGCTTTCTTTTTGGTTTGCAATCATTGCTTTCAGTTGCGTGCTTTCTTCTTGCAACTTTCGTATTTTTTGTGCCATTTTTTTGAAACGTTTAGCTTCAATTTGAAGGTTGAAAGGCGTGATATCTATCGTTTCCTCTTCTTCAGCTAAATCTAGTTCAGATAATAATGATGCCATATTGTGATATACAAAGTGATAAAACCAATACTCTTCTTTGTTTATTGTTGTGTCATGGTCGTTGTGATCCATGGACTTCCTCTTTTGCTTTTTTAAGGGGAAAGAAATGACATTTGTTAGTTAGTTAATTAATTGACTTGAAAGGGGGTAAGAAATGATTCTTTGGCGCTGAGAGGCGTACGCCGTACTAATATACAAGTTGCAGATAGCCATGAATTTCCGGGTGGTACCGTGGCTTCGGTTGAGAGGCCCCACTTCCCTCTACCACCCTTAGGCGGAGCGCCTATTGATTATATCCTCTTGCTGTTTTTCTCGTTCAGCTGCTCGTTCCGTAGCTCGAAAAATAATTGTCTCCAATCTTTCTCCAAGAGCGTTACAAAGATCAACGAGATCTGCCATTGTTAGGGATTGAACCTTGCCACCTCTTCTCCCTTTGTGAATGTAATACCATTTTTTTACAGAACTTTCTGAATCTCCAAAAGCCTTCTTGGCCACCTCAGAATGCGGGATTCTGTTGGCATCCATTATGCGAACAAGCTCTTCAACCACAGCACGTTCAAACACAAAACCGTCCATGTCGATTCCATGGCGGCTTTTCGCGTTGTTGTCATGGAGCAAATTGTTCTTGACCCAAAGGAGCATAGTGTTCCATAATCTCTTCATGAGAAGTTCAACATTCAGCAAAGATCTCGCGAAAAAACTTCTGGCCGCGTTTGGTCATCCTGATTCCGTTGCCAAGGTGCTTGCTATTCATCCTAAAAGTTATAGCCGAATTTTAAGGAATGGAAAGGCAGAGGCATCTCTGGTGAAACTTGCAGAAATTGCGGCAGATAATCCTGAACTTTTTAACCACGAGACCTAATTTGCCCTCCACCCTCTACGCCCGTCTCCCTTACGTCCTCCGGGGGAGTCGGGCCTTTCTTAAAGGGTCGGCATCTTGATCGTTACACAGGCAGTGGTAGTTGTATCGTGACACGCTCCTTGGGGTAACGGTTCAACACATAGGATAAGGCCGTATTATGGGCGTGAGGCACTTCAAGCGGTGAGGGGAGGGGAATATTTCGGAATATAACAGCTGTTTCGGTGAGAAGCCGAATACGCAGGTAGGGGCCGTTTTGGCCGTGTTTGAGATAGGCACGCACGTCCATGCGACGACTATGCGTGTTCTCAATAACTGTATCAATACAAAATCATAGGGAGTTCTTTGGTGATATTCGAAATCGATGACGACAGATTGAACCAGCTCGCGTTGATGAATCCGCAGGATGCCAACGAAGAATTTAAACGAACACTGAAAGATACCGGTGGGCTGACGGGTTTCTGCAACGACCATGATCTTTCGTGGTCTCAATTATCGCATAAGCTTGACCGGAACAAGAAAACGGCTCGTCTTCATTTTGACGATGTTGTGGCTATCGTTCGTGCCGGCAACCCGACGTACATTGACTACCTGGTTTCTCAACTCCCCGATCCCAACGAATTTCTGACACCTCAAGGGCTTCCCGAGATGCGCAGCCATATCAACGCGTTGCTGCAATTTCTGGCTCATTTTTCGGCCGAGGTGTCGGCCCTCGACCAAGACGGCAAAGGCATCGACGCCCTGAATGCGCAACATCTCTACGAGGACGCCTTTGCGTTGTATCGGCGAATCACGGCTGTCATGGCCGGGCTTCGTCCACATTTCCAGTCGCAGGACCGTGAGATTCTGGCGCAACGAGGAGACGAGGCATGAGCGATACCATCATCTATTCCTTTCTCCCTTTCTCCTCTCATGAATCCCCTCTCACTCCAGATCCTCTTCTTACCGACTTGCAACGTCGCAACTCCGAACTTGTCGAAGAAAACCAACTGTTACGCGCCGTCATTGAACGATACGGCACATCCGTTGCCGTTCTCATTCAGGCCACGGGGGAAGCCGTCGCAAAACACCCGACGTTTCCCAAACATCATGAAGGCATTGCTTCGCGGCTCGGTGAGGAGGTTATGGAGTTCTTCCAGGCGGTGAATGACCACTGTGAAGACGGGGCTCCTGCAGAGGATGTGTGGAAAGAATTGACCCATGTCGGGGCCGTTGTATTGCGTGCGTTGAATGTGTTGGAGAGTTCGCCACAGGGCAACACGTAGGGGATTGTTATGGGCAAAGCTCCAGCGTTTCAATTCTATCCGAAGGACTGGCTGTCCGACGCAAGCGTACGCATGTGTTCACCGGCAACGCGTGGCATTTGGATCGATTGCTTATGCCTCATGTGGGATGCACCGGAAAAAGGAATCCTCTCCGGGACTCCTGAACGTCTTGCTCGTTCCTTGGGATTGTCTCGTGAGGAGTTTCAGAACTTCCTTGATGAGGCGAAAGAAACGAACTTGGCTGACATTGTTATCGAAAACGATGTCACAGCATGTCACGGTGCGTCACATCAATGTCACGCCGTGGTCACGATCATCAATCGCCGGATGTCACGAGAGCAAAAAGTCAAAGATAGCGCCAGGATACGGAAGAAAAACCAGCGTGAACGCGAAAAGTCACAGGCCGGTCACGCGACATGTCACGCTGAAGTCACGCCCCCTTCTTCTTCTTCATCTTCAACTGCAAAAAAAGAGAGAAATAAACATAGCGCGTGCGCGCGCGAGCCTGCCCCGCCAGATTCCCAAAGCGAACCACCGAACCCGGCGCAATCTGCCGAACTCGAACTCGAGCAAGCTGGTATTGAGCCGTACAGCCTGGAATTCCTTGAATTTTGGGAGGCTTACCCGAACAAGGTCGGCCAGGATGACGCCTGGATCGCCTGGAAAGAACTCAAGAAAAAGCGCCAGCATCCGGGGATCGGCACCTTCCATACCGCCCTTTTAGCGCAAGGCAAGTCAGCTCGTTGGCAGCAAAACGGCGGGCAATACATCCCCGATCCGGCAAACTGGCTCAAAAAACGGCGTTGGAAAGACAAGCTTCCAGAAGCCTGTGTCACGCACGATGTCACGGCGATGTCACGCGGACAATCGCGTGACGGTCTTGTGCCCAAAACGTTTGCCCAACACCAAGCCGCAGAACAAGAAGATCAAGCGCTCATCGCGCTGGAATATATGCGAGGTCAAAACGATGCCAAGCAAAAGTGCAATAGTGGGAGAACTGGCGAAATTCTCCTTGGTTTACCAACGTCGTAGCAGTGCAGCTCTTCAAGCCTTGGTTGAAATTTGGTCTGAAGATCTGGCTGAACTCAACGACGAGGCTTTGATACAAGCCTGCGCTCTGGCCAGAAAGAAGTGCAAGTTCTGGCCGACTCCGGCGGAACTCTTGGAATTTCATGAACAGGCAACGCCGACGTATAACATCACTTTTATCCCGCTTCCCGAATCGCCGAAAGATGTCGAAGTCATGGCGCAACGCAACGCAGGTCGTGCGCGAGATATTCTTCGTGCACTCAAAACCGGTGAACGACCGGATTGGATTGGCGCACTGGATCGGCAACGCGGACGGGTCCAGTGAAACCCTGTGACACGAACCCCACATTGCCCTGTATCGGACGTTGGGGCTGGTGTTTAGGACGATGGGATTGGGGGAAGTCTGTAGGGTGTGATCCGCCTCCGTTGCGGAGTGAATATGAACACTGCCCATGGATTGGGAGTGTGCAAGTGTGGTTGAAACGGACGAACAGAGGGAAGAGGGCGTTGATATGAAAAAATTTGTACATAAGAATGCAATTTTTGCTGTTGAAAACCCAAGAGAAGAAGTCATTCGAGATCTTCTGCAAGAACCTCGATATGTAGAAGTTCTTCAATTTGGATCACCTGACCAATTAGAATGTGTTGGGCTGTTTGACTTCGGAGGAGAAGAAAAGTGGTTTGACGGGCAAGGATATGAAGTTGTTATCCGACATCTGCTCAAAGAAAACCGGCGACTCCAAGCAGAAAAGGAACAACTCAAAAAAGATGCAGAGCTTCCACAGTATGTAATGGGGAAGCTCTGGGACAGCCTCAATGCAGATGGATTATCTGAGGTGGTGGAGACGATCAAGAAGGACAGAACGTGAAACAAGAACACTGGAGTGCAGCCGAAGCCGCTCAGTTTTTCAAGAGCGGCAAGCGACCGTATCGCGCCCCTCAAGAGAACACGACGGCAGAAGCATCTCCAGGCAATGCTGCGTTGCTCATCCACAAAACCAAAAGGCCACGTAGCGCCGGTATGAACAAAACCGAATCCCGTTTTGTGTGTGAATATTTGGAGCCGCATAAACAAGACGGGGTGCTGAAGCATTGGGAGTACGAGGCGTTTAAAATCCGTCTGGCAGAACACCAATGCTGGTACACGCCGGATTTCATGGCTGTCGATAGTGAGGGAAAAATTTGGATGATTGAAGTGAAGGGCGGGTTCGAACAAGAGGACGCCAGGGTAAAGCGGTTGGTTGCGGCTCGCATGGTGCGCGAGATGGGAATGCGTTTTTTGTTCGCGCAATTGAAAGGGAAAACGTGGACGTATACGGAGTTGTAGGAGGGGGAGGATGGCATTGCCTCATGAATCGGTGTTGCATTTGATAACAGAAGAGATGGTTGTGGATGAGCGTCTTTACCTTGGGTATCAAATGAAATGTTGGCGTTTTTGGAGACCAATACTGGGGGATAGCTACGGAATCTTGAATAAAAAGTCTTTCTTCTGGAAGTTCCAACGCAGACGAGAAGCAATGAAACGTATTTTATCAAACAAAAGGGTACGCTGTGGCCGGAAGCCTGAATAAAGTCATGTTGATTGGTCGTCTCGGGAAAGATCCGGAACTTCGGTACACACAGTCTGGCAGTGCAGTGGCAACAGCCTCGCTCGCTACAGATGAATCGTACAAAGACAACAACGGCAACAAAGTCGACAAAACGGAATGGCACCGGCTAAATGTGTGGAGGCGAAAAAGTAGAAGTATGCTCATACCCAGGCTGTAGCAGAGAAGGCGGCTTATTCATTTATTTTTATAAACATCTTGTTCATTTCATTTGACAAAGTAGTTGTAAGTGCAACAAATTGATCCACACAAAAAAACAAGGAAAACCCATGGCGCTCAATTGGGATGCGATCGAAGCTGATTATCGAGCGGGTGTGCTGAGTAATTGCGCGATTGCGAAAAAATATGGCTGCAGTGAATCGGCCATACGCAAACGCGCGAAACGAGATGAATGGGTAAAAGACCTCTCCGACAAGTATCGTCGCGAGGTGCGAGCACAGTTGGTGCGAGAGCAGGGACGAGTCGCACCTGCGCGTGATACGGCGCGATCTGATGCGGAGATCGTGCGCGAGGCGGCAGCGTCCGGGGTCGAGGTGGTGCGGCAGCATCGGCAGCACCTTTCGCGACTGCTCAATACCGGGAATCGGCTGCTAGATCATGTTGATGCCGTTCTGGAGGCTGAACCAGGGGCTTGCACGCCGAATGATCTCAAGGCGGCAGCGAAGTCGTATGCCGATGCGGCTCGTGCTTTTGCTCAGGCAATACCGTTGGAACGGCAGGCTCATGCGCTTGATGAGCGTAACGACGATGATGATGGGTCGCCGGATTGTATTCAGATTCATGTGGGCAGGGAGTGATCAATTCATGATGGGAGATGGCATTATCTTTCTTTTACGTTTGGTTTTAGTTTTAGTTATACTAATTCCTGTTTTATATATTTCAGATTGTAGCTACAATACAATGCGAGGTGGAGATTTTATATGTGACTATCCTCGTACAGTTATGATAAAAAATAGAAACATTGACTGTAGTAGAAATGGTTGCAAACTCAATATTGAATACAACGAGGATGAAAATGGCATCATGAAGATAAAAACACTTCACCTCCCTACTCTCATAGTGGATTACAATATTGATTTTAACCAAACAGACATTGAACACTTTGATCTTCACCGCTAGTGAAAATGCAAAAGCCATTAGCTGTTGCCAACGAGCTTATCAGTATTGCAAAGGCGGAAGGAAATTCGCCAACTCAAATGAAGCTTCAAAAACTTCTTTTCTTTGCTCATGGCTGGTACTTGGCTCTCAAAGATGAGCCTCTGTTGTCTGAGGATATACAGGCTTGGCCATATGGGCCTGTCATTCCATCTGTTTATCATGAACTCAAGATCTATGGACGAAATACAATTACATCGTTGGCGACGGAAGTTGTTCAGAATCAATCAGGATTGACTCTTGAACCTCCCAGAGTAAATGATCCTACGGGGTATACACAGTCTTTTTTGAGAAAAATTTGGGATGCTTTTGGAAGCTATAGTGGCCTTGAACTTTCCAAAATGACTCATATGGAGGGGACCCCATGGTCTAATGCGAGAGGGAACAACTCAGAGAGTTCCACCCAACGTGATGTGGTTATTCCAAATGAGTCTATTAAAGATTATTTCAAAAAAATTGCCATAACTTCTTAATATATGTATTTCGACGAAGAAATCGCCAAATTCCATCCTCGACAGCTTGATGCAGTGCAGGCGCTTGATAGGTCGAATGTCAAGTATCTCTTATATGGCGGAGCGCTCGGTGGAGGGAAATCGTATTTTCTCCGCTGGGTGACCGTGCGGCGGCTCATGGCGATATACAAGCGCTATAACGCCGCGGGTATGCAGGCTATGATCGCCTGCGAGGATTATCCTACCCTCAAGGATCGCCAGCTTTCCAAGATTGCCACGGAGTTTCCACCCTGGTTGGGAAAATACTATTCCAATCATAAAACATACGGCCATGCCTTCCTGCTCAAACCCAAGTGGGGAGGAGGTGTGATTGTTTTCCGCAATCTCGATAACCCGGCAAAGTACGCATCGGCCGAATTCGTCCTGATTTGCGTGGATGAACTCACCAAAAATACCTACGACACCTTTACCCATCTTCGTTCCCGCTTGCGTTGGGCGGGCATTCCGGATCACGAGTGTAAGTTCGCAGCCGGGACAAACCCCGGTTCGATCGGCCACTCGTGGTGCAAGCAATTATGGATTGATTCCGATTTTCCCGACGAATGGAAAGCGCCTGTCGATTACACCCAATCATTTTGCTATATCCCTGCAAAAGCTGATGATAACCCGCATCTTGATGAGGCCTATTACGGCTTGTTACAGACTCTTCCGCCTGCTTTGCGGAAAGCCTTTCGTGATGGGGATTGGGATGTCTTCCAGGGCCAGGCCTTCCATTTTTCGAAACAGCGTCATGTCATCGACCCGATTCCTGTGCCGGATGGTGCGCCGATCTACATGACCATGGATTGGGGCTACGGTGCGCCGTTCAGCGTTGGTTGGTGGTGGGTGGATAATGATGGCCGGGTGTACCGATTCGGAGAGTGGTACGGCTGGACCGGCACGGCAAACCAGGGGCTACGGCTCACGGATGCACAACTTGCTGACGGGATTAAGTACAGAGAGCGCAAACTCGGTATCACTGACCGTCCGATTGTTCGCCTTGCCGGGCCGGATTGCTTTAATCGCAAGCCCAATTACATGGGAGGCGGACAAGGTCCGAGTACAGCCGATGTCTTCGCACAGCATGATTTGCATCTTCGTCCCGGCGATCCCTCCAGACATCTCAAAATCAGGCAATTTCACGAGCGCTTGAGCATCCCTGACGACGACACCATGCCGATGCTCGTCATCTACTCAACATGTGAGCAGTTTGTTCGTACGATTCCCACGCTCGTCATCGATCCATCCAACCCCGAAGACATCGACGAAAAAGGCGCTGAAGACCATATTTACGATGAATCGTGTCATGTGTTGATGGCTCGTCCACTCAACACCGCGATGTCGTTTGAGGATGTCAACAAGTCACAACGAAACGG
>NZ_AUBP01000043.1 GCF_000429305.1 Desulfovibrio inopinatus DSM 10711
AAGCCGCGCACGTCCATCCATCACACATCAGAATGGCATATATTCATTCGTTTCTCCTCACGGTACACTTACCATCAACAGGGGAACTGTTCACGATATACAAAAACTCGGTGAACGTTTCCCGCAATGGAAAAACGACATCGACGAGCAAGCGTCAGCACTTCCTGTCAACGATCCCAAAACAGAGCTTCAGGCCGAACTTCAAGACGAAGGGATCCACGCTTTACGCAAAAAATTGAAGTCCCTTGGTGGCGAAGGGAAAGGGCTGAAAAAGCCGGCTCTGATCGAATCCATTATGGAATTGTCTTTTCAGGAAACACAGGCAAATCCGTCTCAAAACGCAGCCGTTTCCGAATCTGAACCATCCAGTGAACCATTTCCTTCCAAACAGGCTCAACACGTCTCAGAAGCCGTTATGCGTGAGATGCATGCGACTCAAGAGATGCAGAACATCTGGAACACTCCGGGGCTTGATCCCACCATTCGACGCGATCTTATCCGGCAGCATGTCAAAAAACAGCTTGCACGCATGGCTCGAGACGAGAACCAACCCATTCCTCTCGATGTCTACAAGCACTTTGTCGAAAACGAATCCGAGATGGACAACATTGTCTTCAAGCTTGACGGCAAGGAAGAGATGCTTCTTGGGTACAACAAAGCGGGAAACAAGATCGTCCGAGATAATAAGGGCGTTCGGCACGAAGTCTACAGCAATGGGATTGCCGTTTCTCAAAACGTGCAAACCGTGCCGACACGTGAAGGCGGCAAGCTGCAATTCAAGTCTCCTCAAGAACTCTCTGCATATCCCGGAGGGCGGGACTTTCTTACCACGCAAGAACTCGATTATTACGACGGTCACGCAAACAATGTGACTCCCGAGCAAGTGCCTGATATCATCGCGGGAAACAATGTGGAAACACAGGAGGAGGCGCATAATGGCTTGCCTGATGACCCCGGAAATGATCGAAGAACATTACAAAACCCACCTTCCCGCAACGTACCGCGAGATCATGGAGACGGACGGAGCGGAGGTGTTCCAGGACCTGTGGCTCCAGGCAGACCGCACGATGCGGCATCGGGCGAAATGGTATCTTCAAAGCGGCTCAGAGACGAACGAGGAATTCGCCCTGGAACGCGCCGCACAGGAGATCAATCGGGAGATGCTGTCTCCAGCCCCGAATCAGGAGGACGAGGACGAACTCTGGAGTCAGGAAGAGAACGAGATGGACGACAGGGAACGGAACATGCACGAAGCCCTGAAAGAGTATCAACACGCGCAAGCACTGATTCGGAAGATGCGAAACGGGGAGGCGTAAAACCGAAGCAGGTTGTCTCCAAAGAAGAACACTCTGAATCAGATGTCGAATCGGCTGATGGGAAAACCAAGAAAGAAAAAACAGCCGTCAAGAACTTCACCATCACCGACGACCAAGAGATAGGGAAAGGCGGGAAATGGTCAAAGTTCAAGGATAACATTGCCGCGATAAAACTCAGTAAGCAGCTTATTGAGCACGGCAGACCCGCCACGTCCGAAGAGCAAAGAGTCCTCGCACGATACGTCGGATGGGGCGGACTGAAAGAACTTTTTGACCACCGCGTTCGTGATCCAAAAGTTGAAGCTCGAAAAAAGGAATTGCTCGACCTCGTTTCGCCTGAAGAATATGAACAGGTTAGCGCATCGATTCTCAACGCGCACTACACGGCCATCCCTGTTATCGACAAAATGTGGCAATTGGCCGAACGCCTTGGGTTCACAGGTGGGAAAGTCCTTGAACCATCCATGGGAATCGGCAATTTCTTTGGCCGCATTCCTTCGCGTTTCAAAAAGGCATCACTCACCGGCATCGAATTCGATGCGATGACAGCCGAGATTGCGAAACGTCTCTACCCCCAAGCGAAAATATTCCATCAAGGATTTGAGGAAAGCAACGTCCCTGACGGCTATTTTGACCTCGCGATATCGAACGTCCCCTTTGGTGACTACAAGCTGTTCGACAACAACGACAAATCGTTAAACAAGCTCAAAGCGAACATCCATGACTACTTCTTTGCAAAAGCGTTGAAGAAGGTTCGGCCCGGCGGGTTGATCATGTTTATCACCTCCACCGGGACGATGCAGTCCGGCAAATCCCGAAGAACGAGAAATTATCTTGCCAGTCGAACGGAGTTTCTTGGGGCGATGCGTCTTCCTGGCAACGCCTTCAAAGAAAACGCCGGAACCGAAGTGACAACGGACATCATTGTTCTACGCCGTTTACAAGAAGGGGAAAGCCCGTCTGGCGAGACATGGCTTAACACGGTCGAATCAGATGTTGCGGGAAAGAACGGTCATCCGCTGAAAATCAATGAATACTACGCTCGGCATCCCGAAATGATGCTTGGCACGTTGCAGGACGATAAACTGTTTCCCGGTCGTGCGGCTCTTGTTTCTGACGGACGAAACATCCAAGAGGCCATAGACGACGCGATTGCGACGTTCCCGGAACGCAAGGGGAGTGCTCCTGCTCAGCAACTGTCGTCAAAGAATCTTTTCCAGCCTGAAAACGGCACACTCTTGACTCATGAGCAGGAAATCATCGCAAAAGACGGTGGCTTCTATCTCGACGAGAACGGCCGCGTCATGCAGCGTATCGCCAACCAGGGCTATCCGGCTGACATACAGGGCGTGCAGCATGATCGCGCCGTCGGCATGACGAAGATCAAGGAGACGTTTAACGCGATCCTCAAAGCCCAGATAGACCCTCATGTATCGAAACATGAGGTTGAAGCGATTCGTCACCAACTCAACGAATTGTACGACACGTTCAAGAAAAAACATGGGAATATTCACGACGAAGGGAATCGTCGGGTGTATCGGAAGGACCCTGACTATCCCAAGTTGCTTGCTTTGGAGAAACCCCTGAAGGGAAAAGCGGGAGCGCCACGCACATTCGATAAAGCCGACATTTTCCAGGAAAACACCGCAAGAAAAGCGTCCCTCATCAAGAATGTGGATAATGTTCAGGATGCCATGACAGTCTCCCTGAATGAGCATGGAAAAATTGATTTAGCATTCATGTCTGATATTTCCAGCATACGCGAAGAAAAGATATTGGAACACCTCAAGGGGAGAGTTTTTCTTGATCCAGAGAAGCAAGAGGTTGTTTCCAGAGAAGAATACCTGTCCGGTAATGTCCGCAAAAAGCTGCATGCGGCAAAGGCTGCAGCTGCAATTGATGCGCAATACACAGAAAATGTCGATGCCCTTGAACAAGCACAACCGGAAGACCTGACCAAGGATCAAGTCATTGTCGCGCTTGATAGTGCCTGGATTCCTGACGAGGACATGGGGCATTTCTTTGATGAGTTGACCGGTGCGGCAAAAGGAACAACGAAGGTCAAGTCCCATTCTCTTTTGGGAACGCGAGATATCCAGATTGGCACAGCGTATCGGAACGCGCCTTCCGTTGCTGATTACACCAATGATTACTTCAATTTAAAACGCCTTGCGAATAAAATCGTCAACGGGCAACGCCCCGTTGCGAAAGATACAGACCGCGATGGAAAGACGACCGTCAATGTTGAAGCAACACTTGATTCCGTTGAGCGTGGGGAACGACTGACCCAAGCGTTCAAGAATTGGATATTTGCCGATAGCGACAGAGCAACACGTTTGCTTCGTCGTTTCAACGATGAACAAAACAACATGGTCTTAACCGAGTGGGATGGTTCACACCTGACCTTCCCTGGCATGTCGAAGAAGTGGGTTGACCGTCTTCATAAACATCAACGGGATGCAATCTGGCGTATCATCAGGACCGGAAACACGCTGCTTGCTCATGGCGTCGGGGCCGGGAAGACCTTCACTATGATTGCTGCGGCCATGGAAATGAAACGTCTCGGTATGGTCCGCAAACCTGTCTTCACTGTACCCAATCACATGATCGAGCAATTTTCCCGCGAGTTTGCCGACCTCTACCCGAACGCGCATATTCTTGCCCCGGAAAAGACAGACTTCGCGAAAAAGAACCGGAAGCGGCTCTTGTCTCAGATTGCCACCACGGAGTGGGATGCCGTCATCGTCCCGCACTCGCAAATTGGTATGCTTGGCGTCAACTCCGAAACCGAGCGGAATCTGTTGAGCGAATGGATGGATGAACTGGAGACCGCCATTCGTGAGGCGAACGCGGAGAAAAACAGGAACATTGCCAGACAGCTTGAAGCATCGAAGAAGCGCCTGGAGGAACGCCTTAAATCGCTGACGGCAAACATGACGGAAGACGTCATGACATTCGAGGAACTTGGGATTGACATGCTTCTCGTTGACGAAGCGCATAACTTCAAGAACCTCCATTATATGACGAAGCGTGAACGCCTTCCCGGCCTCTCGCAATCCGACTCGCAAAAGGCCATGTCACTCTATATGAAAGCGCGAGTCCTCAACCATCTCAATCCCGGACGCGGGCTTGTCTTTGCGACAGGAACCCCTGTCTCTAATACGCTGGCTGAACTCTACACCATGCAGCGTTACCTCCAGCCGGATATTTTGGAAGAGCGAGGTCTTGGGCAATTTGACAACTGGATCGGCCAATTCGGCCAATCCAGACTCGAAGAAACGTTGGCGCCGGACGCGCAACGCTGGAAGATGAAGGAGCGACTGGCCGCGATCCAAAACGCTGGTGTTTTGCAGCAGATGTTCAGGTCTGTTGCCGATGTCAAACTGCGAGAAGACCTGCCGCTTAACGTCCCGAAACTCAAGGGCGGCAAAGACAACATTGTTTCGACAGAAGCAACGGAGATATTTCAGTCGTATCAAGACGATATCGTCTCAAGAGCCGAACGCATCGAAGCCGGGAATGTCGACCCCACAGAAGACAACATGCTCAAAATCACGTCCGACGGCCGCAAGGCGGCTTTGGATATTCGGCTTGTTGTCCCCGGAGCCAACGAAACGCCCGGCATAAAGATCAATGTCGCGGCCGACAATATCTTCACCATATGGGAGACGTCTGCGTCGACACGAGGCACGCAGCTTGTTTTCTGTGACTTGTCCATTCCAAGTAAAACGAAATCGGCGGAAACAAAGCGAGTGCGAGACTTACTCGCCAAGATAGAAGCCGCGAAAACAAAAGGAGATATGGAAAAGGTCGAAGAACTTGAAACCAAGATCACCGACGACGAGCGGGCCGCAATCGAGTCTGATTTCTCCGTGTATGACGCCTTGCGTGACAAACTCATTGCCCGCGGTATTCCTGCACACGAAGTCGCCTTTATTCATGATGCGAACACCGTAAAACAAAAGGCCGCGCTTTTCGAGAGAGTACGAAACGGCGACGTGCGCGTTCTTATGGGGTCAACACCTCGAATGGGCGAGGGAACGAACGTCCAGGACCGCCTTATTGCGGAACACCATCTTGATGTGCCGTGGCGACCGTCCGACGTTGAACAACGTGATGGACGTATCATTCGCCAGGGGAACCAGAACAAAGAGGTGGAGATCATTCGCTATGTCACGGAAGGTTCTTTTGATGCGTACATGTGGCAGATTGTGGAGAACAAGGCGAAGATCATTCATCAAGTGATGACCGGAACGATCAACGACGTCGTCATCGAGGACACGTCGCAGACGTCGCTCACAGCCGCAGAAGCCAAGGCGTTGGCATCAGGGAATCCTCTCAATATCGAGCGTGCGAAACTCAAAGGCGAACAGATGAAGCTGAAAGCGCTTGAGCGTGGAGATCGAGACGGCATTCAGCGACAACAGGAAGCGCTTCGGTCTGCACAATTGCGCAAAGCGCAACTCGAATCAGACATCGCGAACTACACGCTTGCGATGTCATCTGCAGAAGAGATCACAAAAGACAACTTTTCTCTTACGTTCAAGGGAAAACGCTATTCAACGATGAAGGACGCGGCGAACGCGTTGAAGTCGCACGTTGATCAAGCCATGGATAGAGCGAGACCGCTCATTCCCGGAATAGTAAAAGGTCTCGATATCGGAGATTTTCGAATTGAAATCGAGGCGGTTCAATCATCACAACAGAAATCATATCTTCGATCATTCTTTCGTCATAAAGACATGGCGGTCGATATTGCGCTCAATGGTGCCAATGAAGCTCAGTCCATCATCGGTCTTCTTCAAAGCACGACGAGAGCTTTCTCTTCAGCGAATTTAGAGAAGCATAAAATCGACAGCGAACACCAACTTGCCGATCTCGTTAAAGATATTCACCAACTCGAAGAGAATCTTGCAAAGAAACACAACAACGGTCGCAAAGAACGCATTGCGGAAATAAAACATCGTCTTACGGAGATTGACGACATCCTCTTTGCCGATGTGCGTGCAAGCACTCCGTCTGATATTGCCATTGGCGACGAGACAGACGGTGACATCCTGGCGCAACGAGATGAGAAGACGCCATCGGAGACCATCTCTCCAGAAGAGATTGACGCCGTCATTGCCGAATTTCAAGACGCCACGCCTGGAGCCGCGCCGATTCGCGTGTTCGAGAACAGCGATGAAGCCGAAGCGTTCGCCGGACAGAACATGCGCGGGGTCAACGGATTCTATGATCCCAAGAACGGCATTGTCGGTCTTGTCGCCAGCCGGTTCCACAACGCCAAAGACCTCCTCACAACGTTGGTGCATGAACAGAAGCGCCACCATGGATTGCGCGTCTTCCTGGGCGACCAGTATCACGCCATCATGGCCAAAGCCTGGAAGAACGATGCTGTCCGGGAGAAAATTCGCGACCTCATGAACAACCGTTCTCCTGATTCACGCTATTCGTGGAACTTGCGAACGCTGAAAGGTCGTCGGCAGGCCACAGACGAAGCACTTTCCTGGTTGGCGGACGAAGGGTGGACGGGATCGCTCGTGGACCGAATCATCGCAGCCGTGCGTCAGTGGTTGCGCACAATGCCACGTTTTGCCCATCTTGAGTTTTCGGACGCTGAAATCCGAGCCTTAATCGGTAATGCCGAACGGGCTGTCATGAAGGCGAAGGCACAGGAGGCAACGCAGACGGGACGGAGAGTCAGCGTGGAGCCCGTTGCGGCGCAACGAGGCGGTACCGCGCAACGAGAACAACAACTGCGTGCATATGAAGAACAACTGAAACAGCAGCAACGCGGTGAGGCCGCTTTAAAAAAGCTCCTTGAAGAAAAATCTGGAGAAATTATTGCGATGACGCGACCTCAAATTGGCGACATCGTTTTCTCCTACGGGACTCCAGGACGTCTCAATACGAAAGGAAGACTCATCAAAGGGAAAGGTATTTCCCACCTTGTTGAGCAAAGAAACCTTGAAGGTGAAGATGGAGTTGTTATTGCCTATAAAATGCCTGAGGTCATCGCGCATGGCCTCGTGACAAAGATACAGAATGAAGGGACAGCAGGAGAGCGAATCCGCATTGAATATGACGGACATACTGCCGTTCTTTCTTTGTACCAGGATGGGGAGAAGAAAGCATGGCTTTTGACAGGGTGGAAAAATGAAGATGGCGGCCTGGGGGTTAACCCCAATACCGCCTACGCTCCGGCCGATTCTGGTATTTCCCGGACGGAGGGAGCTTCTCAAAAAATAATAAAGCTCAATGAGGGCATCGTCAACCCGCAAAACATTTCCGACATTCAAGCCCATCGCGGCGAATCGTTTACCGACGCCGAGTCCGAACGGCGCTACCAGGAAGCTCGAAAGGGAATCGGCACCAAAGAGACCTTTCTTGATCACGTCAAGGGATCATGGAATCAACTTGCCGCCGGTTTTACGCGGCATTTCATCCACCTTCCGAACGAAGCGAAATTCGCCAAAGCGCAGGAATGGTTGCGCCACTTGGAACAGGCGCAGCGCAATGCGGCTGGTGTCGCTGTACAGAACATGCAGAAAATCACCAAAGACTTGACGAGAGAGGAATTTGATCTCTTCAACCGTTTGGTTGTTCTCGACGACTTCGCCTTTGGTGTAGAGGAAGGTGTTCAAGCGTTTCCCTTTGGCTTGACGGCGCAGGATGTGACAGACGAACGCGCCAAATTCATGGCGTTGGCCATGCAGCATCCTCACGTCGTTACCGCGTTACGAACACGTAAAGACATCATGGACGCGACAGCGCAAGACCTGGTTCAAGCCAAAATACTTCGAGCAGAACAGATCAAAAATCCGACATACTTTCGGCATGAAGTCTTGCGCTATGCTCGCGACGGGAAAAATCAATATGTCGGGACCGGGAAAAAGGTCAAAAAACCAAAACCAGGATACTCCAAACAACGCACATGGTCCGATGCCGACATTTCGACCAATTATATCGAGGTCGACGGCGCATTCATGATGCGAGCACACATCGATCTGAAAATTGCGGAAACGATCCAAAAGATCAAAGGTGAATACGACATTAAGAAACAGGTCGTCCAAGATGCCAAAGCCGAAAACGATAAGCGGTTGCGCCGTCGTGGATATGATCCCAAAGGAATGAAAGAGGCAGAAAAACGAGATATCTTAGGCGAGGCGTATGTTTCATGGCGTGATGCCGTTCCTGATGGGTATGCGCTCTGGCAAGCCGATAAAGGGTTGCTCATGCACACACAGGCCGCTTTGACCGATAGTGCCCTCCATGCACTTCTTGACGCGGTTGCAGATCCTGACGTGATGAAGTCTGATGCGTTTCTTCACGAGATTGCCGAGGGCGTTCACAAGGCTCTTGTCGTTGCCGGTCGCAAGCCGGAAATGGTCTTACCGGATGAGATTGCAAGCACATTGGATGAGATCAAATCACGAAATTACACAATGATGCGTCGTCTCAATAGGAAGATCACCGGAGCTTGGAAACAGTGGGTACTTCTCAACCCGCTCCGTGTCCTCAAGTACAACCTCAACAATACATCCGGCGACTTTGATGCGGTTGTCGCCGGAAACCATCGCACCATCTTCCGGCTGAAAGATTCCTATGACGACTTGCGAACGGCAAGCAAAGCCATTGCCGACGGCAAGAAGCCACCGGAACGATTTACGGAAGCCGTGGAGCGGGGCGTCATTGATTCCGGTTTTTCTGTGGCTGATGTTCCTGACTTGGGAAACTTGGAAGAGTTCAAACGATTTCAGGCCAAGCAACGGGGTATCAAATCCGTTGCGGACACAGCGCTCAAATATTGGGAGCTGGTTCGCGGTGGAACCAACTTCCGTGAAAATCTCCTGCGCTATGCGGCGTATCTCGACTACGCCGACCGGATTGAAGCGGATGAAGACATGACGCGTATAGGCTACGGCGCAGCCTATCCCAAGATGGTGAACGCGCTTGACGATCCGAAAGATAAAGCCGCATTACTGTCCCGTGCGTTGCTTGGTGATTACGGGAACATCTCCGCGTACGGTCAGATCGTGCGTGACAACCTCATTCCATTCTACTCCTGGATGGAGATCAACACACGCCGCTATAATCGTTTACTTCTCAACGCGTTTCAGCAATCCGTCATCAAAGGCGTCGGGACCGGCGCGCTGACCGGTGCAAAGGCAGCCTCTTTTCTCGCGTTCCGCACACTCTTTTTCTACGGCATGGTGCAACTCTGGAACAATCTGTTCTTTGGCGATGACGAGGATGAACTTGCACCGGAAGATAGAACGCAGCTCCATGTTCTTTTAGGCCGAGATGATGACGGCAATATTCGATCTCTTCGCCTCCAGGGCGCTCTCAGTGATTACCTTGCCTGGATCGGATTGCCTGATGTTGTTGCGACCGCAACGGAAATAACCAAAGGTCGAGCGTCGTTCACGGATATTCTGTCGTCTGTGGGAAAAGCTCCCATCAACAAAGTCGTTTCCGGGATAAATCCAGCCATATCGCTCCCTGCCCAACTTATGACGGGAGAGACATGGTGGCCGGATTTCTTCAACCCTCGTCCCATCGACGACAACGCCAAAGAAGTTGCTCGCCTGTTCTCACTCGATAAAGCCTATGACATTGTCGTGGGGAAACCATCGCGTGGCGTGGGCGAAATGCTGGAATCGACCGTCTTCTACAAGCGAAATGTAGGAGAAATGGCCTATGGTCGGGTGCGCGAATGGGAACGACACTTCAGAGAACGCCAGGGAATCGAGTCCGGCTATGGATCGTCTCCGTTCTCCACGCTGGCCAGAGATTACAAGAAAGCTTTGCGCTACGGCGACACAGCAGCGGCAGCCACGGCACTAGATAAAATCAAAACGATGGGCAAGACCATGAACGATGTGGAAAATTCGCTGCTTCGATCCGCCCCCCTCGCTGGTTTGCCTCGCAAGGATCATGACAAATTTCTGGCGACGCTCGACGCCAGCGAACAGAAGCAGGTAGAACAGGCAGAAGCATGGTACCGAGAAACGATGCTTCCACCACGCGCTGTTCGGAAACAGGCCTTACGTGACCTGAAAGCGGAACGCCAATCCATTGTGACGGCATTGCGTGATGCCGCCATGCGCGGCGACATCGAGGCTATTCAAACGGCGATATCGCATGCTGGAGCGTTCAACGCGACAGCAAAAGATCGTGATGTTCCTGTCGCTCCGATAACTCCGCAAACGATGAAAGCGGCATTACGCGGCAAACGACGTCCAAGCAAGCGATTGATGCTTGAAGACCTTTACCTGAATCAAGACGAAGAGGTGATGCCATGAGCATGGTTGCCGAGTTTATCGATTCTACAACATTTTCCGTCCAGGGCGACCAGACGGGACGCTTTCTGCCCGGTGTGCGGGTGCGCGCTGACTGCGGCGTCGATGGGGTCCTTCTCTCGACTGTCGACACGAGTTCATACAGTTCCGGAGTGACAACGGTGCTTCTCGTTGACGGGTATGTCACGGGGAATCTCTCACAAATCGAACATGGAACGACAAACAGAGACTCACTCGTGAGGCATACGCACGACGCCAGTGATGTTTCCGGTGAGATGAACGAAGAGCAACTCCCCTATCGGATGGATCAAGACGTCAGATCTCTTGATCCCGTTCAGTTTTATTCCATGAAACTCAAGGGTACGTTGGTCATAGACCCGACGGGAAACGCTGTTATTGAACTCGGTCGAATCGATGGCCTTGCGAGCGTCGCACGCATTGATTTCCATTCAGGAGAACTCGCGTGTGATTACGACACACGCATTATCGCGTCAGGTGGAAACGGCACAGCAGGGAATGGTGACCTCACACTTGTCGGGAAGGATGTCATTGTTGACGCCTCTGAAAAGCTTGTTATTCGCGACTATGCTCCGATGCTGCAACTTGATGATATCTCGGCTGGAGCGCCAGTGTGGAATGTCTGTGCAAACAATACAAATCTTTGCATTGCAAAAGACACAGACCGAGATGGAGTCAATGACAATATCCCGGCGTTAGAAATCGATTCAGACGATACGTTTCAGGTATGGGGAAAAGATGTATGGCATAATGGAAATTTCACCCCATCAGAGTATCATTCCAAAATTGAGACCGTTGCAGAAAACGTCTTTAGCTTCATGCTTGCTCTTATAAACGAGGATGGAACCCTAAAGGGAAGAATCGTCTCTGCGCATGACACCGTCGCGAATGAAAACAACTTGATTCCATTTGACGTTGAATCCAGTACGAGCAGCGCCACGCTTCAATCCACTGGATATACCAATGGATTGGCAGCCGTTGAGACTACAGGCATACACGTCAAAAGCTCATATCCAATCAGTCCAGGTGCTTTTCTCTGTATTGCTTCTCTTTCTTTAAATTCGAGTGGTACGAACCTTAACATTCGGCCATATCTTACGAATTACAATATTGGAGGAGATACATCTGTACATATACAACTTGTATTCACGAATGCAGAAAGCGGATTGAGGTATAATGTCTATTCGTTGCCGGTTGGCAAAGAACTATATGTCAATGTATTTGGATACGCATAGGAGAATTTTATGGCCTTAACCGGTTCATTCACCATTCAGCCCGGAGAAAATCTGGCTGAACTGTTTCCCGGTGTTGTTGAGTATACAATCGAAGAACCTTATACCGTTGAGAATGCTCTCATACGGATTATGCCTCCACGCATTGAACGGGACAATTCCGGTGATCCCAAATTTCGTTGCATGATCAACAAAATTACGGTCTCCATGGTGCATAATGATGGCGAAGTTGGGCCTCTTACGCTGTGTGTTTCCCATGAATTTCCTATGACCATTGGGGATAACGCCGGTGATGCCGTGAAACAGGCATATAATTTTCTCAAGACCATCGAGGGATTTTCCCATCTTGAAGATATATAAGCGATCAGGCCGGGACGACTGTTCCGGCCTCTTCGGCTGTATCATCAAGTCAACAAATTAACCACCATTGCCAACCCGTATCAAATTGATACAAGGAGGAATTTTCAGAGCACACCAACCAAGCGAGGGTCGTCCCACCATGAAACATCCATCTCTTTTCGCCATGATGACAGCTGTTGCTGCGCTTGTCTGCTTCCTTGTCCCCTCCACTCTGAAAGCGGATGAAACCGACACCTTGTCAACAAGCCTCCTCCCCGCATTGCTGACGTTGATGCAGGCGGACACAACGGGATACATCCTGCCCGATACAGGCGTGACTAAATTCTATGGGAGCAATACATGGGAAATTGACAAACCCTATGATGGAGCACCGTATTACGGCCAGGATGCGCAATTTAACCCCGCCTCGCAGCAAATGTCGTACACCGACAACGGTGACGGCACCGTCACGGATAATCTAACCGGGCTGATGTGGATGCAGGCTGATGACGGCGAAGAACACATTTGGGCAGAGGCAGTAGCGGATTGCAAGTATTTGACGTTATCGGGATATTCCGATTGGCGACTGCCAAGTCTGCACGAACTCTTCGGAATCGTAGACAAAGGAAAGTCTAATCCTGCGATTAATCCTCTTTTCACAACAAATTTCTCGATGTATTGGACGAGCGACACGGACGCATCATACAATGACAGGGCTTGGTTTATTTTGTTTTACGGCGGGATAACACTCTCTGGAAGTAAATATGATGCGCATGGAGTTCGATGTACTCGATCCCAAACTATTCGACCAGAAAAAGAATATATAGTTAATAACGATGTTGTTTTTGATACATCGACGAATCTCATGTGGATGCAATCTGACGATGGTATTCTGAGAAATTGGGAAAATTCTTTGTCCTACTGTGAAAATTTGACATTTGCAGGCTACTCAGACTGGCACTTACCTAATATCAATGAAGTTGAAAGCATACTTGACCTAACAAAACAATTTCCAGTCTCTTCGATAGACCCGGTTTTCTCCTGCCAATTTGGATCATATTGGTCTAGCAGTACATACCCAATAAAGACTGAATCATTAGAATATAAGTATGATGGATACGCATATGCAGCATATTTCCCTCCAGGACAAGTGCACAACGACTATAAATTCGAAAATAACTACGTCCGCTGCGTGCGTTCCGGCCCTCTGCAATAGATCTATAGAAAAAGCTGATATCGAGCCTGTATCGAGAGCGTATTTTGACGTCTAAACGCCTTGTATTTTGTGAATAACACGCTCAAATTCAATGAAATATTTTGAAATGTCCTCCAAAGTTTCCATAACGGGCATTAGGAGACATGTTTTTTATTCAAGCTATAGCAAGGACTTTCCGATAGATGGAGGCTATGGATGTTTATCAACACGATTTAGTGCAACTCGTGACACGAATAAGATGCAAAGTGCCACCCAAAGTCTCCTTCCGGCAATCCCCTTCTTTTGGGCGATTACGGGATCATCGTCACCCAGGCGCCTTCGCCTCGCGCAGCTTTCTCCACTGCTGTTTGAGCCATTGCCGATCCGGGCCGAGTTTTCCCACAAGCAATTCGGCCCGCTCCTCTTGACTTAACCCCGTCTCCCACGTCTCGAATTCGGCCTCCTCGCGTACTTTTCGCGCTTGTGCGATGCATTTGGCCTCTTCAGCTGCATCGCGTTCTGCCTGCTCAACTGGCGACACATAGCCTTTGGGGCGGCGGTAGTAGCCTGTACGCGCGAGGGCTTGGAAAATATACGCGAGCGGATCGGCTACCTCTTTTCCCGTCGCGTCCATGAGCGGAGTCGATTGGCTGAGTTCCCACTCCACGTAATCAAGGGACTGAAGCACTTTGTCGAGCGGCTTGCCGATCTTTTCGAGGCGGGCGACGATTTGTGCGATCTGTTCCGGACCGAAGTCGAGCCGGTGGAGATATGGCCAATAGAACGCGACATCTTCAGCCGTGAGCGTGAGCAGCCGTGCTTTCTCTTTGTTTTTATTTTCTTCTTCTAGATAGATAGATTCTTTATATCTATCTATCTTAGAGGGAGGTGTGGTCTGACCATTTGGTGAGACCATTTGGTGAGACATGGTGGCACCGTTTGGTGTCACCATGTGGTGGGGTGTGGTCTGACCATTTGGTGTCACCACGTCATCACTTAAAAATTTTAAATATGTCCCGTCGTTCCCGTTTTTTTCTGCGATAATTATACCTTTTTTATGAAGTCGCTTGAGCGCTTTATAGAGCGTTGTCACGGGGATATTGAGTTGTGTGGAAAGCACTTTTGTCGGTACGATGAGCTCCTTCATCCGCTTGATGAATTGGACAATGATTTGCTCGTTTTTGGTGAGTTTTAAATGGTGTGGTGAGACCAAATGGTCACACCACGTCTGTATGTCTGGTGAGACCATTTGGTCAGACCTGGTCACACCATGGTCAGACCTGGTCACACCAT
>NZ_AUBP01000044.1 GCF_000429305.1 Desulfovibrio inopinatus DSM 10711
CGATGCAGTGACAAAAAAGCCCTTTGCGGTATTTTGTTCATCCTGGAGACTGGAACTCCATGGGAAAAACTTCCTCGTGAAATGGGTTGCGGTTCAGGTATGACCTGCTGGCGTCGCTTGCGGCAGTGGCAAGCTGCCGGAGTCTGGGATAAACTCCACACAATTCTCCTCACAGAAGTCAACCGGGCTAACGCTTTCAAATGGGAGCGCTTCTCCATTGATGCCGGCTCAGTTCCCTCCCCCCGGGGGGGCAAGAGACGGGCCCGAACCCAACCGATCGAGGTAAATCGGGAACGAAACGGCATATTATCGTGAATAGCGACGGCATTCCCCTGGTTTGCCAACTCAGTGGCGCGAATCGTCACGACTCAAAAATGTTTTCCTCCGTGTTGGATGCGCTTCCTTCGCTTGGAGGTGTTCCTGGACGACCTCGGAAACGTCCGTACAAACTCCACGCAGACAAGGGATACGACTATTCTGCCTGTAGAGAATATTGCCGGAAGAAGGGAATAGTTCCACGGATTGCAAGGCGAGGAATCGAATCCTCTGAACGCCTTGGTCGTCACCGCTGGGTTGTGGAGCGAACGTTGGCTTGGTTGAATCGTTTTCGAAAGCTACGCATCCGCTACGAACGAAGTGCTGACGCTTATCTTGCACTGTGCGTCTTGGCTTGCTCCGTCATTACTTTGAGGTTTTGTTAGTTGCTCTTAATGCCATGTCCACGATTGTCTCCGGTATGTATTTCTATAGCCAAACAGGACCTTCTGTTGAGCTTTCCGCAAATCTTGGAGCTCGATATAAAAATTCCGTTTCATTTTGTACTGCAAGTGCAGGTGTGGAAACATATTTAGAATTGGGACCAACACTGAAATGGGATTTATTGAATAATGGTGCTGTGAAAAGTATGCTCGGTGAATTGATCGATGTTGCCAAGCTTCAGAATTTGTTGTCATTTAGAATTGATCCGATCCATTGGACCATATGGGAGTTTCCGTGGTCGGGATCGTGCTCAAGGCCGGGGAAGCTTGAAGTTGCCGGTATGCTTCCAAAGTATACTCACTCGCTTGGATCGCATGCAATTGGTGAGACAACATCCTATTAATTGAAAAATACAGGTGATTTGCCCGTTTCTTGGAATTTGGAAATCCCTCACGCGCCTTCAGCCCGCGTATTGTTTGCAGACAAAATGAGCGGATATTTAGACGGTGGAACAGAAGAAACGGTGACTATCGGCTTTGATGCGTCGGATTGGGATGTCGGCAGTTATAAACTCCCTGTTATCTTCAAACAGGAAAGGGATGAAAGATTTAAAGGCTCAATTACGGTTGACGTCATTCCTCCTTCTTTTATTGCTCCACAATTCGATTCACTCGTCCAAAATGGGGCGAGGGCTTTGAAAGCAGCTTGGTCTTATGCCGATGGAGAAACAGAGAAATTTGTTCGCGGATATGATGTGTATATAACGGATGATAATTGGGACTCTTTTAATACGTATACTGTTGCTGGATCTGATGTAACGTCGTTGAATATACCGATTCCAAAACGTGCTGACGATGGATCCGGAAATGGAGGCATTACCTATGCTGTAAAAATTGCAACGTACTCCGATTTCGAAGGCAACCCTCCTGCGTCAGGTGAACTCTCCAGATACGTTCCTTTTACCGCCGGTCTGTCCAATCTTCCCGACACCGGCATCACGAAATGTATCAACGGCTTCTCACCTTCGAAATTTATCACCTGCCCGCTACCCGGCGAACGCTACTATGGTCAGGATGCTCAGTACTCCTCCAACCCGCTTTCCTATTCCGACAACGGCAATGGCACGGTCACCGACAACATCACTGGGTTGATGTGGCAACAGGCGGATGATGGGGAAGAACGCAATTGGGATGATGCGAAAGCGTATTGCGAGGGCTTGACATTGGCCGGCCATTCCGACTGGCGGCTGCCGAACCGGCATGAGTTGTTTCAGCTTGTCGACAAAGGGCGATATCATCCCGCTATCGATCCAGTGTTTTCCTGCCGACTCGCTAATTATTGGTCAAGTAGCCTTTCTCCGGGGGCTTCCTTCGACGTCTTTGGCGTGGAAGGTGTGAAATTCGTTGTCGGCACCACGAGCGTCAACTATACGTACGATACGAATAATTACGTCCGTTGTGTTCGCCCCGGACCATGAATTGCTTTGATCCTTTGCTTCTTTGGTTGCGACAATGGCTCAAGATGAATATTTTACGATATTCAAAACGATGATGGGACTTGCCTCGCGTATTGAACACTGTGAGGTCCATTTTTCCAGAGCGTACAAGTAGCACTGGGAAGCGAATGGCTCTAGGGTCTTGAGCGAATCAATATTCATCTGGTTTTGGCCAAGAAGATGCAAGCGTTTTCGAGTAAAGAACAGTTCGCTCGGGCTTCGTGTCTTATCATGGGCATGGTTAAACCAAAGCTCATTAATGAGCCTCTTTGTTTCAATGATAAAAAAGGATACCGTCATGGTGTTATTTACCCGTCTGTCGGTCTTGCGATGTCTTTGCCGCGTTGTCCTATGTCTTGTCATGTTGACGGTGTCGCCTGTGTGGGCTGAATACCAGGTTAATGGGAACGTGGTGCTGGACACGTCCACCAACCTGATCTGGATGCAAGCGGACGACGGTGTCCAACGTACCTGGAGGGAAGCACTGGCCTATTGCGAGAACTTGACGCTGGCGGGGACATCCGACTGGCGGTTGCCCAATATCAATGAACTCGAATCGTTGGTTGATCTAGAACGGATAGCTCCTACTATCGATCCGGTGTTTTCCTGCAGAGTCGATAGTTTTTGGTCAAGCAGCCCCTATGGGGGCAGTTCTTACAGCGTCTGGTTCGTGGACTTTCATTCCGGCAGCGCGCCCTACGGCGAAAATACGATCGCTATCCGGAGTGTTCGTTGCGTTCGCTCCGGACCATGAATTTTTTTAACCCTTTTCTTTTTGGTTCTTTGATTTGATGACCACGTCCAAGAATAACGAGGTGAAGGCGTACGGGATGATATGGGCGTATCGCCTCCATGCGGGGGCTGGTGGCATGACGTGAAACGAGGGAGATCAAGATCACTCTCACACGAACGTTCTTGATTTCCCTCCAAGGTCGGAACACGCGGTGTTTTTTCTTTTTCTCGGCGTTTCATGATGCCTCCGACGACAGGAGAAGAGAGCGTTGTGAACTTCATGGGGAGAGAATCCGCACCCCATCGGGGGGACGGGGGGAAGATCTTTTTCTTCTTTCCTTGCCTCAGAGACGTCATATCACTATAATGAATGCATCGAATGCAGAGCAAGGGAAGCACTGCATAATTGCCCCCTGGCTTCGTTGCTTCAGAAAAGCCAGAAACTCACGTATGTCTCAATACGCTTCGTTCCTGTCTTTTCTTTGCGCCTCGCCAGGGAACAATTCTACAGCACTTCCAAGCATTGAGTTAATCAGCGTTTCCCAAGGTGATGACATGCCCATAATGACCATCAGAAATATCCCCGACGACGTACATCGCGCTTTTCGAATACGAGCAGCCATGCACGACGCAGCATGGAAGCAGAAGTTCGCGCTATCCTCGAACATGCTGTAAAAACAGAGGGACGACCAAAGCTCGGTTCCATGTTGGCTGATATTGGACGCCAAACACACCTGACAGATGAAGAATTTCCCACCCTCGAACGCGTGCGAGACAAAACGCCGACTCTCCCCGTACACGTTGAATGATCATACTTGATACCAACGTTATTTCAGAACCGCTTCGTCCAATCCCCGGCGTTTCACGACAGCACTGAACAGTCTCCCATTACAGCCGTAATACCCGACAAATCCACTTTCTTACGAGCTGCATCAAGATCATAATTCGCTTGCATCGCGAGCCAGCTTTCAGGGGTGCGCCCAAGACTTTTTGAAAGGCGCAACGCCATTTCCGGAGAGACCGCACTTTTGCCATTCAGGATTCGTGTGAGGGTAGATGGGGCGATACTGAGCATCGCTGCCAGTTTGCGGCAGCTAAGATTGTACTCAGCCATATAGACAGAACGGATCAGTTCGCCGGGATGCGGGGGATTGTACATCGTCATCAGTGATAGTCCTCATAGTTCAAAATATAAGCATTCCCATTGGAGAATTCAAAGGTAAGACGCCAATTGCCGTTAACAGTTATGGACCAAATGTTCGCGCGGTTTCCTTTGAGTTCGTGCAACCTGAATCCGGGAAGATTGACGTCTTCCACGTTATGCGCCGTGTCAATGACGGAAAGCTGTATTCTGAGCCGCTTGGAATGCTTGGCCTGTATCCCGGCCGTTGAGCCGGTTCGATAAAATTTTTCCAGGCCCTTGTGTTTGAATGTTTTGATCATTGTTTTATACAAGAGTGTTGCACACTGCGCAACATATTGTCAATATGGCTTGAAACGCTCGTCTCCCCACCCAGTTGCAGCATGCATTACGGTCATCCGGGGAATGGATTGCAATGACAAAAAATACCAATTTTATCAAAAAAAACGCTTGACGCTTCCTTCTTGCCGGGAGTATCCCCATGCCCATGAATACCTCTTACGTGACCGCCAACTTTTTTGGCTTCTTTTGGTTTTATTTTTGGTTTAGCCGCGCTCGTGGTCACGGGAGGGGTGCTGCTTAACTTCGCGTTACGCACATAATCGCCTCACCAGGGCCGCGGGCAACCAAGCCAGCGGCCCTTTTTTTATGCGGTTTACGGCTCAGGTTGCATGCGACCCTTAACCTTCAACCTCACAACACGGGAACAGGAGACACAGCCATGCTTATCGGAAAAGCCGTACGGAAAGAACGCATTTTCAATCGCAATACCGACCGCACCATCATCGTCCCCATGGATCACGGCGTCACTGTCGGGCCCATCGACGGATTGCTCGACATGCGGGAGGCGATTAATAACGTCGCCGAAGGCGGAGCCAACGCGGTCCTCATGCACAAAGGCCTGGTGCGATGCTCGCATAGAGGAAGAGGACGCGATGTTGGCCTGATCATTCACCTTTCCGCTTCTACCACCCTCTCTCCTTTCCCCAACGCAAAAATCCTGGTCGGTTCCGTCGAAGATGCTCTGAAACTCGGAGCCGATGCCATCTCTCTCCATGTCAACCTGGGCGACGACACCGAACGCCACATGCTCGAAGACTTCGGCCGCATTACCTCCAAAGCCACCGAATGGGGTATGCCGGTTCTGGCCATGATGTATGCTCGCGGTCCCAAAATTGAAAATGAATACGATGTCGAGGTCGTGAAACATTGCGCTCGCGTCGGTGAAGAAATCGGTGCCGATGTGGTCAAAGTCAACTACACCGGCGACATGGATTCTTTCAGTAAAGTTGTTGAAGCCTGCTGCATTCCGGTTGTTATTGCTGGTGGTCCCAAGGCGAACAATGCACGCGACATCATTCAAATGGCACATGATTCCGTTATGGCTGGCGGCGCCGGGTTGTCCATTGGCCGCAATATCTTCCAATACAAACAACCAGCTCGTATTGTTCAAGCCCTGCATGGCGTTGTTCATCTCAATTGGGAAGTGGATCAAGCTATGGAACTCTTGCAAGACTAAGGAGCATTGCCGTGAAAGAAGTTTGGTTCAAAGCCATCCCCTTCGATAAGACGTTGGTCACTCTGGCCCTTGAATCCGGAGTCGACGGACTCGTTGTTGAAGAGCAGGATGTTGACACTGTCAAATCTCTTGGTCGGGCAAATACCTTGACACCGCAAGAGCTGTCATTGGTGTGCCTGGAAGATAAATCCGATGAAGAACGGGCCGTCACCTGTCTGCGCATGGGCGAAAAAACCCTTTTGGGCGACGGTTGGGAAATTATTCCTGTTGAAAATATTCTGGCGCAAACCACCGGTCTCGGCGTTGAAGTGAAAGACTTGGCGCAGGCTCGGTTGGCCGCTGGAATTTTGGAACGCGGTGTCGATTGGCTGCTCGTGTTGCCCGAAGGAGCCACCGATCTCAAACGTATTGTCGCTGAAGTGAAATTGAGCATGGGTAAGATTGAATTGACGCCGGCTACGGTCACGGAAATTACAACCGTTGGGCTGGGACATCGTGTCTGCGTCGATACCATGAGCCTGCTCAAGAAAGGGCAGGGGATGCTCATCGGCAATTCGAGCGCGTTTTCCTTTCTTGTTCATGCCGAAACCGAATCGAATCCCTACGTGGCTGCTCGCCCATTCCGCATCAATGCGGGAGCGGTGCATGCCTACGCCACGATGCCTGGAGACAAGACGACCTATCTCGAAGAAGTCGGTTCGGGAGATGAAGTGCTTATCGTATCGGCAAACGGCGATACGACGTTGGCGACGGTTGGCCGGGTTAAAGTGGAAGTCCGCCCCATGCTGCTTATCAAAGCCAAAGTGGGCGACACCGAAGGCGCCGTCTTTTTGCAGAATGCTGAAACCATCCGCGTGGTTGGCAAAAACGGCGAGCCTATCAGTGTCGTTTCCCTCAAGGAAGGCGATGAAATCTTAGTGCGTACCGATGCTGCCGGCCGTCACTTTGGCATGCGCATCGAAGAAGAAATCAAGGAAGGCTAAAATGGCTGACGAGAAACGTCCCCTCACAGCCGAATCCAAAACGCCCGTCCTTGATGATGCATACCTGGCGCGGGTACGTGATGAAATCGATCATATTGATGACGAGGTCCTCGCGTTGTTGAACCGGCGAGCCAAGGTGAGTCGCGAAGTCGGCCGGCTTAAAGCCGACAGCGCTGAACCCGTGTTTAAACCATTTCGAGAAACAGAAGTATTGCAACGGCTTATTGAGAAAAGCGAAGGCGATCTTCCCGAAGAGCATTTGCGTAGTATTTATCGGGAAATCATGTCGTCGTCGCGACGTTTGCAGCGCTCGCAGAAGGTTGTCTACCTCGGCCCCGAAGGCACCTTTTCCCATTTTGCTGGGCAGGCGTATCTTGGGCGCAGTGCCGAGTTCGAACCATGTAATACGATTGCCGATGTGTTTGCCGCCGTTGCCTCTCGCGAGGCCGAACTAGGGGTTATTCCTCTGGAAAATTCGCTTGAAGGCACCGTCGGACAAAGCCTGGACTTGTTTCTGCGCTACGAAGTTTTTGTGCAAGCCGAAGTGTTTTGTAAAATTAGCCATGCACTCCTCAGCAAGGCCGAGTCAGCCGCGGGGCTCACTGCCGTGTATTCGCATCCTCAGCCTCTTGCACAATGCGCGGGTTGGTTGAGACAAAACCTCCACTCGGCAACGCTGTTTCCCATGGACAGCACAGCCGCATCCGCTGCCAAAGTGGCCCATATGGAGCCGAATGTTGCCGCTATCGGGCACATCAAATTGGCGGAGATGTACAATTTGAACGTGTTGGCAACGCATATTGAAGACTTGCCTGATAACTGGACGCGTTTTCTCATTATTGGCCCAACAGAAACACGGGCCGGCAACCGTGACAAGACATCGATCCTGTTTTCTTTGCCGGATAAACCCGGTTCGCTGTCATCGGTTTTGGCGCTGTTGGCCAAAGAGGGCATCAATATCACGAAACTCGAGTCTCGTCCGTTGCGAAGCGAAAAATGGAAGTATGTCTTTTTTGCGGACCTCGAATGCGACCTGAACAAAGACGAATATAAGGAAATGCTGACCGTCCTCAGACAAGGCACACATACCTTGCGCGTGCTCGGTGCCTATCCGGCAGGAACGTATATTGACGTGACATCGGGCGGCATTGTGGAGAAAAGCAGTTCTTAGCCTCCGGCGGTTCTGCACTCACTTTTTCAAATGTTGTCAAGAAAAGTAAGTGCAGAAAATCTTCAAAAACTTTTAGCGGTTATAGCGTGAGACAAGAATGCAAGGTTGATTATTTGAGAGAGAAAATAATTCAGCCAAAACGGCAAACGCTCTTGTCGTCATATTTGGGCACAGAGTGATCGCCATAGACGTTTCAGGCTACGGCGCAGGGAAAAGGCGTTTTCCCCCAAATAAAACGCCTTTTCCCCGCGCCGCAAGCCGGAGGATATATGTTCACCATTGATATTCAAGCTCCCGCCTCGAAATCCGTGTCACACCGCACGTGCATTGCGGCGGCCATGGCTGAAGGCCAGTCCCAAATTTCCGGGGTGCTCGAAAGCAATGATCTCATTGCAACACGCGCTTGCCTGGGCGCGGCAGGTGCCGTTTTCGAAGGTGAAGACGGAGCCTATACGGTGACTGGTGTCGCCGGAGTCCCCCAGGGCGGAACAGACGAGCCGGCCAATCTCGATATGAACGAATCCGGCACATCGTGTCGTCTGCTGACCGCCATTGTGGCTGCCGGCCGCGGATCATTCCTTGTGCACGGCCGCGGACGTCTGCATGACAGACCCATCGGCGACTTGGCCAATGCGTTGACGAAACTCGGCGTAACGGTCCATTGGCGAGAAAAAGTCGGTTGCCCGCCGTTGGTGATTGAAACGTCGGGACTTTCCGCCGGAACGACATCCATTTCACTCGAAGAGTCGAGCCAGTACTTGTCCGGTTTGCTCATGGCTGCTCCTATGGCCGCTGGGCCGGTAACCATTGAGGTGACGGGTAAAAAAGTGGTTTCCTGGCCGTATGTCGCGCTTTCCCTCATGGTTATGGATGATTTTGGTATTGATTTTTCCGTTGAAGGCAAAACGGATACCGGCTTCATGCCGCTTGACTGGCGTGCACTTGAGACCGTGGTGCCGGGACAAATCCGTTTCCAAGTGAAACCGAGTGTCTATACGGCACGAACCTATGTCGTGGAAGGCGATTGGAGCAACGCCTCGTATTTCTTGGCAGCAGGCGCGCTGGGCAAGCATCCGGTTCGCGTCAATGGTTTGCGTCGGGATTCGCTGCAGGGCGATAAATCCATTTTGGATATTCTTTCCACGATGGGAGCAACCGTTGAATGGAATGATACCGGAGATGCCGTCACCGTGACAGCCGAGAAACTGCATGGGGCCGAACTCGATATGGGGCATTGTCCTGATCTCGTGCCGACGGTCGCCATGGCCGCCTCGCAGGCCTCAAGTCAGACGACAATCCGCAATGTTGCCCACTTGCGCATTAAAGAATCGGACCGTCTTGAGGCGGTTGCCAATGAAATTTCCAAACTCGGCGTGCCGGTACAGACGTTTGATGATGGTCTGACTGTTACACCGTCCGGCGATGTTTCGGGGACGTCGTATGATTTCTGCACATACGACGACCACCGCCTGGCCATGAGCATTTCGTTGCTTGAATTGGCCGGCGTCAATGTACGACTGGATAATCCCAAATGTGTGGATAAATCGTTTCCGGAATTTTTCACACGATGGGACGTCATTAGACGGGCCAATGTCGACTAAGGCGAAACGGCCACAAACGAAAGGAGCAGGGCAGGTGTCGGAAGACGACTTTATCGGGGCGTCCGGCCTGAAACGGGTGTGGAGGCGATAGATATGGATACGATACGTCATATCGTCGTCATTGGCGGAGCCGGTAAAATGGGGCGGCTTTTCGTCAACCGAAGCCGTGATGCGGGGTATACCGTGGACGCCTTTGATAAACCTTTGGATGAGACGGTTTTAGCCGCGGCACTGCCCTCCGCAGATTGTGTTGTACTGGCCGTACCGGCCGATGCCATGTCGGGTGTTGCTGATATGGTATCGGCATCCATGAGAGAAGACGCCATTTTAACCGATGTTTGTTCGGTCAAAGTACGGCCTATGGAATATATGATGATCGCCCATTCCGGACCGGTCATCGGTACTCACCCTCTTTTCGGTCCCAATCCTGATCCTGAGGATTTGCGCGTCGCCGTTACGCCAGGACGAGACGATGTAGATGGAACCGCCGAGCGTCGTGTGTTGGCCTGGCTGTCTACCATTGGGTTTGACCCTTTTGTGACGTCGGCCGAGCGCCATGACAAAGCGGCAGCGTTCTTTCAGGGACTCAACTTCATTTCAACGGTGGCCTATCTGGCAACCCAGGCCCAAGACCCCGACATTCGGGAATTCATGACCCCCTCGTTTCAACGTCGGTTGCGGGCGGCCAAAAAACTGATTCTGGAGGATGCGGCTCTGTTTACCATGCTGTTCGAGTCCAATCCCTTCAGCCAGGACGCGGTGCGAACGTATCGAAATTACCTCAACGTTGCCGCAGGCGGGGATGTGGATCTTTTGATCGAACGTGCCGCCGCTTGGTGGCGCGAAGAGCGTAAAGCAAAGGAACTCAAATGAGCGATATCGTATTGCGTCAAAGCGTCGCCTGGATGCCGGCCGACGTGCAAACGCCCATTAGTCTGTATCTTGGGCTGGTTGGTGATAATCCTGGCATTCTTTTAGAGAGCGCAGAAGTCGATGGGCGACTTGGTCGTTTTTCTCTTATTGCCTGGGATTTCAAAATGCGCATCCGGTGCGAGAAGGGAAAGCTCGACCTCAGCGTCACCGATTCCCGATTGAAACCGTTGACTGAGCATCATGGCGAGGACTTTCTTCCCGGCCTTCGAAATGTCATGTCCCGGCTCAACATTGAACAAATGACCGATGGAGACGAACTGCCTGCCATAACGCGAAGCCTGTGCGGGTTCTTCGGCTATGGCATGGCGGGACTGTTCGAACGCAAGCTCGCGTCTGTTCTGCCTCCGGAAAAGGCGCAGTGTACGCTTGTTTTGCCCGGCTCCATGGTTCTGTTTGATCATCTCTATCATCGCTGTTGTTATATCAGCCTTGATGGAGGCAAAATGCCGGCGATTGATCACAGCCGCATTTATGCTCGTATGGAGCGGCCTGTTCTCGGTGCCATCAAGTCTTCACCGGAACAAGCGGAATATGAGGACATGGTGTCCAAAACCAAAGAAATGATTCGGCAAGGCGAGTGCATCCAGACCGTCATATCTACACGGTTTTCCGCTCCGTTTTCCGGCGATCCTTTGGTCATCTACCGTCGCCTGCGCCAGGTTAATCCATCGCCGTATATGTTTTACATGCGCTTCCCGCGTATAACTTTGCTCGGTTCATCCCCAGAACTGCTTGTCCGATGCAACGCCGGTGAATTGACGACTGCTCCGATTGCCGGCACGCGAGTTCGTGGCGCAAACGAAGCCGAAGATGCCGCATTAGCGCAAGATCTTCTCAATGATCCGAAGGAACGTGCTGAACACGTCATGTTGGTCGATCTGGGCCGGAACGATCTGGGCCGCATAGCAAAGCCCGGATCTGTCGTTCTGGACAGGTTCATGCAAATCGAAAAATTCTCGCATGTTATGCACATCACGTCCTATGTCAAAGCCTTATTGCAAGATGATTTGGACGCCCTGGATGTCATAGCTTCGGCGTTTCCCGCTGGCACAGTGAGCGGTGCCCCCAAGGTTCGCGCTATGGAAATTATCGGTGAACTCGAATCGATTGATCGTGGTCCCTATGCCGGCGCCATCGGTTGGATCGGGCTCGACAAGGATCGGGTCAATCTCGATACCGGTATAACCATTCGCAGTCTGTGGATTCGTGACGGTATGCTGTCTTGGCAAGCCGGTGCCGGAATTGTCTTCGATTCCGTGCCGGAAAAAGAATGGGCCGAATGCAACAACAAGGCTCGCGTATTGGCTCAGGTTCTGGCAGCCAAGGAGGGGGGCGATGTTTTTACTTATTGATAATTTCGATTCGTTTACGTTCAACGTGGTCCAAGTGTTTCAACAGCAAGGACGCAATCCGATCGTCAAAAAAAATGACGATCCTGAAATCCTTGCAATGGCGACTTCGCCCGATCTTGAGATGGTCTGCATTTCCCCTGGCCCGAGCCGCCCTGAAAATGCCGGTCTGTGTCTGGACTTTCTTGCCAAGTTGCCGAAAACGGTTCCTGTGCTCGGGGTCTGTCTTGGTCATCAGATTCTTGGCCATTTTGCCGGCGCGCCCGTTGTTGTCGCTGATCGCATTATGCACGGCAAAACATCCGACGTGAATCATAGAGAGTACGGCCTTTTCGGTGGATTACCCAATCCCATGCAATGCTGTCGCTATCATTCACTCGTCGTCAAAGCAGAAAAGGCCCCCAAACTTTTGGAAATTACCGCCTGGACCGACCAAAACGAAGTCATGGGGTTGCGATATAAAGACCGTCCCTGGGTCGGCGTGCAATTTCACCCCGAATCCGTTCTCACCCCGGACGGCCCCAAACTGATGGCGAACTTCCCCGGAAATTTAGTGAAGTAGTGAGTGGGGAGGTGTCTCAATGTTTAGATGCCTCCGCCTCTGCACTCATTTTTCTTGGAAACATTTTAAAAAGTGAGTGCAGAGCCATCCCCTTCTTCAAAAACTTTTAACGGGGTGTTTGGGTGGTCTTTTCATGAGAAATTCAGAAGATTGCTGACCACATTATTTTACTCGTGACGTTTGAAAAAACTGGACTGTCAAAAGTCATTAAATACGGTTGCGCCTTCCCTATTTTCATCCCGCTAAAAAGGTTTGCGGAAGATGGGTAATGGGGAGGGGGGCCTGGGGG
>NZ_AUBP01000045.1 GCF_000429305.1 Desulfovibrio inopinatus DSM 10711
TCGGATACATTAATGATTCTGAGTTGGCACTTCTCCCTTTGCCGCTTCCCGTTGTTTGAGAAGAGCGTCTGATCGGATACATTAATGATTCTGAGGAGATCGTACGCTTTCGAGCCTCCCTCTTTATTCCACATCCACCCACGCGCTCTCATCCCCTACCCCAACGACAATCCCGCCCGTGATCGCAAGATCGCGGGTTTTCATTTGGAGCGTGCCGGTATCAATCTGCAGCCCCGTGACCACGGTGAGCGCGCTCACGTCCACCCCGGCAACCCCGCCGACGTTCACTCCGGAACCGACATGGAGCACGTCGACGACATCCCAGGCCGTGCCGTCCCAGACCACCATGTCTCCCTCGTCCTCGACCCAGATCCGCCAGCCCACCGGCGGCGTGACGATCAACCACACCGTTTCCGCGCTCGACCATACCGCAATCCTCTCGGTATAACCGGCAAAGTCGCCGGTGGCTGCGCTGGCCACGATATGAGCTTCACCGTTCACCGGCCCGACCGGCGGTGCTGTCGTCGTTCGCGTTTTCACCGTACGTGGGAGTAACGCGGCCAGATCCGATTGAATCGCCGCGTTGTTATCCACGGCGTATGACCAATTTGTCATGCCAGCAGGCACAGACAGCGTCTTTCCCGGTTTGAGGATCGATTCAAGATTACATTCACGAGTAGCCATAAGAAATGCCTCCGTTCTGCACTCACTTTTTTCAAAAACGCTCAAGAAAAGTGAGTGCAGAATTCAAAAACTGTAACGGTTTATTCTATTCAAACAGCCTCAACACCGACGACAACCCCCACTTCACCACCCCGTTACAGTTTTTGGGAAAAGGGGTGGGGCTTGGGGAGGGGAAAGAACCCTTTTTCCAAAAAGGGTTTTTCCCCTCCCCAACTCTTCATTCTCTTCTTACACCTCCACCGACTTCCACGCCGAGACATAGCCGGCGTATTGGTGGCGGCATTCGATGAGACAGGGGGCACTGTTGGTGATGGTGAAATCTCTGGTATTATCGGGAAGCTGGACGACGGTTCCGCCGTTGATGCGATACTCTATTCGCCCCTCGAAGACGGGAGTCTCATCATCAGCCCGTGACCCCGCACCAAAGGCCCCGGCACCATAGCCGCGCTTGGAAATGGGATAAACTCGGACGGCGATATTATCTCCGGAGCGTGATGCCTGAATATGCGCCACAGACAACGGTCGCAAGGCTCGCAATGTGGGCGTCAACGTGATCGCAACGGCTTGCGACAAATCATGCCCGTCCTGGCCGGTGACGGTGATGGGCACACACTTGATGGTGGTCGTAGCCGTGTTTCCAAGAGCAATGGTGCAGGCCGGAAGATCCGGACATATCCAGACTTCCAGGGTTTCGGGGTGAGCGGTTGGGGTTGTCCAGGACGTTCCCCGGACCACCCCGTTGAGCCTGACGTCTTCGCCTTCATCGGTCCAATCTCGAAACCGTAAAATCTCATCACCTGCCAAAACAGCCCGGCCCGATGTCCAGACTTCGGCCTCACCGATGTTGGCCACCTGACTCCAATCGGCATCCTCATCCGGCGTGACGAGCATACCGCGCGTCTTATCCAAGGGATGGGTGGCGGCCGGGTAGTCTTCGGCCAATGTTGCCCGCTGACAAAAGGAAGAGAGGGTATGCACACCGGGCCAGCTCAAACCGCCGTCGGTCGACACATAGACCCGTATGCCGGTTTCGGTTTGCGTCACGCGCTGACAACATACCGCCACGGCCGGCCCATCGCCGTAGGTTGTATCGTAATCCAGCTCCACCACATGGATATGTTCGAAGGGTTCCACTTCCATGGACGGACGCACAAACCCGGATTCCGGTTTCGGCACCAACGGCCCGACCGATTCCGGTAAATTAAGCGTCCCGCTCCCTTGATCCATACTCCGGATCAAAATCGATTCGGCCGTCATCTGTACACCCGGATGCTCATCGAGCAACGAGGGCAACTGAACTTCGGATACGGAAAAGAAGCCTTTGACGTCATGCATGGAACATTCGATATAGATGACATCACCCGGCCGAACATCCCAAAAACGGAGTGACGTCGTACACTGGAGCGTGCGCGAGGCCCGAACCGATTTGCAGTATTTGACGCTCAAAATATCGGCCGCCGCTTCCGCCGTGGGCACGGTGGAGAGATCCACCGTAATGGCCCGGCGCGTCCCACCGACCATATTCCGGGTGGATGGATCGGGAACGGATATGGATTCTTCGGAAAAGGCTTGCTCGACATCCACAAACGTGGCGGTCCAGTCCGTGTACATGGTGGCATCGTCGCGCGGTGATAAAGAAAACTGCGAAAAATCGTCAATAATCGACGCTTTGACGTCCGTGGTCGTGTCCATATCGAGACGCAGCGCAAACTTTCCTTCATCGGTCCAAGCCAGAAAACTATTGTAGACATCGCTCAACTCGGCCAAATACGACCCGGCGTCAACCTCCCGATCCAAGACGATATTGCATCCCCAATCCCGTTGGGCATAGAGCGTCGAAGCGACTTCGAACGAATCGACATCAACCAGTTCCACCGGACAGCCCGCCATCCGCAAACCATCATACATGGCTGCGGCCGGGTTGGCCCCGCTCGTCAGCTCGACCGTGCACGGAAACGGCATATCCGTCGGCCAACGATAGACGTAATAGGAAATGGACGGGACGCGCGTATCCGATCCGCAGGACACATTGAACAGAAAATTGACCGCCAACCCGTGTTTCGGGCACGAATTGGGCACATATGGAGCCGGGACGGTATTGTCGGATCCACCGAACTCCCAGACCCCCATGGCGTACTGATCGGCTAAAAACTGGCTGGTAAACCCGATGTTTTTACTGTTGACGAGATAGCTGTGGATATGCACATCGCCGTGTTTGCCCGAGGCCAAGACGATTTCAAGGTCAATATAATAGACCCATCCCGCCACCGCCGACGAACTGCCTCCGAAAATCTTACTCCCGCCTCCGGTGGATTGCGTATAGGGCAAAACGACTTGTTTGCCGTACCAGGCCATAATGCCGGCCACTTGGCCCCAGCCGCACACATACGGTATCGGTGTCCCCTGTTTGGTATTGGACACCGTGAAATCCGTGACGCTTTTCGGCAGTGGTGACGAGGGCGTTGCGGTCTGGGTTTTGGAATATTCGCTCGCCAAAACCGAGGCAATCATCGAAACGACATAAACCGCTATGAACCAGTAGCCCACATCAACCTCCCTATACCGGCAACACGCGCCATGTTCTTACGGTCCAGCGGCCACCGGGTCACGCCGACGGTCTCCATGGCGTGCAAGGCATAGTCCCCCACCCAGACGGCCATATGATAGGCTCGCCAGCGCGCACGCAAATAGAGAAAGAGAATATCCCCCGGCATGAGATCCGGAGCCGGGAAATGGACCTCGCACCCCATCCCCGGATTGAGCAGATCGATTTGATCCTGCACAATGTCACGGACCGGCTCAACCTCCTGCCCCCGTTGCCAGCCCGGAGACAGATCCACCGGCACGACGCGCGCGGCAAACCCGCATTCGACCAAGGCACCGCAGACAAAGCCGACGCAATCGACCCCACGCCGTTTGGATCGGCCCCCATGGCAAAACGGTGTGCCTTCATAACTCGCCAGTGTTGATAACCACTGTGCACACCTTGACGGATCCGTATAGAGCGGTTCCATATCAGGCTCCCAGCAAGATAGGGTTGTTGCCCGGCATATTCGGCAATCCGCCGAAATGGTTGGTGTTGGCGAATTTGTCACGACACGTCTGATAATTGCGGTCGCATCCGGGCAAGAAGGTCAAGGCGATGGTTGTCGGATCCGTTTCAAAGGGAGCCGTCAGCGTGACGGAATCGCCGGTATGATTGACAATCGTCCGGCGTTCAAACCCGCAGAGCACTTCCCCGAGTTGAAAATAGCCGTCGCCGTATGCCGCCAACGCGACATGGCGCAACATCAATTGATCATCGCTTGGTGTGGAAACGCCGGGCAACGTCACCTCGTACGCGCCCCGGCCGAGTTGACAGGCACTATCGAAGAGTTCGTGATTGCATTGTTTCGTGGCTCGGTCTCGCGGGACGCGGCATCCCAAAATGCGTTGGTTCGGACTGCATTCGATTTCAACGTCATCTCCGTTGAGCGTGGGGTTGCCGTACATTGTCGCCAGCAATGCGTATGTCGGGTTGGCCGGATCGGACAAGTTGACCCAATAGAGGCGGACTTTGATCACGGCCCAGGCCGCGCCCGCCAGTTTCCGCATGATCGGTTTAATCTGTTGGATTTTGACGGTCATACTCGTCGAGTCGATCGACTTGGAGTACGTCAAGCCGTCAACATCAATGAGCGCCGGGTCACAGGTGATACCGCCCACGGTTATCGTCGCGTGTTCACGCGGTGTGCTCGTGAGATAAAAGGCATCCGGAATGCCGGCGAACGGGAAGACCGGTTCAAGAACAAATGCTTGGGCCATATAGCCTGTTTGGATGTTCGTCATGGGGAAGGCCTCCGGCTTCTGCACTCACTTTTCTTGAACCAAGTAAAGTGAGTGCAGAACCATCCCCTTTTCCCAAAAACTTTCGCTGGGTTGGGCGTGAGGGGGATTGTCGTTCGTATTGTATGCATAGGCAACGCATGAAAACCGTTAAAAGTTATTGCGATTCTCCAAGGAATAAGGTGGAGGTCGAACTATTGGTTGCATCGAGTACCCCCGATGATACCAATGCATACGGATACGGACAGAGAGCATCCCCATCTTTTAATCCCTTTGTCGTGATCCCCCTGCCCCAAATCCACAACTTACCATACATATCAAACGCCAACGCCGCGTAATACCGAATTTTCAAACGAACACAGCCGGTCAATCCGGGAATCGGACGAAACGTATTCCAAAAGATGTCCCGGTCGCCACCCCCTAATAAACGGTCAGAATTCCAGCCACGAGCCAAGACTTGACCATTACTATTCGTACCTAAAATCGAGTCATACGTAGACTCCAATGATGTCCAGGTGGCCGCATTGGCAATGACAAAATCACCATGCGTTGCCAGATCAGGGCCTTGTCCGGAAAGAAAATCGAACCCCTTATGCCACATGATACCGAACGTATCGATAGCCACAACATAGGGAGTCTTATATTGTGTGAACATGACCGCTTCTCGCCAGGTCCGTGTGCCTTCTAACAACACCGGATCTTCATCTATGGGGAAATGCCATAAGGATCCATCCGACTCTTTGATAGCCAGAGCCCCACCCCATGTTCCTGTTTTGACCCATGACCATGTATCTTCAGGCTCACCCAATTGCGTCATGTCCAGTGTACCGTCATCATGAACATCAGCATGCCACAGGCCGCCATCGAGCGTAACGCCATACAAGACACCGCTAGATGATACGCTGATAACCTTGAATATCACAGGATACCGCTTCGGAAGATATATCGTATTTCCGCTTGCTATTTCGTATCTATATTCCACATGCGATTGGTACACATATCCCCACGACCAAAGATATCCCTCTTCATCAAGGCCAACAACACGATACCCACCGGACTCAATGGTTGTCAGCGCCGTATCGGACAACAGCGGCAAGCGGTCATATCCCGACATCCCGCTGTCGCAGAAAAACACGTTGAAATGAGGAATCGTCAGCCCTTCCGCCAGACAAAACAATGCCTGTTCACACGCCGCGACAGCTCTGGCCCCGCTCCGAACAACCGGTGTCGGGGCATTGACATTAAACAGATTGGCCAACCCCAATCGACCATTCTCTCCCCAAACGGAACACGATCCATCTTGATGCAGCCCCAAAGCCACGCTTGAGCGCATGGACAGGACCATCCAATCCTGTCGTCCTTCAACTCGTGTTGGCAAGGTCACTTTTTGTGACGCATAAGTTCCAAATGGCAACATCCCATAATAATTCACCCCCCACGCCCATAACGATCCGTCCGAACGTGCTCCGCAAACCGCATAGAATCCATCCGTGGCCAGCCACCTCCACGGCCCATTATCCGCCAAAGTCATTGTCGATCGATCGACGGTATCCCCGGTCGCAAGAATCCCAAAATGGTTCCAACCCCGCCCCCACAAACTCCCATCAGCATGAATCGCCAATACCGTGGGGGGATCACCATATCCCGGCTCTTCCAAACACACCGCGGACAGCCAATTCCCGTCATCCAACAATGTCGGCGTGGCCGTACTGGTATCTCCGCCCCACCACCACAGGCTTCCATCGGTTTTCACGCCGAGAACAATATACCCGCGCTGCGTGTAGACGTGTTGCCACAAACCCAGCACCTGGGTGAGAACAGATCGATTGACGGTATCCCCGACACCAAGCTGGCCGTGATCGTTAAGCCCGCAGGCCCAGAGCGTGCCATCGGTACGCAGGGCAAAACCACAGGCCGCACCGCGTACGATTTTGGTATATCGATTTACCGTGTCGACCGGCCCGACCGTACCGAAATCACCGGGTACCCCGAGTTGTCCCTGGCTGTTGTCGCCCAGACCGAACAATCGACCGTAGGCCGACAGAAACCAGTGTGATTGCCCGCCCGGTCCCGTGGCCAGAGTCGAAAACTGGCCGGCATTGAGCGGCAAGAAAAACGGGACATCGACATCCGGATGCGGATAGCCCAAGACTTGCCCCGCATCGCCCAGACTCCAGGCATCCCAGGCATCATTGGGCAATTCCCAGGTGAGTGTCGCCTCGTTTTCATTGGGCAATTCCACCACGGCCGCTGAAATATCGTGCACATAGTCCCGATCGGAAATCACGGTTTCCGTCATCTCGCCGGTAAAGCGCACCCGCAGCACCTTGCAGCACATCACGACATCATCGGGCTCGATATCCATCCCATACGGTGCATTGAGGTAAATTTTTTCGCCGTCTCCCAGCGAATCCGCGCCCATCACCTGACGTATCATCTCATCACCATTGCGGCGTTTTAAAAAGAGGTATTCCGTGCCCGTAAAATAATCGCTATACCCCGCTCCCCGGCTTCCCAGAATAAATGCATCCTGCGCCCCTATCGGAGCCGTCGGCATGACGTGCCATGTCCACGTGGGGATCCAAAACCCATCCCAGGCTCCGCGACAGTCCAAAAAAAATTGGAACAACCTGTCTCGCATCGAGCGAACGCGTGCCCGCCACGTCAGCGAAAATGCCCGAACAATACCGGGTTGGCCGCTTACCGTCGACACGAGGGACTTCTTCACCCCCAATCCCAGCACGTTCGAAGCGGCAACACTCGATTCCTCAAATTGGTACGGCAAGCCCGATGAGGAGGTTGGCGGCATATTCAACACCGGCGACAACCCACCGTGATCAAAAAATGGGGTGAGCATGGGGAGAGCCTCCGGCGGCCGGGGAAGGGGAAAAACCTTTTTTGAAAAAAAGGTTCTTTCCCCTTCCCCGGACCTCATCCCCTTTTCCAAAAAACTGTAACGGGGTGGGTATGGTGGTGGTTATCATTGGTATTGTATGCATAGGCAAAGCATGAAAACCGTTAAACGTTTTTGAAGATTCTCAAGAAACTTTTTTCAAAAAGTTTCTTGAGCCGCCGGAGGCTCCTCCGCCTCTACCGGGCAAACTCTTCTTCTACCGTCATGGAACCTTCTATGCTCCAGGCCGCCTTGGTATTGCCTGACCATCCTGTGGCCGTTCCCACCAAGGCGGGATAGATCACGCTTCGAGCGGGATCCCAGGTTGCGCTCGTCCCGGAAACAGTCAGCATACTACCTGAAATGTTTGTAATTTCAGCAAGTTCATAGGCATTAAGGTCGTACGTATCGGCAAAAAAACAGTACATTGCCGTGGACAAGGCTCCTCTTCCCTCCGGAGAAATTTGCATTGTGGTCGTGCTGAATGAAACCAGATCGTACGACTCGGAACAGACCGGAACGGCAACTCTGACATTCTGAGCCAGCTCCAGCCCTGACATGAGCGGCAAATCAAACGGCGCGCCGGCCACGGAAAAGCGATACGACCAGAGAGGCCGGATGGTCAGCGGCCGACGCTGTTCCAAACGATTCTTGGCCTGGTGCACGGCAACGGGGAAACGGCATGTCAGCACACATTCCGGCGTGCGCCCAACAGCCGTGGGCCGAATGAACCACACATGAATATCTGTTCCGGGGATAACCGCCATTAACGACTCCGTAACAAGCGCGAGACTTTGCCCTTGTTCTTGGCAAGGGTATTCAAAATGACATTTTGGCCATACTGCGAACCGAGCGTTTCAAGAATTCGTTCCGGTGAATCGACATTGACGACCGTGACCGGCACGGACGTATGCACGGCACGGGATTGACCGGAAGAACCGGACGAGGGGGACGCGGCAGCATTGGCCCCCAAACGGCTGTTCGACGGATTGGCGACAAACACGGCAAACGGCAAGGGTTGTGCCGCCGGCCCGGACGACACTTGCCCGCCATATCCGGCTAAACCACCCGCTGCAAAATGATCGACACGACCTTCATTGATTGCATTGAGATAGTCGACACCCATCCGTTTGACGGCGGATTTACGCAAGACGAATTCACCGGGCATGAGCATGGCCGGTACGGTATCGCGATCACCGACACCGGGAACGGATCCACCCGTGGCATACCCGGTTGCGGCAGACGAACTCATGGCCGAGGCAATACTTGAAACGAGCGAAGCGCCCATGGAAATGTATTTGCTGTAATCGTCCCAGCCCATTGAAGCGGTCTCCTCGCCCCCGCCTCCCGTGGCGCCCATGTCTCCACCACCGGTTGCGCCGGATCCGTAGCCCAAGGCGTTCAATATTTCCATTTTGAGAATGGCCAACCCGATTTGCATGATCAAATCGGCAAACGATTGCGCCATGCGTTCCCCGAAACTGGCCAAGGCATTGGCGGCCTGGTCCCCTCCGGCAACGATATCGGAAAACAGCTCTCGAACACTGGAACTCGTGATATCGATCGCATCAGGCAAAATATTTTCATAATAATCGGCCAATTCTTCATGGGTACTGAGGACGGCTTGATTGGCGCCGTACCCGATGAGGCTCCCGACATCGAGATCACGCCGCGCGGTGAGATGGGATTGTTTCTTTTCAATGAGCTTTTCATCCAGAGGCGTGGCAGCCCGCTCTTTTTCCAGGTCAAGCAAGCGCAACTCGGCATCGTATACCGCTTTCACCGATCCGGAGAGCGTGGCCATATCGCGCACGCGTTCGACGAGATATTGGGCTTGCTGGCGGTTGATATCGAGAATGGCGGCTTCGTATTCCTCGACCGCCTGCGCAACTTTTTCCGGATCGCCCTGGTATTTCGTGGCCACCTCTTCCATTTTTGCCCAGGCATCATAGCGTTGGGCATTCCATTGGCCTTTCCCGGTACTGCTCGCCATGGCCTGGAGGTGACTGGAGGTATCGCGGATCCGGTCGAGGTAGCGCTCCTGTTCCGCCATTTCCATTTTCTGTTCCCGGAGCGCCAAGACCACATCTTTTTGCTTGGCCAAAATATCCGCCACAGGCCCGGCCCCCACCTTGTCGAGCTGCTCTTCAATCCGGTCAATCTCGCGGGAGGCATCATGGTCAATTCGTAAGAGCTCCACGCCATGCGTATCGCCCAACCGATTGAGCTGGAGCTCTTTCAATTCAAACTGCAAATCCTTGAGCGCCTGCGTGGCCCGCTTGGCTTCGGCTTCGATATCGAGCGTGCGTCCGTGTTTGGGGGTTTTGGGTGATCCTGAAGGCGACCCCGCGCCACCGCCGGAGGTATTTTCAAGTGGAGAGGTATTTCCTTTCAGGAGATCGAACGTACTTCGATTCTCTTTTGCCCGGAACTTCGCTTCAAAATTTTTCTGTTGCTCTTCCAGCTTGGTTTGTTGTTCTCCAATGACACGTTGGAGATTCCCCATTCCGGTGCCGACTGCGCCCAATTCGTATGTTTTTCCATCGGCGGGAACCGGCATCCCCTTGTTGATCATATAATCGCGGAGATTATCTTTGGCATTGACGACCCCATACGCGCCAAATCCGGCGGCCGCCCCGACAACGGCTCCTTTTACCCCACCGGTAAAAAAGCCTGCAGCCGCCCCCAACAAGGCGTATTCCTGTGGTCCCATGTTTTGCAGCTTCTGAATAACCACATCCAGCGCACCGGCAACCGAACTCAACGCCTGAACAAACGAACTCGCCCCATTAATCCCCACCTGGAATGCCTGCAAAATGGCCCGCCCGGTATTCAACGCCCATTTTTCGAGGTCCATCTTGCCCTTGCTCGTTTCGAGATAGGCCAAAAACTCACCGAGCGATGTCTTCAACACCTGAAACGGCCCCAAATTCATGACTGTATCAACCCACGAATTGACCGTATCGAGCATATTCGACCACAAGCCTTTCCAGGTCTTGGATTGCTTTTCCATCCCTCCGTCGAATTTCTGAAAAATATCAAGGAGCTTCGTAATGATGGACGAGGAGGTCTTGTCGATCGTCTCTTCCATCTGCTTTCCACCCTGTGACCAGGCCAAGGTGACTTTGTCTTTTTCCTGGCTGGCCCGAATGCCAAACTCCTTGAGGCGTTCGAACTCACCGGTGGAGGCATCGGCTATGGCCTCCACGGCATCATCGAGGCTCTTGGAAAACGCCGAGGCGGTATCACCGGCCGGTTTAAGCAACTGGATGGGATCGAGTCCATAGTTCTGGAGCTTGATAAACGACTGGGTGACTTCCTCCAGCTCATAGGGCGTGGTTGCCGCAAACGTTTTGATCCAATCAAACGCCGCCGCCGCTTTTTCCGACGATCCCATAGCGGTTTCCAACGACACAGACAGACTTTCAAATGTTGAAGCAACACTTAAAAATTTATGCGCCACCAGCCCCGCGCCCAATCCCACCAATGCGGATTTGATGGAAAATACGGCATCGGACACGCTCATCAACTTGCTTTTCAGCCCAGTGGATTCCAAGGCAATGCGCCGAAACACGAGCGAAGCATGATCGCGTGCGGAGATGGTAATGCGGGTTTGTGTCTGGCCCATGAGGTCTCGTTCAATTTTCCGTGTTCGCGGCCTGGAATCGACTCAAGGTATCGGATTCCAAAACCTGAATTTTTCGCAATATCGCGGCATCAATGGTGATACCGAGGCTCCCGGCAACGCTGTACATGGGCGTGTAATCCAAGCCGATGATCCCGCCGAACGAGGTCCGCCATTGGGTTTGGCAGGCCAACCAGAGCCGCCATGCCGACATATTCCCCGGCCAGACTTCCGGCGCCTGCGCCTCACCCCATGCACACGCCGCGCACGGCGGTGCGTTGTCGTACCGCCTGGCGCAATCGCGGCAATATGTTATTTTGTCGCTATCGGAACGCCAGCGCCAGGCGTCGAGGAGTTTTTTTCAGCGGCCTCGCCTTTGCCGTTGGAATACATGGCCGTGGCTTCATAGACCGCAATAAAATCTCGCGACGACCGCTTGAGAAAGTCGGCCATATCCTTGCCGTACACCGACTCCACACAAAATTCCTGAAGTTGGCGCGTTTTTTTCATATATTCGACAGCCGCATCATCGTCGTGCGTATCCGGCTGTTTTCCACCTTTTTTGCCGCGTACCCGGTCGCTTTTCTTTTCCAGCGCCCGACTGAACAACGAGGCGATTTCATGTTCCCTGTCTTCCATTTCCTTCAACGCATCCCAGGAAAGAGACTGAATCTCGAAATCCGTTCCATCGGTAAGTTGTATCTGCATAAGACGCCTCCGGCTTCTGCACTCACTTTTTTCAAAAACGATCAAGAAAAGTGAGTGCAGAATTCAAAAACTGTAACGGTTTATTCCATTCACTCTACACCCCTCCGACACCACACCCACCCCGTTAAAGTTTTTGGGAAAAGGGGTGGGGTTTGGGGAGGGGAAAGAACCCTTTTTCCAAAAAGGGTTTTTCCC
>NZ_AUBP01000046.1 GCF_000429305.1 Desulfovibrio inopinatus DSM 10711
ACAATCTCAACACTCATAACACGGCATCTTTATACGCAGCGTTTTCCGCAGAAGAAGCCAGACGCCTTGCGCAACGCCTTGAAATACACCATACCCCCAAGCATGGGAGTTGGTTGAACATTGCTGAAATAGAATTGAGCGCCTTGAAACGTCAGTGCCTTGCCGGCCGGATTGATTGTATTGAGAGAATGCGTACCCAAGTCCAGGCATGGAACGAAGATAGAAACAACCGCCAGTCACAGGTCGACTGGAGATTTACGACCAAGGATGCGCGCATCAAGTTAAAGCGCCTGTATCCGAAATTTTAAATTATACTATGTACTAGGGGTGCAACGCAATCGCTCCCAAAAAAAAGATAGTAATAAAGCCAACAAAAGAAACAATTATAGTGATTATAATCGCTGCAGGTACTCCAGCAATTGCGATTTTGACTAATATCCAGACAATTCTCCAAAAAGGTATTTCTATGTCAATTAAAGTGGTTTTTTGTTTATTATTTTTGTTTATATTTGATTTTATTTTGTTTTTATCCTCGTCTTCAATTAGATCAACGTCTTTAAGTTCGAGAACAAGTTCTTTACTTCCGCAATGCAGACATCTCTTGGTAAAAGAAGGTACGTTAGCACCACAATCGACACAATTCTTCATTGTCATAGATGTTTTTCCTTTTCATGTTTTCACAAATTTATATTAAAAATAATTGGAGAACTGCTTTCTTGGTACCAAGATGAGGAGTATGGCAAGCCTCTGGAGTGGTCCCCCAAATTCAGGCTGAACGCTACGATGGATTCCTTTACCAGGGAAAACCACATTCATGACCAAAAGAAAGAATCAGAGAGTTAACCGTATCTATCTCGAAAGTGCGGCCACATACGGCAACGCCTGTGATGCAAGCACACTGCCCACCGCGTTTTCCAGTATTCCCCTGAGGCTGCTTGCGGTTTCTTTGATGATCGTCCATTTAGGTTTCGGTGACTTGGCTTGGGCTTGGAGGGTTGCGAGTTCCGCCTCTAACTCGGCGCGGTGCTCTTCTGTGACCCGCCCTTGTTGGAGTGCATCGTCCAAGAGTTGTATCAAGGCTGTCAGTGATGCTGTGTCCCCGCTTGTTTGGGGTTGGGTCTGCGTGGAGCCATTGGACTCTATTTGGATTTGGGAACCGCTGACATTTCCGAAATGATAGTGTTGTTCTTGCACGATTTGCTTTTCCTCCTGCGTAAATGTCATGTTTTCGCCGAGTATGCCTTTGGATTCTAAGTCAAGTGCCCACTCAAGAACTTTAGTTCTTACAGTTTCAATTATTCTTGTTAGATCTAAACTTGAGAGTTTAACTTTGGGATGCCCGTATATTCCTGAAGGTGTGAATATTTTTTGTATTATCATTTGTTCATCATCAAACTGAGGGCGTATGTAGATATCGGTGGAGATTTGCGTGATCTGTATCAACTCAGGGATCGACTGCCCCATGAAACGCTCAGTTAGGAATTTATTTGTTGCTGAAAATTCAATTCTTACAGGAAGAAGGCCTCGCGGAGTGTCTGCCATAAGCTGACCTTGCACACGGCGGTATTCGGGTACTCCTGTTTCATTTTCACCATAGCCATTCAATTCCTTTCTCAGCCATTCGGCTAATTCAGGTATTTCCAGGCGGCAAGCAACAACGAGTGCGCGACGTAATAAATTCGTCGTCGACACAGAATTATCAAATACTGTATTCACCAATTCACGAACAAGTGCAGGCATTTACTTTCCTCAGGTAAGGAACCGTTTGATCTGCGAACAATACACCCTTCCAATGGTCTTCGGAAATACTCCGTATAGGCGCGTTTTTTTCTTTCCATTGGGGACGGCTTGGATTTTTCAGTCGGTGCTGGGTGTTTTTACGGTGAACATGTCATAAGTCTAAGAAGCGTCTTTTCTTTTCCCTCTTCAACAATTGTCGCACCTTTGGACTGAACGAATTCAAGGAGTTCTTCGGGGTAGGGGGTGCCGTCTTTATTAACTCTGGTGAAGTTAGCGGATTGGAGCGTTTTGACTTTTGAAAAGTCAACGTCATCGAGTATGGCGTGATCGAGTTCTGCCCCCTGGAGATCCGCTTCTTTGAGCTTCCTCCCCCTAAGATCCGCTCGATAGAGGATCGCTTTTTTGAGGTTCGTCCCTCTAAGATCCGCCTTCGAGAGGTCCGTGTCGCAGAGCATAGCCCTCTCGAGGTTCGCTTTCCTGAGGTTTGTCCCTCCGAGTTTCGCCGACGAGAGTCGCGCCAACCATAGATCCGCCTCCCTGAGGTTCGTGCACAAAAGATTCGTCTCGTTGAGTATTGCCCTTCTGAGGTTCGCTTTCTTGAGGTTTGCCCCTTCGAGTATCGCCCCTTTGAGATTCGTATTTTCGAAATTGACTGTAATGTTGTCTGGAAATTTACTTCCTTGAAGTTTAGCGAATGGTAATTTCGCACTGCTCAGATCAAGTTTATATTTTTTCTTATATTTGAGCTCCTTCATGCGGTATGCAAAGAGGTTCATGACCGCTTGAATATCTTTTTGTATTTCGTCCCCGTCTTCTTTTATTTCCTCTTCCTCTTCTTGTTCATCTTGAAATTCATCTGTCGTGTTATCCTCGCCGGATGCACGAACAAATGCGGCAAGCGTGTCAAGGACGGCTATTTTATCGCTTTCGCTAGTTGAGTCGACTGCGATGCGCCAGAGGCTGTAGATTCCGCCGATACGGATGGTTTCTTTTTCGCTGCCGAGTTGTTCCGTAGCTTTGATGAAGCGGTCGGTGATGAGGCCTTGTTCGGCAATTCGGGTTTGTTCGTTTGCGGTACGAGCTTGACTGTCGTGACTCATCGCTCGAGAGTATGCGAAGCTCAATCCCAAGAATCCTGCTGCAGCCAAACATATTTTTTGAAGGAGTTCTGCATTGGGGATATCCGCCGAACCTGTCTCTGTCTTGCGAAGGAATTTTGATAATACGGTCCATGTTTCTACGAACTGCTGTATTATGTAGTTACGTACAGTTATCTCATATGCTGGAAAAGCGAAGTATAGGGCCATATACAATGCTATTGCTATCGCAAGTATCACATATGGACGGGTTATCTTTTTTACAAATGGCATGACCATGGGGAGACTCGTTAATCTTTCTGCTTGCTTGATTCTTCAAATAATCCGTTTCATCACCCCACAATACACCCCGCCCAATGATCCTCGGAAATGATCCGGATGGGGGCGCCTTGTTCTTTCCATTGGATAGCAGCTTCAATTTTTCGGCCGTAGCTGGCGTGTATCCAATCACGGCTGGCGAGGGTGCCGATGACCATATAATGTGTGTCTTTGCGAATGTTGGACAACACATTGCCGCCGAGTTCGACAATGGCTTGGGTGCAGTCTTTGCGGGTGCCGTAGGCGAATTTGCCGGTGAGGACGAAGAGGCGACCGGTAAAGGTGATCGGTGGTTGCGGGCTATCGAAGGGCAGGGAGGTGGCTGCCTGGACGGTACAGGCTTCGGGAACGTGGCCGGTGCATTGTTTCAGGAGGTCGAGCAGTTCGGCGTGTTCTTCCTCGTCGATGTGGCCGTCACGGAGAAATTCGTAGATTCGGGCATAGATGATATTGCCCGGCCAATGTTGGGCGAGGGCTTGGTTGCTTTCCAGCCAGTTCAACAGGAATCGGGCCTCGGCGTCGTTGACCACGTCATCGGCGATGATTCCTCGGCACAGCCCGAGCAGCTCGTCGACGCCGCGATCCTGGAGACGTTTGGCGTTGAAAGCGCGATTGAGGGGTTGGCCGTGCGCGTCGAGTCTGTTGTTTCTTTCCATGGCTGTTGTCCTCGTTATGCTTCTTGTTATACGGGTCTTGGCCGGTGATGAGCCACTCCACAAAGTCGTCCTGGGAAATGGGGAATTCATCGACCTGGACGAGTGCGGTGTGTTGCTCGTTCGGCGTCAGCTTGGCGACTTCCAGGTAGCCGCGAAACCGGGCTGTTTGCACGCGAACGACAAACTCGCCTTTTTCCATCTCCGCCGTATGTGAAACGTAATTTTGTCCAAATGAGGCGATGTATTCTTTGATCGCGGCTCGTTCCGGTTCTTTCGGCCATTTCTTTGGCCCATTTGTCGCTGGAATGGCAGGGCTGGACTTGCGGACTTTAAAGGCGGTCGTGATGTGCTGGAGGGCTTCGGCCCATGGTTTATAAGCCCTGGGGGTGTCGTACACGATACAACCCTCTCGGAAGGCAAAGCAGCTTCCCTGGGACCAGGCCATGATTCGACGTTTGTCGATCATCCTGGCCGCATAGCGGATATCCAGCGCGTCTTTGAACGTTTCGGGAATACAGAAGGTCCAATCTTTGGCGTAGCTGTCCACGAAATGAGCCAGAAAAGCGTCATATAGCCGGCTGTGAGAGGTTTGGGTCAAGAGCGTGTCCAGAACATCGAGGGGAGACGGGGATGTCGTGGGGGTGGGGATGTCCGTCATTGCAGCGGCTCCTTAGAGGTCCGTGTCGAAATCCGCTTTGGGTTCATTGACTGCAGTATATCCAGGATAGGCCGAAGGCTCGGCAAGGTTGGAGGCGCTTTTCGACGATCGGGTCTTGCCCATGGCAATGGCCTCGATGCCGACGGCGATCTTTTCTGGCGCGACGCCGAGTTCCATTTGCAACCGTTTGTAGGTGAGCATTTCCCGCTGGGCCGGCGACAGTTTGTCATTGTGCTCTTCGGGAGGAAGAGCCTGTTTTGCTGCCTTTTCCTGGCTGGCCAACATTTCGCCTTGGCCCGTGAGAAGCCAGTTCGGATTAATTTCAGGGTATTTTTGGAGGATTTCATAAAGCATTGAAACCCTTATCTTATATTGCCCAGTCGGTCTCAAGTATGCCTGGAACGTACTTTGCTTCTGGTTAATAGATTGAGCAAAGCGCGTAACATTGCCATCCATAAAATGCTCAATAATCAGCTTGAGTCTCTTGTAAATATTTGTATCCACTGACATTTCTTTCGTTTTGATTGATAATTGAAAACGCTTGTTAAAAATCGAGTTTTCAATTAAACGAAAAAACAAGCGTACAGTAACGCAGTAGTAACACGACTTCCCTCATTCAAGACGGTCTTGTATCCTGTCCCGGCGTCCTCTTTTGCACGGTGAACGCCATGGGTACGAACCGTTATTCGGGAAGCGAAAAGTCCAGCCTTTCAAGAGGTTTTTGCATGTCGAAATTAAGCGAACTCATACGCAACAAAACAACCGACCGTCAAGTCAGGCTGCGCTCGTTTCTGGTGTCGCGTGGCGTCAAAGTGAAGGCATTGGCTGAAGCACGGGGACTTTCTCCCGGAGCGATGGGTGATGTGTTGTCGGGGCGACGGCCGAAACGAGAGCATATCGACTGGCTTCGAGAGCAAGGGATTCCGGATGATCTGCTGCCGACGCCGGCAGATCCCCAACGACGTGGTCGCAAGCCGACGAAGTCCGCAGACTAATCGAAACCCATATACGCTTGGCATGATATCGTCGATATCGCGTTGTTGTGGCGTATACTACGCTAATATTTGGGGAGGTATTGCATGACACGGTATGTCTATCCGTCTCTGTCGCCGATTTTGCACCATCTGGTGATGCGTGCGCCATCAGGAATCGGCGCGCAACGTATCGCCAGTATGATGGGGTGGAAATATGCCACGATGATGAGTGAATTGTCCGGACAGCCCGGCCATAAATGCGGAGTGGAACGGCTGCTGCCGATTATGGATGTCACGGACTCGGATGAGCCGTTGCATTTTCTTGCCCATGAACGGGGCGGGGTGTTCGTGAAGCTGCCCACGTACAGCGAAGACGAAAGCCCGATTCAACAGCAATGCCTCGTGGCGGTGAAAGAATTTGGAGAGCTTATTGCCACCTGCGCCGAGGCGTTGGCCGATATGAAGCTGGAGAAGGACGAGCGTGACCGCATTACCCGCGAAGGGCACGAGGCGGTGACGGCGATTATGGGGTTACTCAAACTTGTGGAGGACGTGTGATGTATGGTCAAGACACCGGACAAGGCGTGATCACCATAGAACCCGTCCATAATGGCGTGTTGCTCGATACGGGCGGGCGTCGCATGGTGTATGAACTACGACCGGGACAACGAACCAAGGCGGTTCATGATCTGCTCGCCGCCGTTGCCACTGAATTGGCGACCGGTATCGAGGTGCGTATCGAGGTGCGCGATATGCGGGGTGAAGAAGAACCGGTGACGCACCAGCCCGACAAACGTTCACTCACCCAGGTGGAAGTCGAAAGCCTCTACAGTATCCCTATTAAAACACTCGAGACCTGGCGCATGCAGGGAAAAGGGCCGGCCTATACCAAGCCCGGAAAGCGCATCTATTATTTTCGTGAGGACATTGAAACGTTTTTGCGCTCCTGTCAGATTGTCACCACAGGGCAGGGTTAGTCATCATGGTCAAAATCACCCAACGCGTCATCAATAATACGCAGATTGTGCCGGTGGCCTCCCGGAATGAGATGGGCATAACGCAAGGTCATCTCGATGTCTCTGTGTCGCATCATCTCCATGAGTTGTTGGAGCGTCACTTTTCCGGATTGCGCCAGCCACGAGGCAAAGGTGTGGCGGAGCGTGTGAAACCGGACGCGGCGTCGATCGTCCGTGATGCCGTCATTCAACCCCAGTTGCTGCACGACACGACTGAACGTTGTGCTGATACCCCATTGAATGGGACCGCCCTGGTCGGCCTGGAAGACAAATTCATGCGGGGTGCGGCGATATCCGGTCAGAATCTGCATGATATCGGCTGGAGCCGGGACGGTTTGCGGCTCGCCTCCCTTGGCCGTGATGTGAATGGTCAGACCCGCGGCATCCAGATCTTGCCCTCTGATACCAAAAATTTCCGTGGCCCGAAGTCCCGTTTTGAGGGAGAGCAGGGCCATATCGTGCAACTGCTGCGACCGAGGACGCAACGCTGCAAGCAAGGCTCGAGCTTCCTCCTTGGTCAGGTAGCGGGTGGCTTCGTTGTTGGGACGAGGCAGCGTGAAGGCGCTATGACGCTTGACCGCAAACGGATTGGCTCCATGCCAAGTCTCAAGCTCAAGGGCATGATTGACGGCGCGACGCAGCAGACCAAAACAGTGGCGCACACTCTGTGGAGACATGGTGTTGCGCAAGGCGCTTTTCAGATCGCAGAGCATTTGCAGCGTGATGCTTTCCAGAGGGATGGCATCAAGGCGGTGCTGGAGATGTTTGCTGTAGCGATTTCGCTCCGGAGCGATGTGCTTCTCTTCAGCCTCAGCCCATTTGAAGTAGTCCGCGACGGCCTTGCCGACGGTGAGCGAAGGCGTCGTCAGCGCAATCTCAAGGGGAGGCGGTTTCGACTTGTCCGTCAATTTTTTTCGAACTTCGTTGGCATAAGCGGGGCGGATTCCATCCGAATGCCAGCCCACTGTGTACCAACGCGGTTTACCGAGGGTGTCTTTGTACCACACCACATAGCAACGATCTGGACCGTAGGAACACGTTCGCGCCGAGCTGCTTTCTCGATAAAATACGCCTTTATATCTGGTTTTGATGAACTATGACTTTGCAGCGAAGATTAGAAAAATAGAGAGAGGGGGTGGTGGGGGATTTTGTAGGGTTGGTGCGGGTTCTGCGGGGGATTTGGGGGGTTGGGGGGATGTAGAAAAATTGGTTGTTTTGCTGTGAATGTTGCACTTGTGGCTAGAAAAGTTGGTGGTTGCGGTTGAGGGTGGCGTTTTGGTGGCCGTTATGGGGTTATAGGTTAAGTTTTTGACTAATTTTGTAATGTTTTTCTATATTTACATGGGAACTTAATTTGTATAGTTTGAGTTTTACCGTGAACGTTGTTTTGTAACAGGAAGGTGCAGCACTTTTGCGAGTGCTGCACCTTTTCTTATGCGCTTTTGCGGGTGGGTTCTTCTGCGGGGATGGTATCAGGGGCGGCTCTTGATTTTATTTCTGTGAGTTCTACTCGTAGGTCTGCGTTTTCTCTTGTTGTCTGTAAGAGTTCTTTGCTTGTGTTGATCAGATCTTTGTTGGCATCTGAGAGTTCACGGCTTAGGCGTTGGTTTTCTGTTCGTAGCTCGCTGCATTCGCGGCGGAGTTCGGTGTTTTCTCTTCGCAGTTCGCGTATTTTCTCTTGCGTTCCACCGCAGGCATCATTGCTTGGTGTTGTGGCGTCGAATCTTGATTCATTAGGCGTTTTTGCGGGTAAAGTCTCGCTCCCGCCTTCTAGCCTCATCGGGCCTTCACCCAAAAGAAGCCATAGAGGGCTTGTGTTCGTTTTTATGCATATTTCTGACAGAGTGTCAGCCGATGGCGATCTTACGTCTCGTTCGTAATTGCGCAACGTATTGATGTTGACGCCGATGGCTACGCCAAATTCAACTTGGCTTTGCTCTCCACGCAGGTGGCGCAAGCGTTCTCCTAGTGTATTCATATGCATAAGTTCCTGCCCTGAACTTGTGCAAAACTTATGCACGAGTGGTTCTGGGCTAACTCCTTTGATTTTTTCGATATCCACGAGAAAGCCACAAATTCAAACTTATGCACAAAAATGAATTGACTTGTTTTTCGTTTTTATGCACAAGAAAGGCGTGGCGGCTGTAGATTGAGCTTCTTGCAACAGGATCAAACTACAGCCCCGGCAACAATGGGTCAACGTCCGGCTTTTTTCCGGGTTTGGACACGAACACCATCACAGGCGGACAAGTCATGGCACAGGGAACACTCTTTGGATCGGCGTACCGGCTTGCGAGTTTCGATCGCGCATTCAAGGCGTCGCTCCGGACGGCATTTGAAAAATCCGGACTCTCCTGCGTGCAGGTGGCCGAACAAATGGACGCACTCGCCAAGGAAGCCGGCATCAAATTGAACAGCGGCAATGCGGCGGCACTCTCTACGGCGACGCTGGAAAAGTGGTTGAATCAAAACGATGACGAGCGTTTCCCCAGTCCACGGGCTGTTGTCGCATTTTGTGAAGTCGTGGGCGCGGCTGATCCGCTCGACACCATGGCGCTCGTTGTCGGGCGCAAGACCATCGACCAACGGCAAGTCATGCTTTTGGAACGGGCCGAGGTCGATGAACGAATCAAGGCGCTGAAGCGCCGTAAACGTCTGTTGGAGGCGGAGTTATGCACAACACAATGAACGTTTATGCCGGACGCGGTCCGGGTCGCTATCGCGACACCTGGGCGATTCGGAAATCTCTGGATCTGGCCGGGGTGACGATGGCCGAGGTCGGCCGACGGCTTGGGCTGACGCCGCAGACCGTAAGCGACACGGTGCGCGGTCGAAAGAATAGTCGGCAGGTGTTGCGGTATCTGCTTGAGGAATTGGAGATCTCGGCTGAGGTGCTGAGTTTGCCGGACGATATGCAGGTGAAGGAGGAAGCGTAATGGGAAATGTATCAGAACGTACTGTTGAGGTTCGCGTTGAAGGCAGTGTGGTCTTTGGTTGGTATCCCGATTGGGGTGAAGGCAATGTTCAGATTGTACATGACGCTGAGTGCGTCTCCCAGGCACAGGAACTTCTGGGAGACGCACTGGAGTGGCTTCGTTCCCTTAAAATTCATGAATAACCGCTTCTGCAGGAAGCGGGACAGCCGGATACAATCCGTAGAGTTCATCAAGGAAGATGTATGGAATCACTAACAAATCTTCATCAAACAGTGTTTGCACCTGTTCGTTGTACGCCTGCGCGGCAAAGAGCAACGAATCCAGCACACAAAACGGAAATGTCAGGCCAGGAAGCCATGGCATTTCCGTGTGAGGGGGAGAACATGGAAGATACCAGTCTTGTCGGTCCGCTGTTCGCGCATGAATTCCATGGATACACATCGCCTCCTGTGCGCCGGCCTGCAACCACTTCCGACCGCATTCAAACAGAGGAAGGTCGGCATTTTCATCCTGTTCGGCCGTGTATTTCACGTGAAGCTCCACAATGCAGTCGTGAAATAATGCGGTTGGTACAAGGTTGGTTAGCAGGAAGGCATGCGCCAATTTTAACTGTTGCAGGCAGTTGTGCGCTTTGGACGACTTTCCGCCAAAAGGCAGCTTTGGCTTTTTATACTGGGGAGTCAGGGAGTTTTTTAGAAGACACCCCGCTGTTCCCGGTCGGTTTTGCACAAGAATTAGGGACTCCATACCGACATCATGGACGATGCCA
>NZ_AUBP01000047.1 GCF_000429305.1 Desulfovibrio inopinatus DSM 10711
GTTGAGGCATTGCCATTCGGCAATATCGCTGCATCCAGCAGCACGAAACCAGAACCTTTGCCGTTTGGAGGCCCGTAGTGGCTACAAGTCGATTTGTTGTTTCCGTCGTGTTCACATCGGCCAAACCCATGGCGATAAGCGTCCTGGAGATCGATGTCACGCGTTTGTGGCCCATGCCGGGCTCATCTACAGCCTATCAATTGCGATATCTCGAACAGATACCGCAGGGAACGCCGTATCGGGATGTTGTGAGCAAGGCAAAGTCCATGATGGGCTCTCCACATCTTCGCAAACCAGGATACGGCAGACCGCTTCTTATTGTTGATTTTTCCGAGGTAGGGCGTCCCATGCTGGAGACCGTGCGCCGTGAACGGCTTGATCCTGTTGCCCTGTATATCGGTGGCGATGGAGGACAGGTCACACGGCCTGTTGGAGCGCGCCCTGATCCCAAGGAAATCATCGTCCCGTGGCCTGATATCATGTTGAGCATCCAACTTTGCTACCAAGAAGAGCGCATACAGGTCGCATCGGGTCTCGCCGCGGTCGAAGTCTATAATATCGCGCTGGCATCATGTCGGGCCGATATGCCGGGGGGAATCACGGCCTACCATGATGGTGAGCTGCTCCGTGCTGTCGGTGCCGGGCTGTGGGTCTGCGAACGCGGAAGGGATTACGCCGTTGGATTGGAGCAGGCAACAGCACGTCCCGTTACTCCCGTGTATCCTCGCAAAGGAGAAACCAATGAATTGTCCTAAGTGTGGCGCCAAGAATCCACCGGTCGTCACGTCGCGCACATTCCCAAAGACAAGTAATTTGCGTTGGCGTGTCTGCCGTGATTGCGGGGCACAGATCACCACGCACGAAATCATCGCATCATGCACGTCTGTCCCCGAAAGTTGTCCAGATGTAACACATATACCACATCTGGATAGCGCCGCCTTGTCAGAGTAGCAGGTTGTCTGACTATGCTCGTCTCAAATTTGAGGAGGCGAGCATGGCACCACGAGGCATTCGGAATAACAACCCCGGCAATATTCGCCATTCACCCACCAACTGGAAAGGTGAGTGCAAAGGCGAAGACAAGTCCTTCAAGACATTCGAATCTCCTGTCTATGGCATTCGTGCCATGGCAAAGCTTCTTCGTAATTATCAGCGTCTTTACGGTCTCTATACCCTCACACAGATGATCTCTCGTTGGGCTCCACCCAACGAAAACGATACGCAGGCCTACATTGATTATGTGTCGCGTCGATCCGGCGTTGCGCCCGATGTGCGTGTTGAGCCCGATGATTTCCCCAAAGTTATCGCCGCCATGATCAACATGGAAAATGGTCGGCAGCCCTACGATGATGAAACGATTGCCGAAGGCTGTCGGCTTGGATTGGCGTAGCTCCCGATGAGATATCACGCGATTCAACCAGGTAGCCTGCAATGTCTCGGTTGCGCCTTTGTGGTGATTGATCGGCATGGACGTCGAGGTTGCTCAAAAACACGGGAACAACGACCGTGTGAGCGTATGTGATGGAATGGATCAATCGTAATCTCTATTCCCTCGTCGCCGTGGCTGTCTGTCTGACGGTCTGTGCTGCGTTCCTCGCTATGATAGGCGCGAGTCTTTTGGGGGTCAGTCTCCCCGTCAAAGCTAGCGAGACGATAAACTATCTTATCGTCTCGCTGTTCTCGTTTGCATTCGGCTCGTCTGTCGGCTCCCGACGCAAAGATGATGCGCAACAGGGAGGTCGATAGCATGGCGCTCGTATGCGATCCCAATACTAGCAAGCGTGGTCTGTGTCTGGACCTCAAAGTCAACATCCCTTCCTTGATCGCTATCGGAGGCCTCATTGTCACCATGCTTTCGTTCGGTCTTGATTTGCAGCATCGGGTCGAATCACTGGAAGTGGCATCCAAGCGTTTCGAACATCAAGGCGAGCAAATTATAGGCGGAGCACTCAAAATGGAACGTCTTGAAACACGCATCGACGGCATTGAATCCCTTCTGCGTGACATTCGAGACGAACTTAAACGGCAGCGCAAGGGGTAGTCATGGGCGGTATCCCCATCACTGTCCTGAACAACGATCAGATCGATCAAGCCGAACGCGAGGAGCTTGAGCGCAAAGCGGCCCTTGATCGTCAATCGCAGCCTTTTGTTTCCGGCCTTGCGTCGCATGTCCGGCAATGCTGGGAGCATGCTCGTGATGCCAAACGTGCACCATCCGGGACAACACAGAGCGTCTATAACCGGATGTTGTCGGCATTACGCCAATATAAAGGCGTGTATTCGCCAGAGGAGGAACATGTTGCATCGCTTGATGGACCGTCTCGCGTCTACATTCGGCTTACTTCTGAAAAATGCCACGCCGCAATTTCCTGGATCATGGAATCCATTGCTCCTGCCGGTGAACGGGCCTGGGGTGCGGCAGCCACCCCCGAACCGGATCTACCACCGGAAGACATCGAAGCGATGGCACGTGCCGTTGCGCAATCTGCTTTCGAGCAATTTCGTCCACTACTTGAAATGTCAGGGGGGCAAGTCACGCCGGAGATGTCGTCGTGGATTCAAGAACAAGGACGAGCACAGCGCGAAGACGTCGAAAAACAATCAGTAAAGCAGGCGAAACGCGAGATCGAAGACGCCGAACAAACGATTGAGGATGTGCTTGTCGAGGGAGGATGGGAAGACGCTCTTGCCGAAATGGTGCAGGACCTTGTCATTTTCCCCGCCGGTATCATGAAAGGTCCGGTCTACGAATCACGCAAGGTCATGGTGTGGGGAGACGATGGGTTCCCTGTCGTAGAAAACAAGCTCTGTCGTGTTTTCCACCGTGTCAGCCCCTTCAATATTTATCCCTCTCCTTTGGCCCAAGACATTCAAGATGGCTACCTCATCGAGCATCACGTGCTGTCTCGTCGGGCGCTCCGCAATTTGATCGGTGTCGATGGGTACGACGAAACAGCCATTAAACAAATCCTTGAAGAACCGCATGGCCTTTCCGATTGGCTCGGCATCCTTGATGAAACAGAGCGAAAACACCTTGAGGATCGCCCACGAAGCAACGAAGACCCCGAGGAACGCATAGATGCGCTGCAATTTTGGGGATGGATACAAGGGCAAATGCTGATTGATTGGGGTGTTGATGCCGAGCGCATCCCGGACCCCACCGAAGAATACAGCGCCGAAGTCTGGTTGGTCGGCGACTGGTGCATCAAAGCCGAACTCAATGGCGATGCCATGGGCCGTCGTCCGTATCACAAAGTCTCTTTTCGGCCTCGTCCCGGTGCGTTTTGGGGTGAAGGCATCCCGGAGATGATTCGAGATATCCAGGAAATTTGCAATGCCACCTGCCGCGCCCTGGAAAACAATATGGCGATGTGTGCCGGGTTCCAGACTGGAGTCGATATCAATGCGATTCCTGAAGGGGCCAACATCACCGAAATTTTCCCTCACAAGATTTGGCAATACGACTTATCTCGCAGCATCGGGAAAGGCGCTCCGATCCAGTTTTTTCAGCCAGATCCGCGTGTGCAGGATTTTAAAAGCGTCTACGAATTTTTCTCCGCACAGGCCGACAATGTCACCGGCGTGCCGCGCTATTCATACGGCCAACAGCAATCCAGCGGTCCTTTGAGTACTGCAGCCGGATATTCGATGATGATCGAAAATATGAACAAAGGCATCCGGCTCGTTCTGTCGAACCTGGACCGCCAAATCATCGAACCGGTCATCAAAGATGTCTTTGTTGATCTCGTCCTCGAAGGCGAAATCGACTACCGGGGCGACCTCAACATCGAGGCGCACGGCACCAAACGACTGCTTGAAAAACACGCGCTCACCCTCCGGCGAAATGAATTTCTCCAAATCGCACTTGGTTCTCCGATTATTCAGCAACTTATCGGCCTCAACGGTCTTGCCGAGGTGCTTCGACCACACGTTGCTGATCTTGGTCTCAATACAGACGACATCATTCCTTCACCTGACACGATCCGCCGACAGGAAGAGATGGCTGCACAACAGCAAGCCGCTCTTGCCACTCAACAGCAACAGGCAATGCAGGTGACCACCTCATGATCAAACGAACCAAGCAACACATTGCAGCCATTCAACGGCTTTTGCTGACCCAAGACTTCGCCATGTTCTTGGACTGGCTGCAATCAGAACACGAATCACAAATTTCTCTCCTTGTTCAAGAACCCTCTGAAACGAATGTGCGTTGGCTTCAAGGGCGTGTGCAGCTTCTTAACGAAATACTGCAGGCCATCAAGGAGACACGCGACGTCGCAGAGAGAATGGAGAGCTGAAAACGACTGTCGGACGCTGGCTGGGACACCAATACCGGCTTCTGACGGCAAACCCGCGAACACCCACAGGGCTCGCGATGGAGCAACACGATGAATGGCGACAACGTTGAACACTTGCCGAAAGCGGTACGCCAACAAGCGGAAGAAAACCGCAAACTGCACGAACTCATTTTGCAGCAGCAACAGACGGAAGACGGGAACACCGAAGTGCATTCGGCTCCTGCCGAGACTGATGCCACATCGCAAGACGAATACTCGGCGCAGCACGACGCATCGCCGCAGGAGCATCAACAGCCGCAACCGGAGCCCCAGGCACATCAGTCTGAACATCCCTCTGAAGACGCATGGAAACAGAAATTCCAGGTGCTCAAAGGGAAATATGACGCTGAAGTCCCGAGGCTTCATTCCGAAATCAATACGTTGCGGAAGGATATTGCCGCGCTTCAGGAGCAAAACAAACTCGCGGAAGAACGTCAACGCAAGGCCGAAGAGGCTGCACACAACGCCACGTCTCTTGATCCGTCCCGATACGACGACTGGGACCCCGAGATCAAAGACCTCGTTTCGGAAGTTGATCGTCTCCAGCAAGCAAACGCCGCGCTTCGGTCTCAACTCGATTCCGAGCTTGGTGGTCTCAAGAAGCAGCAGCAGACCATGGAACGCCAGATGTCCACGACGAATTTGTTGGACGGCGTTCGCCGTGTCTATCCCGGATTTGATGCCCAAGATCAAGACCACGCCTTCATCGAATACATGCAAGGTGTCAGTCCCACCGACCCGGAAGGCAGAAAGCGAACGGACCTCCTCGCTGTCGCCATGCGTCGGGGGGATGTCGACTTTATCGCCAAACTCTACGGGGCTTGGCCCGGAGCCGACAAGTACAAGCATCCACCGGATTCTTCTCCTACACGACAGCCGTCATCGCGTCCGAAAAACGTCCAGCCTTCCTCTGCACCGTCTGAGCAATCCAACGCGCAAGGGAAGAAGATGTGGACGGAACGAGAAATGGATCAAGTCTACAAGCAGATTGCTTTGGGGAAATACCGAGGCAAAGACGATGAATCTCAAGTTCTTCTTCGCGAAATGTCAGACGCCGTCAACGAGGGGAGAGTCCGTCCTTAATATGAGGGCGTTATGCCGTTTCCCGTATATACCGCTGGCGGAGTACCAAGTTTATCTGGAACTTATGTTCCCAAACTTTTCGCCAAGGAATTACTTGTTAAGTTCTATCTGTCGACTGTGTTTAGCGAAATAGCGAACACTGATTATGAAGGTGATATCAGTGGCATGGGCGATCAGGTCGAAATTCGGACATGCCCCAGCGTCACGATTCGTGACTACATAAAAGGGCAACCGCTCGTCTACGAGTACCTGGACCCGATGAATGTGTCGCTCCTCATCGACAAGGGCAAGTATTACGGTTTCAACATTACCGATGTGGATAAAGCGCAATCCGACATCGAGATGCGCTCTAAATGGGGCGACGATGCCGCACAACAACTTAAGATCCAAATTGATGGAAGTATTCTGGACGCTATTCCAGCAGATGTCCATGCAAGCAATGTTGGCTCTACAGCTGGATTAGAATCAGAAAACATTGATCTTGGTACAACAGGTGCGGCCGCTAGTCTGACCAAATCCAATATCATCGATAAAATTTGTGAATGCTCGCAAATCCTTGATGAACAGAACCTGCCTGAAACCGATCGTTGGATCGTGCTTCCCCCGTGGGCCATTCAACGCGTCAAAACATCTGAAATCAAAGACGCGTCATTAAGTGGAGATGGAAAAAGCACGGTTCGAACCGGTCGTGTCGGCCGCGTGGATCGTTTCACCATCTACTCCTCTAATCAACTCAAAAAGGTTGTTGATGGTACTGATAAGGTCTGGAATATCCTGTTTGGTCATAAGTCTTCACTGACATTCGCAAGTCAATTCACAAAAGAAGAACTTATCAAAAATCCAAATGATTTTGGAGATATCCTCCGCGGCCTTCAGGTCTATGGATTTGAAGTCGTAAAGCCCGACGCCATGGGTCGATTGTATGCCAAACCGGCCGTTGATCTGCCGTAATTCAGCAAGGGGCTTCGGCCCCTCTTCAGGAGAACACTATGAAACTATTGAAGCATAAGAAAAACGGCTGGACGTCTCCATACAACGAATCGTGGGCCAAATCCGGGAAGTTCGAAATTATCGAAGCTCCTGATCATGACGACGTTGAGAAAAAAAGCGCGTCTCCCAAAAAACAAACCGCGTCGGCTATCGATAAGAAGAAGGAGTAGGTCATGGCGCGAACGTGTGGAGAACTTGCTGATGATATCCGCCAAATCTTGTTCGATCCGACTGGCATACGGTGGGATAACGATGAGATAATGAAGTGGATCAATCTTGCTCGTAAAGAGATATGCAAATACAAGCCTGATCTCTTTGTCAAAACGAAAACTGTGATCCTTGTGGCTGGCACAAAACAAAGTCTTCCGAGTTCCGCTATACGTATTGTCAAAGTTGTGCGGAATATGGGGACAACGGGAACATCTCCGGGGAGATCGATAACACTGACCGATCTCAAGATTTTGGAGAACCTTCCCGGATGGCATGCACACGATCCGTCCAGTGTTGTATTGCACTGGACGTTTGATGATCGCAGTCCCAAATCGTTTTATATCTTCCCTCCTCAACCCGCGACAGGACAAGGCTATGTGGAGATCATCTACATAGATTCCCCTGGAAATCTTACGATTAGTCAAGAGCTGGATATTGATGTCACGTATGAGTCGGATATCCTCAACTACGTTTTGGGGATGTGTTACCGCAAAGACGCTGATTTCGCCGGTAACGATAAACGATCCCAGGGTCATTTAAATGATTTCTATCGATCAATGGGGTCGCGTGAACAGCTTGAAATGATTGATGATCCAAATATTCGTTCCGCGGCCGGTCCACGCTCTTTGATTACGAGAGAGGGGAAATAAATGCTTTCCCCTGATTCTGTCATCTCGCTTGTCAGACCGGTTTGCCCTGACGCTCCTGTTCCATTTATCGCGATGGTCGTTTCGTCCGTTCTGGACGACTTTTGTAAGCGATCCATGGTCTGGAATACCACTCTCGACCCCATACACTGCGTCCCGGGACAGGTCGAATACGATCTCGATCCACCGTACGGCTCCAGGGTAAACATCTTGACGAGCGTTATGCGCGATGGTGCTCCGTTTTCCATGTATGACTTCAACGGAGTAGTGCTCACGTTAAACGTCGTCCCCAAAGGGCCCTATACGCTTGATGTCGACGCCGTCTTGTCGCCGACTCCTGATGCGACATCGCTCCCTGATCTCCTGACTCCGTGGATTCAAGATATTGCTCACGGTGTTACCGGACGACTCATGGCCATGCCCCAGAAGCCATGGTCCAATCAGATGGCCGAATACTACCTGTCGCAGTTCAATCATGCCGTCAATCGAGTGCGTCTTAATGCCAATCATAAAAATTCGATATCGTCGTTACGCGTGAGTCCTCGACGATTTCGTTAGTTATAAGGATATGTTATGTCCGCTATGTCCAACTACCTCGAGCAATCGCTTATCAATGCAATTCTGCGCGCTACTGCATTTTCCAGCCCGAATGTTGCGGACTTGCACCTTGCTCTCTTTGTGGCTGATCCAACCGATGCCAATATCACGACAAACGAGGTGAGCGCATCGTGGTACGAACGTCAACCAACCGGAACGTGGACCGCCCCCGGAGCGGAAAGTGGTCAGAGCTCCAATACGTCTTCTGTCACATTCCCTGCTGTCTCTGGAGATTCCGTGACAATCACGCATTTCGGTATTTATGATTCGTCTCTTTCCGGGAATTTGCTGCTCCATGGCCCTCTCACGACGCCCAAAACGATGGACGACGCCGACGTCGTCTCTTTTGCCCCCGGTTCGCTTGTTGTAACGATGGCGTAAGATGTCTGACTTCGGCCAGATCAATGGATTTGCGCTCAATGCAGTCCCGAGACAATACCGTATTGTTCACACAGACGGTATTGTCTCGGTTGTTCCTACAGTTACTGCGACTGCGGGATGGGTACTCTTTACTGATGGTATTGCATCTTGTCTGTCCGATATCTCTCCACCATCTCTATCCAATGTTGTTTCCGTTTCTGGATCGAGCATACAGTCACCTTCATTTGAAGGTGACATCCATATTATACGTGGAGCGAAAGCCACCATTTGTCCCATTGTACTCACAAGGACAGTCCCAACGGTTCACTTTGTTGGGGCTGGAATAGCGAGCGTTGAGTCATATTTCGGAAAAAATAGAAATATTGTTCAGCTAGCAGGCAATCTTGTTTGTCAAGCGCATGCTCATGTCGACAATCCTGTGTGGCGAGGGTGCTCTGGACATGCGTTATCCGTTGGCTCCAGCACCGCCATAGCAACAAAGGTTGCTGGTGGGGTTGGTGTTGCGCTTCCAAGATGCATGGCAATCGCTGGCGTTCAAATAAACAATATTCATTATGGCTGTTCGACATCGAAGAGTTCTGTTTCCGTATCGACTACCTGCATCAGAATACGACGTCCTCACGCATCACTCTCTCATCATATCTATACAGGAACCGTACATTTCACACGTACTCGTCTTGTATGCGGTGATATATCTGCAAATACGAGAGCAACAGGATATACAACAAGGTATAAACATATCTCCTCAAGTGTTGTTAGCCTTGCATTGACAACAGGAAAATCCAATAGAATACGATCACTATGTGGAATATCATCATCAGAAATACATACACAATCAATTAACCACAAGACAAAATGTATAAAAAATGTTTTTGGTGTATCGTCAGTTGTTGCTAGCATTAACAATACGCCTATTCGAGTTCATCATGGATTAGCAAACATAAATGCACAATCAATTATGCATGCTTCTCCACAAAAAAGAGCAGGTGTACATGTTACACTATCGTGTATTTGTACACAAACATCTACGATAACACGATACATTACTGACACGCTTTCTATTGATACGAAATGCTCCGTTTCTGTGGCTGGACATCGTATCATTGGTGCAAATCAAGAACTTACATCTTCATGCAATACAGATGTACGTTGCCAAGTTGCATTTACATCATGTGGTAACGTCTTAGCAAAAACATGTACGACAGGAGACATAAAACGGTTTCGTCATCTTTTGTTGGCAGAAAATTTGCGAACTCAGGCTCTTTTTTCTGGATTCGTCCAGACTATCATTGTTTGTCGTGACAAGAATAATCTTACTCCATTTGCAGAAACGATACTTGTCTCTGGTGGGATGGTCGTCAGGAAGGCAGAGATACAGGCTCAATGTCATATTGATACAATTGTATCTCCAGTTGTATTCTTCCCCACCAAAACAATATCACCGCTACAATGTGAGCATTTTGCCGAAGCAGCAGCACGAGTACACAAGCCTCCATCTGCTGTCAGTCTGCAATGCATAAGCAAGTCGGCAGCAGCAGCACG
>NZ_AUBP01000048.1 GCF_000429305.1 Desulfovibrio inopinatus DSM 10711
CGGGAAGCCTGCTTCAAGATAAGATCTCCCTGAAGACTCCGAGAAGATGACTCGGTTGATAGGCCGCATGTGTACGTGCAGCAATGTACTTAGCAAAGCGGTACTAATAAGTCGTTCGACTTATTTTCCTTCAAACTATCCTGTTTCTTATTTTACTTATATATCACCAATATTTCCTGGTGACCAAGGAGGAGGGGGTACACCCGATCCCATTCCGAACTCGGAAGTTAAGCCCTCCATCGTCGATGATACTGCGGTCATAACCGTGGGAAAGTAGATCGTCGCCAGGATTCTTTTCAAATGCCACACACGGCAACACAAAGCCCGAACTTGATGAAAGTTCGGGCTTTCGTGCGTTCTGGATAGTGGCTTAACTTCGTGTCCACAACTTTGTAGCAAGATCACTCTCGCGCTGGACCGTGGGGCGCTATCTTGATACTCCTCAAAAGCCCGCCAAGCGAGCCTTGCAGCAAAATCCGGTACAGGTGAAATATTGGCTTGAGACAAAGTACCCCGCGATTGAGCGGCAGGCCAAGGATGAAGGCGCTCGCATTTGGTGGAGCGACGAAACCGGTCTGCGGAGCGATCATCAGAGTGGGATAACTTGGAGTGAAAGGGGGCAGCCCCCTTTGGTTAAGATCAGTGGCAACCGTTTCAGTTGTAACATGATTTCAGCAGTAACAAACCGTGGAGACATGAGTTTCACGGTTTTCGAAGGGCGTTTCACCACCAAGACTTTCTTGGAATTCCTGAAGCGACTGGTGAAGCAGCAAGCCGGACGGAAAGTCTTCATCATCGTTGATCGACATCCGGTTCATAAGGCCAAAGCCGTAGAAGAATGGATTGCGGCGCAGCAAGGAAAAATCAGGTTGTTTTTCCTGTCAGCCTATAGCCCTGAGCTCAACCCCGACGAACTGGTAAATCAAGATTTAAAAAGCAACGCTTTCCGGCAGGAGAAGGCCAAAGATAAATCCGATCTCATGCAGAGGACGCGCAGTTTTATGCGAAGCCGCCAACGCCGACACGAGCGTGTGAAACGTTATTTTCAGGCAAAACATGTCGCATACGCAAAAGCGGCATAGTTAAAAATTTTATGCACTGATTCATATTAGTTGACTCTGTACATACCGACCCGACGATTAATCCCGCTTTTTCGTGCAAATCTGAACTATATTGGTCGAGCACAACAGGACCATACTATCACAATATAGCTTGGCTCGTTGATTTCTCCGACGGTAAAGCAACTGCAGATGATGTTTATAACGGTAAAGGCTATGAATTTTACGTCAGATGCGTTCGAGAAGGATACTAAGCAATACTCCGTCACGAAATAGGACGTAGACAATCAAAACTCTATAAACACGATAAAATGGGACTCGTCATGAAACGAGTAATGCCTGTATGTTTTATCATTCTTTTTCAGATCTTATTTTTTTCTGGGTGCAGTAAATTAGAAGGAGATAGCTCCCGATCTTGCAAAGTCGCTTCGATGGTGGCAACAACATAAACCGCATGATAACGAGTATGTCTTTGTAAATACATAAAAAAGAAGTCCATCTTATGGACAACCTTATACAAACAGAAATAAGTTGTTGGCGTCATTGTGCAAAAAGGCAGGAGTAAAACGATTTGGATTTCATGCGATGCGCCGTTATGTTGGAAGTCTTCTTGCCAAGAATGGAGTTGCGATGAAAGTTATTCAAAGTGTGCTTCGACATAAGCAACTCGCTCACACTGAAAAGTATGGAAACGGACTTGACGTCGATATGTCCAGTGCTGTCAGTAGGTTATCAAGGTGCCTTTTCCCAATCAGCCCCACACAACTCCCCACATTGCTGCATGTGGTGAAGTAAAATATTTATAAATCTAAAATGTTACCGCTTCACCAATCCCTCAACATCTTCGGACTACCTCTGGCGCGTACATTAGAAGTCTTAGTATCTTGTGGGGGGATCGTTCCAAGGCAAGGCTGAACGATCGTATATTCACGGTATTTTCCAGGCAAAGTCCAACCAAGTTTCCACTTGATTTTGGAAGTGAGACGTCACTATTGATCTGGAATTGCAGACTTTTTGATCTAAGTGAAGGCGTCCACTTTAACCAAAAGGTTGAGATGATGAGCGTTGAGGCACAAAAGCAAAACGCCTGGAGACCCAAAAATCGCCAGGCGAATATCGACAAATCAGAACTTTCTATCGAACGCTACCAACGGGAGCGTTCTGCACGGGGTTTTGCTTCATTGACCTTGATGTTGCGCCCGTCGAACTCTTTACCATCCAGATTGTGGATGGCTTCAATGGCGCCGCTGTCTTCCATTTCAACAAAACCGAAACCACGCGGGCGACCAGTTTCTCGGTCCTCGATCAGTTTAACTGAAGTCACTTCGCCATAAGCCTCAAAGGCTGTGCGAACTTCACTTTCACTAGTGGACCAGGACAAGTTGCCGACATAAAGATTCTTGGACATTCAATTCTCCTAAAAAAGTAACTCTGGAATGACTCCCGTGCGCCAAAAAAAAGGAACAATGTACGGGGTGCGTACATTGCTCCTCGATGTGTCTTGTTGTAACTACAGCCAGTTCTGGTCACAATTTGACCGCGCCTACACGGGTGCGACTGACTAAGTAAGGCAATATGTCCTTTTCTTCAGTTGAAGTCAAGGACTATCTTCATGTTATAAAGATTGTTGATTTTACGAGGTGCTGCGTACTAAAAGTACAAGATGATGTCCCACAAACTTCCCGCTAATGGAATATTAAGACTAATAATTACATATAGTTAGAGTAAGGTAGACCCGTTTGAATTGGACCACGGCGCGGCGAACTTAAGATGGACTGGTTCGAAAATTACGCCGCATGAGTCCAGATTTTGCGCGGACTCATCTTGGAGCTGATAGTAAAAACTCGACCGGTGCAGGTGAAGCAGTCTGCATTGTCTCCGGATACTGAGCTCGGGATGGCTGATATCGACAATCCCTTGCCTTGGCTCACAGCTCATATTTTGGCGAAGGCTTGTTGCAAAAAATCTTTTTCCACCGTGAGCTGTCCTATTTGGGCATGTAATTCTTTGATCTGGGCGTCGTTAGCTTGCTGATCTTTCTGGATTTTCGTGGAGAAGGAAGCGACACCCCCCTCCTTGACTTGTTTTTTCCATTGAGAAATTTGGTTGGGATGGACGCCATGCTTGCTCGCCAATTCAGCCAGTGTTTGATCACTGGTCAACGGCATCAAGGGCTACACGAGTTTTGAATTCAGCAGTGAACTTCCTTCTTTTCTGGGACATGAACACCCTCCTCAGGGCTGTTTACGTCCACCTTAACACCTGGTCCAGTTTTATGAGGCCACTTCACTTATTGCATTTTTTTAAAAATTAAAAACATCCTAGCTCACTAACAGAAGACTATTTCTTTTTTTTTGCAAGACAAGACTGGAACAAACAATTAAGAATATTTTATGGAGATATCTTTGTCATGCCAGAGAAAAAGCCCTCTTCTAAATCGTTCAAGGAAGACAACACTGACTCGCTTCAAAGGTCCGGAAACCCTCTCGCCATTGTGGGGATTGGTGCATCAGCCGGAGGTTTGGCGGCTTTTGAAGCCTTTTTTTCCGGCATGCCTCACGATCCCGCTCCGGAAATGGCTCTTATTTTGGTACAGCACCTTGCCCCAGACCATAAAAGTCTCCTGGCTGAACTTATTCGCCGTTATACCAGCATGCATGTCTTTGAAGTCGAGAATGGGATGGAGGTTTTACCTCACTGTGTCTACATCATTCCGCCTAATTGTGATATGACTTTTCAAGATGGTAAGCTTCAATTGATTAAGCCTATCGCTCGTCGGGAACAACGTCTGCCTATTGATTTCTTTTTTTGTTCTTTGGCTAAAGAACTGCAGGAACGGGCCATAGGAGTCATACTTTCGGGTTCTGGCAACGATGGTACGCAGGGGGTTCGAGCCATCAAAGCCCAGGGAGGGATGGTTATCGCACAAACTCCCGCATCGACAGAGTATGATAGTATGCCACGTAGCGCCATCGCAACAGGTTTGGTTGATTACGAGTTAGCACCAGCCGAGATGCCTTCCTATATTATCGCATATGTTGCCCATACTTTCGGTATGTCACTCCAGGCTTCGGCTATACCGAATTCCACAATTGAAAATATATCACCCCAAATACACATTCTGCTACGCGCTCAGACAGGACATGATTTTTCCCAGTACAAACCTTCCACCATTAATCGTCGCATAAAACGCCGTATGGCCATGCATCAAATAGCCATGCAAGATGAATACATACAGTATTTACAGCAAAATTCGGTAGAAGTAGAAGCACTCTTCCGAGACCTGCTCATTGGCGTGACTGGTTTTTTCCGCGACCCTGAAGCTTTTACGGCACTCGAACAACAGGTTATCCCAAAACTTTTTACTGGCAAGACAGTTGGTTCTATCGTTCGAGTTTGGTCCCCTGGGTGCTCTACCGGGGAAGAAGCCTATTCTATAGCCATTCTGCTGCAAGAATACTTGGAATCGGTACAACAACGTTTCGACGTTCAGATTTTCGCCACCGATATTGATAGCCAAGCGATCGCCATAGCGAGAAGCGGGCTCTATCCATCCAATATTGTCAAAGATGTCTCACCTGAACGACTATCACGTTTTTTTACAGCGGAGCCAGATGGATGTGCCTACCGCATTCACAAAAGCATTCGCGACATGCTTGTTTTTTCTGAGCAAAATGTGATTAAAGATCCACCTTTTTCAAAGATCGACTTGATCAGTTGCCGCAATTTGCTCATCTACCTGGGAGCAGAGTTGCAAAAACAACTTATCCCCCTTTTTCATTACGCCTTAAATCCGGATGGTTTTCTTTTTTTGGGTACTTCTGAGACAGTGGGCGACTTTAGTGATCTTTTTACCACCCTGGATCGCACATCTAAGCTCTATCAACGCAATGATAATTCGCGAAGTGGACAGAATACGGCTGCGGGGCGATCCGTCCCTCTCATGACAACCAATACAACGCTCCCACAGTCTGTTCGCAAGGAAATGCATCTCAGCAAACAACCATCACGCGAATTGGTTGAACAAACGCTTCTGCATCAGGACGACTTGTCGGGCGTACTTGTCAATGCTCAAGGTGACATACTCTATCTCCACGGTCGAACGGGACAATACCTGGAGCCCACGCCAGGTGAAACAAGTGTCAATAATATCATAAAAATGGCACGTGAAGGCTTACGTCGAGAGTTAAGCACAGCCCTGCACAAAGCCCGGTCTTCCAGAAAGACTATGCGGCGTTCAGGGCTTCGGGTCAAAACGAATGGAGACTTCACCTTTGTTAACTTGAAGGTCTGTCCAGTAATTTCTGATCAAAACATCTTACTTAAAACTCCTCTCTATCTTGTTATCCTAGAATCAATGCCACTTTTTGATAATGACCAGATGCAACAAATCCATCTTTCTCCGCAAAGTAATGAGAATTTAAAAATATGCAATAAAGAGCCTGATGCTACCATCACTGCATTGCGACAAGAATTGAAGTCAAAGGATGAATACCTTCAGACTACAATTGAGGAACTTGAAACGTCTAATGAAGAACTCAAGTCATCAAATGAGGAAATGCAGTCAATTAACGAAGAATTACAGTCTTCCAACGAAGAGCTTGAAACATCAAAGGAAGAGTTGCAATCGGTCAACGAAGAGTTGACTACCGTCAATACTGAACTGCAAAATAAGTTAATTGATCTAGCGCAAGCCAACAACGATATGAGCAACTTGCTCGCTGGGACGGGTATCGCCACGCTATTCGTGGACCATAATTTGTGCATACTACGTTTCACTCCTGCTACCACCCGAATTATCAATTTGATCCAATCTGATGTTGGACGGCCCGTTGGCAATATCGTCTCAAATATGGTAGGCTACAATAATCTAATTGGTGATGTGAGAACTGTATTGAACACACTGCTTCCTAAAGAGGTAGAAGTACAAATAGAAGAAGGGAAATGGTATACGATGCGTATTTTGCCCTACAGAAATCTTGATAATGTAATAGAGGGCGCAGTCATCACCTTTGTTGACATCACCGAGATGAAGAAGTCACATGAACTCTTGCAGAAAGCCAACGAGCAACTCCGTTTGTCGATTGTTGCACGAGATTCTAAAGATGCTATTGTTGTACTCGATTTAAATGGGAATATTATAACATGGAACTCTTCCGCACAGAGATTTTTTGGATGGAGTGAAAAAGAAGCACTGACCATGAATGTCCAGGATATCATCCCCCCCAATACGCGAGAGCAAGAATTAGAAAATATGCGTTGGGTTGCCAAGGGAGAGAAGCCCCCCTCCTATGAAACTCGACGTATTACCAAAGAAGGACGCGTTGTGGAGGTGTGGTTGACAGTTGGTTCCTTGATCAATGAGGAAGGTCAAGTCTACGCTATGTCGACGACGTATCGAAACTCCCAAGAGAGGCCAGGAACATGAAAAACAAATTACGAATGCAAGCCGAAGCGTTGGCTAACGCAAATGAGGACATGCGTGAGCATGCTTATTCTTATGAGGAAATGCGCCAGATAGTGCATGAACTGCACGTGCATCAGATCGAATTGGAAATGCAAAACGAGGAGCTTCGCCGCTCTCAGGCGGAGTTGGATGTCGCACGGACGCGCTATTTCGATCTCTATGATCTCGCTCCAGTCGGATATTGCACCATAAGTGAGCAGGGACTTGTTATTGAAGCGAATCTCACTATAGCAACTATGCTTGGGCTAGCCCGGAACGATTTAGTCGGGAAACCTTGGACTCGTTTCATTTATAAAGAAGATCAGGATCTTTATTATCAGCAACGCAAAAAACTTTTTGAGACCGCTCTGCCGGCCTCGTACGACTTGCGTTTAAAGAAAAAGGACGGAAGTGAATTATGGGTTCACGTGGCGACCACCATCGCCAAAGATGCCGACAGCATACCTTCTTGCCGTATAGCAATGCATGATATCAGCGATCGCAAACAAGAAGAGGAGTTTCGGGAAGGTGTCGAGCGCATTATTCAACACGACATAAAGGGGCCGCTTATCAATCTTTTTAGTTTAGCCCAGCTAGTTATAAACGACAAACAAAATGTCGATATTATGCAGATCTTTCCGCAAATAATACTCGGCATTCGACAAATTATTCATCTCATCAATGCTGTAGAACCATTACGGAAAATGGAAAAGGGTGTGTATATCCCTTCCAAAGAACCTATTGATATTGAGCAGGTGGTCAAATCGATACAAGATTCCTTGACAGTATTGTCTTCGAAAAACGAGGTGGCGATTCTTCTCCAGGTGCAACCTTCCAGCGAGTGCCAGTTGTACGGCGAAGCCTTTCTTATCGAAGACATGCTTATGAATCTGATGAAAAATGCCGTAGAGGCATCACCCAAGGGAGAACGTGTGACAATCTCCTGTCAAATGGAGCGAGGTAAATTGCGCATTACCATTCACAATATGGGCGTCGTACCTGCGGCCCTGAGGAAGCGATTTTTTGAGAAGTATGCCACTGAGGGAAAACTTTATGGTACAGGCCTCGGCACATACAGTGCTCAACTTATTGCCAATGCGCACGGTGGTAGCATAGGATTCACCACGTCCGAGGCCGAAGGGACCACTATCACCGTTATTCTTCCCTGCGGAGATAGAGAATAACGCTCATCCACTCGGTTCTTTGGCGATCTGAATCGCCGAACAGCCATTAGGGCGTGTTTCTAAATAAAATCCTAGACATTGAGATTGGTTATAGCATTGTATCCAGATGAGTCGCCACAACATTTCAGACGATCTATGGCAGCGCTTCCAGCCTTTTCTTTGCCCACCTCGCCAAGAACGGCGAGGTAGACCACCCAAAGATGCCCGACTTATGTTCAACGGCATCGTGTGGGTTCTCCGTACCGGTGCCCCATGGCGTGATCTCCCAGAGGAATTTGGCCCCTGGCAAACTGTTTATAAACGGTTCAATGCTTTGGCCAAGTCTCATATTTGGCAAGAAATTCTTGCTACTTTTTCCCGAGAAGCGGATCTCGAAGTGATTCATTT
>NZ_AUBP01000049.1 GCF_000429305.1 Desulfovibrio inopinatus DSM 10711
AAAGGCCGCAGAGGCAAATACACCGGAGGGCACAAGTACATTTTCCAAATGGCTCTTTCCATGCTCCGTGCAAAGACCGGCTACCTCTGGCAAAAACCGGAGTTTTCAGAATGCCTTGGCAAGCCGCTCCAAGCGGAAGCATGGCATGCGCTATGCGAGAAAAACCGGGCAACATTGCTTGATGTCTATAAGGAACTCGGCAAGGGGAATCACTTCAAAAAAGGCCGTGACCCTTTTCATGCCATCGCCTCTATTGTTGCCTTGCAGCACCCTATTGGAGCGCTGTTTGAGATGGTCGCCCGGATGGAGCGTAGTATTCCATCAACAAGCCAACCAAGCACCAACGCATTGCATGCGAGGAATATTCTTCTCGTGAAGATGCTCATTTGCAACCCCTTGCGGGTACAGCAATACGCAATGATGACTTGGTGCGCTGACAACACGGGCAACCTGTACACAGGACCGGACGGTGAATGGCGCATGCGTTTTGAGCCGGTTGATTTTAAAAACCACTATGGCGCGGCAAGCCAGCCGTATGACGTTGCACTGTCAGAGTGGTTACGGCCTGATATTGATGCCTACCTGAGTGTTTACCGCCCCTACTTCCGGGATGCCGCCGTAAGCAACAGCCTTTTTTTACCCCGTGGGGAAAAGAAAGGTCGGACGCGGGATTATCTTTCAGCGGCAGTTATTTCAAGCACCGTGCTTAAACTCACTCGGAAGTTTATCCCCGACTGCCCTGGATTCAGCGCTCACGCCTTCCGGCATATCATTGCAACGGAATACATCAAGAACAACCCCAATGGCTTTCAGGTTGCCGCCAATATCCTGCATGACAGGCTGGAAACCGTTATGCGGGCCTACGCCCATTTAAAAGTTGCGGACGGCTTCTCTTTCTGGACGGCCTACCTTGACCGCCAGATTGGCAGCTACCAGACTCAGGGGGCTGTCAATGAATAGACAACACGCTTTTGAACGTATGCGTGCTCCGGCTGACGAAGTGCTTGCCGTTCACGGTATACGCACGCGCAAGACAAAACGCGGTGCGGCAATTTGGTTCAACATGGAACGTTGCCCCGCATGCGGGCACAAAGGCTACCAGTGCGGCGTCTCTGAATCGATTGGTCGTAACGGGCGGCTTGTCCATGGCGTTCATTGCTTTCATCCTCAAGAGAACCCCTGGAATAAAGAAAACGTGCATTACGCTGATTTTCTGGCTCATCTGGGCGTCATCAGCGCGGATGAAGCCGAAGCGGTGAAGAATTTTGAAAAGTACGAGAAGCCCAAAGGCAAAAACCTTTTTAACATCAACTCCGGGATCAAGTTTCGTAATCGCCTTTTTAAAAATCGTGCGGCGCTTGCGTACCTGCATGGCCGTGGCCTTGATGACAAGACCATAGAGCGTTTCTTCCTGGGCTTGTCCGCGGAATGGAAGAACAAGGACACGGGAGAAAGACGGTCTGACGCTTTGCTCTGCCCCTTGCGTGGTCTGGAAGGAAGGCTTCTTAATCGCTATGTTTATTACAATATACCCGGCGTGAGCGTGAATCCTCTAAGCGATAACGGATGGATGAAAGGCGACGTGGCCACGTTCTATGCCGACGCCATAGCAGATCAAAGAACGCTCTTCATTTGTGAAGGCCTCAAGGACGTATGGCGGCACTGGCAAGAGCTTTCGCAGCATGACCGGACTTCAAACCTGCTGCTGGTCAGCAGTACACACGGCACGGCTTTTCCCAATGAATGGAAAGAGCCAGAATTCTGGCAACGATGGGATGTTGTCTATTGCGGACAAGACAACGATGAAGCCGGTCAGGATATGGTCCGGCGGATCGCGTTGCTGGCAGGCCGGGAAGTACGCCGCGCTCTTGTTCCAAAAACGTTCGGCAAAGATTGGACGGACTTTTGGCAACAGGGCGGAACTATTGAGGAGTTTGAAGAGATTCTGAATAATGCGCCTGTGATGTCTCAAGAAATCAGCAGCACAGAGGAGACGGGCCGAGTCTCTTTCGATCCTATCGACATCAATGGAGCCTTTCACAATGGGTATTTATACTACCCCGTGCAAACCCTCTACCGAGAAACGGAAAAACGTCTCGATCCTTCCGGAGCGGTCATTGAAGAGGTTGTTGAAAGCCTGGAAACCGTTGTTATTCGTTCAGACAGAACCGTTCATACGGCAGTCTCCTCTCGTCCTCGGAAGGGAGCCAGCAAGAATCAGGTCGTATGGCGTCTGACGGACGGCACACTGATTGAGACTCCGCCGAGGCCAAACACCTACGGCACCTGGTCATGGGGAGCCATTGACGACTATCTGAACAAACGGAATAAGACGCGCTCCTTGGGTAAGATGCTGCGAGCTATTTATAAGCACCTCTATGCAAACGTTTGGCTGCCATACCCGGAGGATTACGCCGTGTTGGCGCTGACGGTTCCCGTTACCTACGCGCAAGCCGCTTTTGACGCCGTGCCGTTGTTCATCGTCAATGGTCCTGCCGGTTCCGGCAAGTCTCAACTTGGCATTGCCATGTCGCAAGTCTGCGCGAACGGGTCGGTCATCGGTCAGACCAGTGCGGCCAGTATAGCCCGTTATATTGATGAAACCAGAGGCTTTGTGGTGCTTGACGACCTCGAATCTCTTGGAACGAAGGGAAACGGCGGTAAAGAAGCCAATTCCTTTTCCGAGTTGGCCCAAGCCTTGAAACTCTCCTACAACAAAAGCACCGGCATCAAGCTCTGGACGGACGTTAAAACCATGAAGACGGAGAAGCTCAACTTCTTTGGCGTCAAGTTCATCAACAACACGCAAGGCGTTGATGACATTCTGGGAAGTCGGATGCTTCATATTCAGACGCGCACTATGCCGCCCGAAGTCCGCGCCGAGTTTCATGAACGCCAAAGCCTTTCTGCCGCCAAACTTCGCGCTTTGCGTGATGAATTACACACCTGGGCTTTTGAGAATATCGGTCATGTTGTGAAGACATATGCGGACATGGTTCCGGGCAAAAGCGATCGGGCGGAGGAAATTACAGCCCCATTGAAAGTTATTGCCGCCATGGCCGGAGATGCTGAACTTGAAGCCGACTTCAAGACAGCCATTGCTATGCAACGCCGCAAGGTGATTCGCTCTGAAGATCCTGTCGAAGTGCTGTGGGAAGCCTTACGAAATTTGGTGATCCAGGGGTTTGCTTGGGTCATGCCGAATCATCTCGTTAATGAGATGAAGACCATGATTCCAAAGGTTTACGACCAGCAAAGCACCACACAGATACCCGAATGGCATCGGGCTTCCTGGATAGGACGCCAGTTGCGTGTTTTTGACCTCGTTGACCCCAACATTCAAGGAAAACGTTACCGCGTTCGTGGAGGGCATTTACGAGCCTTCCCGATACATCCGCGCGTCTTGAAGGAAGTCAGAGAATGGGCCGTGGAGCAAGATGTGGAGATCAAGCCCACCGGGAGCGCCGCGCCTGAAAGCTTTTGTCAAGATTGTGCAACTTGTGTGTATTGCGGTGCCGGTTGCGATATGATGCACAATGACGATGCCAGAATGACAAAGACTGAACGTCTGGCGGCACACATGAATCATGTCCGTACAAGTAAAAAGAGAATCATATAGCCGCGATGCGGAAGGAGTAACGATGAAATACGACGAACATTCAATAAATTTGTCAGACTTTATTGATGACGTCTTGACGCCGTCAGAATCTTTTGCACGCCTTTTTGCAAATGCCTACATTAATACCCCTGCAAAGACGTGTATAAATGCTGATTTTATGGATGTTGCAGAAGTATCTGGTGCGCTTGCAAGTTTAACGCGCCATCGCTTGCAACAATTTGCATGCAAGCTTCAAGAGCAAATCGGGCTAGTTCAAGTCATGCAGCCACGGAGCGATAATCTCGTTGAGTGTGAGATTCGCAATGTCCAGGTGAAGAAAAAAGAGTTAACCGAGGCATGGCAAGAAAAAGAGACTGCCACCAACTTTGGCTGAAAATGACATTTTTCACAGTGTAAACGTCAACCAATAACGAAGAGGCCGGTTTTCCCGGCCTTTCGTTTTGCAGGTGTCTTGAGAATATTGCTAACCAACCGTACAAAAGCATATCTTTTTCACTCGCAAAGCGTCACAGGTTGACGATTCAGACGCCATTTTATTTTTGACCAAAGAAGAAAAGTGACCTGCTGTGAACACCCTTCGGCGCGGCCCTGGTCGGAGGCCATTTTATTTTTGATCATCGGCTAATGGCGTTTCGGTCTTTGCGAGGACAAAATTCTAGCCCACTATGCTTCACTTCGTGAAACGTGGACAAGCGTCATTCGTTGATGTTCATAATCTAGCGGGATAAGAGAAATGAAGCTGCATAGAACATGCGGCAGAGCGCCAAGGTTCCTTGGTTGTCCAAGGAAAAATGAATAAATGCAGCCCTGTAGTTATCAGGCTGCATTTTTCCGTTTTGAGTCGAAAACATAAATATTTGAAATTACAAGACTTCAATTTTCGGTGTAACTATTTTCGCTCTTGAACTC
>NZ_AUBP01000050.1:0-3911 GCF_000429305.1 Desulfovibrio inopinatus DSM 10711
CTGGCGCATCCCCCAATGCTCATACAGTGCGGCCCGAGCCACATCGAGCGCGGCCAACTCGGCGTCATAACGATCGCCCGAGGCATCGGCGATCGTATCGTAAGCGGTTTTCCAGCCAGATACGCGGGTAGCTGTTTCGCCGAGCGTTTTGTCGGTGTCGTCAGCTAGAAGCAATTGGTAGGCGCCCGACCAATCCTTAGCGGCTTTCAAGAGATCGTCGAGATTCTTTTTGCTTTTCTTGGTGCTGTTATCGTCGATAGGGAGAGGTGGGTTGTTGACAATGGGTTCAGTTGTTGCCCCCTCAGTCTGAGTTTCGCCGTTATTATACCATTCCAAGGCTTCCAAAACCCCTTTTGCAGGGTTTAATCTCAGAGCAGATAAAATTTTTGCAATCCTGTATACATTGGATAAAAGCGTCGAGATTGTCTGACCATACTTTTCAAGCAAGCTATTAATTCTAGAGAGACTCCGCACGACATCATCATGCATTTCCTTAAATCCAGATCGGACAATCTGATCATATCGCGTTTGCAACGTCGAAACCTGCGATTCGATCGTTCCCTGGATATCTTCCGACGCCGCCAGCATTCCTTTGAATTGATCCGCGACAAATTCAAGCGCCCGGCCCTCAGCGACAGCCTTCTTCAGTTGTTTATCCCACTCTGGCCCGAGCTTGTCTTTCAACAATACAGCGATTTGGTCCGTTGCCCGAGCTTGTCCAGACATCACAGACCGTATCTCCTGGGCAATTTGCAAACTCGCTGTTTGCCCCTGGGTCATGAGTTTTATTTTATCAACAATAATACCAAGATTCGTAATATCTTCTTCGGATGTAAGAACAACGCCTTTGTTCGTTAAAATTTGCCATGCTTCCGTGAGTTCCTGGCCTGACGCAAAAAATTGTGCTGCAGCCAGCTCAACCTTTTCATATGTCTCTGTTGCGTATTGGAGATTTTGTTCATAGATCGCCTTGAGTTCGTCAGCCGATCCTTTATTGTAGTCAGTCAAGGTGGCCGCCACACTGATAATACGTTTTTCATATGCATCAATCGCATCGACGGCGTTCCAAACTTCACGCACGCTACGACGAAATGTCTCAGCAAGGACCAATCCTGCGACAACATTCCGCAGTTGTCCGACAACAGAAAGTAAACTTGAGACTCCTGTTTCAACACCCTTAATTTGCTGAGGGCTTTCCGACCCTAATCGTTGGTATTCTTTTCGGAGATCTTGAATTTTTTTTCGGACTTTCTCCTGTGCCGCCGCGACATCTTTGGCCGACGCCGTGCCGCTATCGCGGATCGACTTATACGCCTCGCCAATCCGCTTGATCTCCGCCTTAATTTCATCAGCAGACCGCAACCCCAGATCCCGCCATGCAGCATCAACTTTGCTGGCGCTGGCCGCTCCATCAAAGCCAACTCGGGCGTACTCCGACCCCAAATCCTTGAGCTTGCTCTTGAGTTGGTCATGGGCCACAGCCAAATCCCGAGCCGATGCCGTGCCGTCGGTTTTCAGCGTGTTATACGCATCCCCAACCCGCTTAATCTCGGCCTTGATCTCCCCGGCCGAGCGCAACCCCAACGTGCTCCAGGCCGCATCGAGATCACGCCCGGTAGCCGTGGCCGTATCGCTCAAGCCATCCAAGGCGGTTTTGGCTTGATTGATCGCTTGCTGATACTTGCCGGCATCAGCTTCGATTATAATGCGGATTTTATTTTCGGCCACGGCCTCTCTCCATCACATTAAAAAAGGCGCGGGCGCTTGGCATCCAACCAAGCATGCAACGCGCCCAAATCCAACCAGGTTTGCAACGGCAAATCATCTTGCCCAAATTGATACCCACCAAGCTGCAATTGCCGCAGATACACAAGATGATCGATATACGGGTTGCGCTCCGCATTTTGGCCTTTCGGGCAGGCGGCGCAGACGGCTTCCAGCCATGGCCCGTTTTGCGCCGCGCATTCCTTCTTGTCGTTCTTGGTGCATCCCTCTAGGTGGATGCCGAAGGCTCCCCCAGGTCGGGCATGTCAGCGACTTCAAAATATTCCACACCTTCGTCTCGCTTCGTTCCCGCGGCATTGAAGGCCGTTTGGGCAATCAAGGCGAACGCTTCAGGGAAGCCTTTTTTGACCAAGGTTTTCCAGTCTTCGCGGTAGCCTTCTTCCATGGGATCGCTGGCCACAAACTGTCCTGCCACGCGAAGGGTACCGCGCTTGAATCCTGTGCAGAGAGCAGCCCCATGCTTAACCTGGAGCGGCCATGCATTCTTTGCCAGCTTGATCTTGCCGCCCGAGTGCTTCACGGTATCCGATTGGTAGGCCATCCGTTGGGCATTGGTAGGCATCGCATAGTAAAATTCATGCACGGCCCCGGTGCCCTTGTCTTCGATTTCCAAAACATTGCGGTCCGCGTCGAGATCGCGATACAATTCCGTCATGATATATCTCCTGAATCGTATTGGTGTTAGAACAACGTCATCCGAAATTCGTCGTCACCGGCTCCCGCATTCGTTGCCGTGTAACTCAGATCGTATTTCACCAACCCCGACTTGTCGGCGTATTTCGGATCTTCGTAGGTCGCTTTCGGCACTTCGATGCGCCACCGGTTGCCGGCTGCCGCTCCGATGGTGCAGGCGAGTTTCCCCGGCGTCGAATTTTTCCACATCGACCAAACATTGAAGTTAGCCAACGAATCCGCTTCCGGATCAATTGATCCTTTGGGCGTGCGGCCCCCCACGTACACGGCGCGCATGCCTTCGGGGTGGTTGGCATCTTTGCGCTGTTGAACGTCGCCGCCCAAATCCAGCTTGAACGACTCCAGCACCGGCGTGTAGCTGCCGATCGTCAAACCAGCACCCATAAAGACGGGGCCGATGAGATCGGTGAACACCGGCGAGGGCAAAACCGAATCAGACGGATCGCCGTAGAGCCCCGTCATCGTAAACGATAACGTCGGTATCTTGCCGTTGGCGCAATCGAGCGCCCACGTCCCGCGCAGGCCGCGGATCACCCACAAATGCGAGTCCTTGAAAAAGCGTTTTGATGCCGACGGCTGGTCCGCTGGAGACAAGGTTGCCGGCCGATACTCGAATGCTTCATAGGCAGCCACCACACTGGCCGTGGCCGCGCTCGTGCCGCCGGTCACCGTCTCAGCCGCTTGAAACTCGCCGGCACCCCCGGTCAAGACAAGGGTGTCGCCGTCAATGTGATAGACCGTGCCTGTTGCTCCTGAGCCTTGGCCCGTCACCACTTCATCAATCTCAAAAGAGCCGACAGCACCCTCGATATCAAGCCGCACGACCTCCCGTTTTTTCATACTGCACGCCAAGAACAGCGGCTCCCAATCCGGGGCCAACAACGCGCCAGCTTCGGAGAGGCCGCCGCCGCGCAATTCCACGGCCGGCGAAATCTGAATCGATTTCGTCCCCACGGCATTGGGCGTGGGCGAAAACGTCGGGGTCACGACATTCCGCTCGATTTTTTCGCCGTTGATCGTTACGTCGACGCCCTCATTACAGAGCAATCCGGCATACTCGCCCACATCAGGCGGTACGCCGTACGATGCCTCGGCGGCGATCAACGAGCCGACTCGTTTTGTCATCAATGATGTCATTGCAGTCTCCTCAATATATTCACACAACCAGCTACAGTTTTTGAAGATTCTCAAGAAACTTTTTCCAAAAAGTTTCTTGAGCCGCCGGAGGCTTTTTTCTCCTACAGCAAAACCGCTTGCTTAATCCGATATTCGGCCGCATACACAACCAACCCGGCCCCATCCACCGGCATGGCCTGCTCCCGGCACAACACCACCGGGAACAACCCTTCCAGCAAAATTTTTCCGCGCAACTTTTCTCGCGCCAGCTGCAATAATTCTCGCGCCCCCGGCAACGCGGATTCCTTGGATCGCAA
>NZ_AUBP01000050.1:3921-6070 GCF_000429305.1 Desulfovibrio inopinatus DSM 10711
GCCGTATCGCTCAAGCCATCCAAGGCGGTTTTGGCTTGATTGATCGCTTGCTGATACTTGCCGGCATCAGCTTCGATTATAATGCGGATTTTATTCTCAGATGCAGCCACGGCCTCTCTCCATCACATTAAAAAAGGCGCGGGCGCTTGGCATCCAACCAAGCATGCAACGCGCCCAAATCCAACCAGGTTTGCAACGGCAAATCATCTTGCCCAAATTGATACCCACCAAGCTGCAACTGCCGCAGATACACAAGATGATCAATGTACGGGTTGCGCTCCGCATTTTGCCCCTTGGGGCAGGCGGCGCACACGGCCTCCAGCCATGGCCCGTTTTGCGCCGCGCACTGTTTCTTATCCTCTTTGCTGCATCCACTTAAATGGATGTCGAAGGCTCCCCCAAGTCGGGCATATCGGCGACCTCGAAATACTCAACGCCTTCGTCGCGCTTCGAGCTGGCCGCATTGAAGGCCGTCTGGGCAATCAAGGCGAACGCTTCAGGGAAGCCTTTTTTGACCAAGGTTTTCCAATCTTCGCGGTAGCCATCTTCCATGGGGTCACTGGCAATACATACGCCGCCAACCCGCAACGTGCCCCGTTTGAAACCGGTGCAGAGGGTCGCACCATGCGACACTTGCAATGGCCATGCATTCTTCGCCAGCTTGATCTTGCCGCCCGAGTGCTTCACGGTATCCGATTGGTAAGCCATCCGTTGGGCATTGGTAGGCATCGCATAGTAAAATTCATGCACGGCCCCGGTGCCCTTGTCTTCGATTTCCAAAACATTGCGGTCCGCGTCCAAATCACGATACAATTCCGCCATGATATATCTCCTGAGATTTTGATTAAAACAACGTCATCCGAATTTCTCTGTCTCCCGTCCCGGAGTCAGTGGCTGTAAAGCTGATATCGTACTTGGTGATACCGCTTTTATCCCCGTATTTTGGGTCTTCGTGTGTTACTTGCGGTACTTCGATTCTCCACCGGTTGCCGGGAGTATTACCCACGGTACAGGCGAGCTTGGCCACGGCAGCATTTTTCCACAGTTCCCACACATTATAGTTGGCAAGGCTATCCGCTTCTGGGTCCATGGAGCCTTTCGGTGTGCGTCCAGCGACATACATTTCGCACATACCGTTCGTATGATTGGCGTCTTTGCGTGGTTGCACGTCAGCCGACAAATCCAACTTCAGCGCCTCGAAGATCGGGACATAATCGTCAATGGTCAGTCCCACGCCCATGAACACCGGACCAATCAGGTTGGTAAAAGTCTGCGTAGGCAACACCGAATCGGCAGGATCGGCATAGAGACCAGACATAGTGAAAGACAGCGTCGGTATTTTTCCGTCCTGGCAATCCAGGCTCCACGTACCGCGCAAACCGTTGATGAGCCACAAATGTGAATGTTTGAAAAAACGCATTGAAGCCGAGGCTTGATCCTTTGGTTCTAGTGTCGCCGGCCGATATTCAAAGGCTTCATGGGCTGCGCTAACACTGGCCGTGGCCCCGCTCGTCCCGCCGCTGACCGTCTCGGCCGCTTGGAACTCACCAGATACTCCAGACAAAACCAACGTATCCCCATCAATATGGTACACCGTGCCGGTTGCCGCACTTCCGCCACCCGTCACCACGTCATCAACTTCAAAGGTGCCCGTGATGCTCTCGATATCGAGCCGCACGACTTCCCGCTTTTTCATGGAGCAGGCGAGGAACATCGGCTCCCAATCCGGTGCCAAGAGCGCCCCGGCTTCGGAGAGCCCACCACCACGCAGCTCCACGGTTGGAGATATCTGATTCGATTTCGTCCCCACAGCACTAGGCACCGGAGAAAAGGTCGGGGTCACAACATTGCGCTCGATCTTCTCCCCATTCACTGTGATATCCACGCCCTCGTTGCACAACAACGCTGCATAATCGCCGACATCCGGCGGCACCCCATACGTGGCCTCGGCCGCAACGAGCGTCCCAACCCGTTTCGTCATCAATGTTACACGATCACCCATAAAAACTCCTTATAATCAAAGCAAAACCGCTTGCTTAATCCGATATTCGGCCGCATACACAACCAACCCGGCCCCATCCACCGGCATGGCCTGCTCCCGGCACAACACCACCGGAAACAACCCTTCCAGCAAAATTTTTCCGCGCAA
>NZ_AUBP01000051.1 GCF_000429305.1 Desulfovibrio inopinatus DSM 10711
ATTGCTCCAGGCAATCCACACTATTGGGAACGTCATGACGATGTCATGTCCATACTCGTCGACACCGGTGTTCGCGTTGTTGAAACGGAAGAGAGTATTACAACGATTGTTCAAGACATGAAAAATCAGGATGGAACGATCGCTGCTCTTAATTCAAAAATTAAACAAAATGCAGAGTCAATAGAGCTGAAAGTAAGCCGTGATGAATTTAGTACACTCAGAGACGATCATGATGAATTGATAACGAATATTGATGAGAAGAAAGGAGAGATACAGGTTCTTTCTGACAAAATTGTTTCTCAGGTATTTGAAGGAGAATACATCCTTGGAAACGGCCAATCCTACACCATTGCCTCAGCCGTTGAACAACTCGCCAACCGGTATACCGTTAAAATCCAGGAAAACAACAACGGGGTGAAGGCGGCAACGGGATTCTCGTTGGGCATGGATGCGGCTGGCGTCGGCGAATTCATCATCATGGCGGACAAATTCAAAGTTGTCAGCCAAGAAACGATACCCAAAGGCGTCTTTGCCGTTGATTCGACGTATGGCGTCTATATCAACGGAGATTTGTTTTTGCCGGGAACGCTCCATGGGAACGTTATCGAAGCGAATACCATCACGGCTCAAGAGATCGCAGCCAATGCCATCACAGCAGATGAACTTTCCGCCAATGCCGTTACGGCTGATCACATCGCGGCCAACGCGATACTCGCACAACATATTCTTGCCGGACAAGTGTCGGCCGGACATCTTGCCGCCAATGCGGTGACTGCCGACAAAATCGCGGCTAACGCGATCGAAGGTCGTCACATCAAAGCGGATGTCATCGACGGCAAGGTACTCATGCAGAACTCCATTCCTGTGGATAAACTTTTCTCCGGCGTCGTCTGGGAGTTTCGCATGAATCAAGGCTACGGCAACCCCGATGGCGCCACACTCACCCTGGAAAAGCCAGGAGCACGCCTCTTTCTGATCTACGGAACAACATCATCCCGAGAAACCCTCCAGATGACGGTGCAAGGCAGCAGGATTCAACATCTTACCCAAACGTCGTTGGACGGTCGGGACACGTTCTTTTTCCTTGATTGCATCCCAAGAATGGACCTTGTGTCGACAACGGCACGACTCGTGTGTGCCAGCGCCAACATGAGTCCCGGAGCCTCCATCTCTTCATGGATGATGATTGGCATCACCTTCAAAGACACCAAGGCTGACTCATGATCACGACGCACGCCTACAGTATACACGACGGCATTCCGAGCATGCGCGATTCGTTTGTCATGACATTGTATGACCGCATGATCGACGAACGGCTCTATCGATCGGTCTTTTTTGATCGATCCATGTCTGATCGCTTTGCATTTCTTGCCCTCGCCAAGCGCGAGAGCACCCTGTTTTTTGTCGAGACGATCCAGAATACCCCCGCAGGATTCTTTTGGCTTGACCGGGCCGGGATGCGTGCATGGCACATCCATTTCTGCATTTTTCGAGAACATTGGGGCGAAACCGCTACCGCAATGGGACACGAAGCGTTTCGCGTTGCCCGGCATCTTCGTGAAGCAATAGGCGGCATCGATGTCATTGTCGGCATCATCCCGACATGGAACAGATTTGCCAGGGCTTACGCCCTGCGCGTTGGGATGCAGCCAACAGGAACCATTCCCCACTATCTCTATGACGGACACGACCAGACGAGTGTGGACGCGGCCGTCTATGCCTATACGTTAAAGGAGGAATAGCCATGGGCGGTGATTCACAAGTTTCAACGGAACAAAAAAGCGGCGATTCCACGTATGACATGATGCAGACATACATCGGTTTCGAACAGATGGATATGTCTAAGGAGATGTGGAACTGGGCGAAACAACAGTACAACGAAGCCAACGAGTATTTCCGCCCGTTTGAAAAAGATTTGACCAATGCCAACCGGGCCTTGATACCGTTGCAGACAGATGCCGAAGCGGGGTTGTTGCAATCGACGCTCAAAGACCTTGCCATGGGAGACGAATCGAAGACCGCACTTCATGAACAGCAGATGAAAGAAATCTCCATGTCTGCGCCGGTCGCCGAGAAGTTTTACCTGGAAGCCCTCAAGGGAATCGATCCCGACTACGAGAAAGTCACGGGACAGGCTGCCGCCGATGTTGAACAGTCGTATACGTCCAGCATGGACACGACGCGGCGGGAACTTGCACGTATGGGTCTCTCCCCGACATCTGGCGCCATGGCCAGCGCCATGACCGATCTGACCCGATCCAAGGCCGCCGACAAAGCATACGCCATGACCGCAGCCCGTGAAGCCGAAAAACAACGGGTTGAGGATTCGAATTGGGAACGGCTCAAAACCGGTATGACGGCACGCGGGAGTGCCACCGGTATTGCCGGTACCATCAACCTGTCCGGCTCCGGGCAAAATGCGGTTCAGGCCGTCCAGGCAGGAAACCCCTACTCGTATGCATCGGGCTATGCCGGGCAGTCTGCATCCTCGTTGGCGAGCGCATCCAACACGTTCGGTTCACTGTCTGACCGCAATTCCTCAACAACCACCACACAATCCGGCGGCGATTCCGGGGCCGGGTCAGCCATTGGTGCCGGTCTTGGATTGGCCACATCTATGATTGGCCTCGTGTAAGGAGACAGACATGGGAATCTGGAATGAAGTTGCGAATGGAATCGGCGCATTTTCCAAGACGTACGGGGCGATGTCTGATGCATTGGATAAGCGGGAAACCGCGAAGTACCGCAAAGACGCGAACGAGCGCGATACGCAGCGGTTTCAGTGGGAAACGGATAAACATGATCGCGAAGCACAAGAACTTGCCGAAATGGACGAGTATAGCGGTGTTGTTGGCGGATTCTTCGACAACAACATGGAACCGTTGAAGAACGCAGCCAACAAACGCAAGATGTTCGGAGAAGGCAAGCAAGTCGTTGGTTTTGGCTCCATCCCCGGTAAAGACGAGAACACGCCGGAAAAATATTTTTTTAATATCGCTGACGTCGACGGAAACGTGTCGCAGCATGATCTTGGATCGCATGACGATGTTGGTCGCCTCCTGATGAGTTTTGCTCCCTCGTCGTACAAGGCAAAATGGGCCTTGAGCATGGGCGACAAGATGGCCGAGGAAACCGGGAAGATGATGTTCGACCCGAAACATCGAGCACAACTTGAAGAACAGGCCGCACGGCTTGAGTATTTGCGGCCGCAACTGCAGGCAGACCTTAAAGGACGACAGACGGCAAACGCGCACAACGCGCTCAATCTCTCCAAGGCTCAAGACACGTACGACGCCTCGGTGTCTTCGGTAAAAAGTGGCGCTGCCCGTCAAGCATTGGAAACCGAGTTCGCCCAAAAAACACTTCCCTATCGAGTATCTGCACAACGCAGCGCATCAGAACTCGCTTCATCCACGCTGCCAGACAGACAACGCCTCACCAAGGCCCAGGCCGATGCCGTTGAGGCCAGAGTGCAAGACGCCAAAAACGATTCCGCTTTGTCTCAGGCGTTAATGAAAAAATTATCGAAAGATCAGAATTCTCCAGCTCAAACGGCTCCTTCGCACAAAAAGAGCGACACGTCGTCATCGTCTAAATCGCAGGGGATAGCCCCAGGAACAGTGAAGAGAGCATCTGACGGAAAGACGTACCGAATGGGACAAGACGGAAAGTGGCAGG
>NZ_AUBP01000052.1 GCF_000429305.1 Desulfovibrio inopinatus DSM 10711
CTCCCCCTGGACCCCCTCACCCCTCCTCATCTCTCCCCTTCCTTAAACCTTTTTGTATGGGGAGGATTTCAAGATAACTATGAGGGGTGTCGAAGCGACTTGGCCTTGTTGATAATGGGATGATCGGAGGTGGACCGAGCGTACGGCAAAAAGCAGCACTGTCACGCCCCGTGAAACGTTTTTAAAGTTTTTCTGCACACACTCTTTTCTCTTTTTCCCTCTTCATGCCTATAGGGAGGATTCCTCATGCCGCTTACGGGCCGTTATCTTTTTCCGGCATTACCGGATAAATTGTCGGGACTTTTGGAATTGGCATTGGACCTGCGTTGGTCGTGGAGTCCGGATGCCGATGCTATTTGGCAGGACTTGGATCCGCAAACCTGGAAATTGACGCGTAACCCGTGGTTGATTTTGCAGACCATGTCGACCAAAGAATTGGAGAGTTTGGCCGGGGATGCAAAATTTCGGAAAACTCTTGAAAAGACTCTCAAAACGAGACGATCCGAACTCAAAGCCAAAGGATGGTTCCAGAAAAATTTCTCCAAGGCCAAGTGGTCGGTGGGGTACTTCAGCATGGAATTCGGCCTGAGTGAAGCCTTACCCATTTATTCGGGTGGACTTGGTATGTTGGCTGGAGATCATCTGAAAACATGCAGTGACTTGGGCGTTCCTTTGGTCGGAGTCGGGTTGTTGTACCGACAGGGGTATTTTCGTCAGTTGATCGATGCCGATGGCAATCAAATGGCGTCTTATCCCGTCAATGACCCCAGTCATTTGCCCGTCGTGCCGTTACGCGACAAAAACGGCAAGTGGATCAGTGTCGAAGTCAATTTTCCGGGGCATCCCATCAAACTCAATGTTTGGCAGGCCCAAGTCGGACGCGTCACGCTCTATTTACTTGACTCCAATGACCCCACAAATTTTCCAACGGATCGCGGGATTACCAGCGAATTGTATGGAGGTGGCAGCCAAATGCGCCTTCAGCAGGAACTGGTCCTTGGTATCGGTGGCTGGCGTCTGCTTTGTCAGCTCGGAACCCCGCCCGCGGTATGTCATTTGAACGAAGGACACGCTGCGTTTGCCGTTCTGGAACGCGCCCGGCAGTACATGGAAAAATCCAAATGCGATTTTTGGCAGGCTTTGGCCGCAACGCGTGGCGGGAATCTCTTCACGACACACACACCGGTTGCGGCGGGATTCGATCGTTTTGATCGTGGTCTCGTGGCGCGGTATGTGGAGCGGTATGCACGAGAACGTTTGGGCATCACCCTGGACGATATTATGAATCTGGGGAGAGAAAAGGCGGGCGATGAAAACGAACCGCTCAACATGGCGTACCTTGCCATTCATGGAGCAAGCGGCGTTAACGGGGTGAGCGCCCTCCATGGAAAGGTCAGCCGATATTTATTTGCCTCGTTATTCCCTCGCTGGCCGACACCCGAAATTCCGGTGACATCCATTACCAACGGGGTCAACGTCCCGGCCTGGGAATCGTCAGATGCGGAAAGCCTGTGGGATGATGTCTGCGGCCAAGATCGCTGGCTTGGTGATATGGACCGTATAGAGAGCGACCTTGATGCCGTTGAGGACGGCCGCTTGTGGGCATTTCGTAAACAAGGACGGGTTCGTCTCGTCAACGATATCAGAGAACGTCATAGCCATCAGCTCGAAATGAACGGCGATACCGCTGAAGCCATTGATGCGGCGCGATCGATGTTTGATGAAAACATACTGACATTGGGATTTGCTCGTCGGTTTGCAACGTATAAGCGTCCCAATCTCTTGTTGACCGATCCCGATCGACTGGCGCGAATTTTGACGAATCCTGATCGGCCCGTGCAAATTGTTGTTGCGGGGAAAGCGCATCCGGCCGATGCCCCGGGACAGGCGATGGTGAAACAGTGGGTGGAATTTGCCAAACGTCCCGATGTTGCCGGACATTGCGTCTTTTTAGCCGACTATGACATGTCCATGGCCGAACATCTTGTTTCCGGCGTCGACGTCTGGATCAATACGCCGCGTCGTCCCTGGGAGGCCAGCGGCACAAGCGGTATGAAGGTGTTAGTAAACGGCGGTCTCAATTGTTCGGAACTCGACGGCTGGTGGGCCGAAGCCTATACGTCGGAAGTCGGGTGGGCATTGGGTGATGGCCAGGAGCATGGTGAGGATTCAGGCTACGATGTGGCTGAAGCCGAGCAATTGTATGCATTGTTGGAAAACGACATTGTTCCGCTGTATTATGATCAGGATGAAAACGGCATTGCGCACGGCTGGGTTGCCAAAATGCGCGCCTCCATGGCACGGCTCACCCCGGCCTTTTCGACCAATCGCATGGTGCGGGATTATGTCAACGAACTCTACGCGCCGGCCGCGCTTCGATTTTCTGAACGATCAGCCAAAAAAGGCGCTCCAGCGGCCAAATTGCTTGAGGCCATAAATCGTATCAACACAGGATTCGATCAACTGCGTTTTGGTCGTCTCGAAACGCGTGAAGAAGACGGAAATGTGGTGTTCACCCTGCCGGTCTTTCTTGGCAATCTTGAGGCGGGAGATGTGACCGTTCAGCTTTATGCGGACAATCCCGACCAAACTCCGGATATTCATCCTATGGAGCGCGATGATGAGCTTCCTGGGGCTGGTAATGGTCATGTTTACACGATAACAATCTCCACGAATCGTCTCGCGCAAGATTACACGCCACGGATCGTCCCGACGCCCGAAGGGCTCGTCGTTCCATTGGAACTCAATCATATCCTGTGGTACGCGTAAATTCGGCACTCGAACACTCAATGCACAAGGAGCCATCAATGCAATATTGGATGTCGGCCAACTGGAAAATGCACAAGACTATTGCCGATGCCAAAGCCCTGGCTCAAGGGCTCAAAGATCAGGTGAACGCTAATTTGCCTGATGATCGCATCGTCCCATTGTTCGTTCCGTTCACCGCGCTTACCGCCGTGAAAGAGATTCTGGCCGACGCCCCTGGGTTTCGTGTCGGCGCACAGAATTTTTATCCCGAAGAACAAGGTGCCTTCACGGGTGAGATTTCACCTATGATGCTCAAAGATATTGGCATCGAATGGGCGCTGACCGGACACTCTGAACGCCGTCATATTTTCGGAGAAACCGATGACCTCATCGGCAAGAAAACGTCCTACGGTTTAAATCAGGGTCTGACCATTGTCTTCTGCATCGGTGAACTCATCGAAGAACGCAAAGCCGGCCGCGTGGAAGAAGTATTGACCAAACAGCTCGAAATCGGTCTGGCCGATGTTCCCGCCGACAAACTGCCCAATCTCGGTGTCGCCTACGAACCGGTCTGGGCCATTGGTACGGGCGAAGTCGCCGGCCCCACGGAAATCGAACACGCCCACGCCCTGACCCGGTGCTGGCTGGGGAAAAAATACGGTGAAGCCGGAAATGCCGTCCCCATCCTCTACGGCGGCTCCGTCAAACCCGAAACCACCGCCTCCATCATCGCCATCGAAAACGTCAACGGCGTCCTCGTCGGCGGCGCAAGCCTGAAAGCAGACAGCTTTAGTAAGATTGTCTTGGCGTAGAAGATAGAAGAGAAGAATCTGGGGGGAGGGGAAGCGGGAAGAAACCCCTTTTGAGGAAAGCGGTTTCTTCCCGCTT
>NZ_AUBP01000053.1 GCF_000429305.1 Desulfovibrio inopinatus DSM 10711
TTTCAGCCGCTTGGCGAAGCCGGTAAAACCGGCCCCCGTTCGCGTCGGGAGGTGGATGTCTATGGGAATGACGCGCCAACGTCAATCACTTTTTTGGAAAATTCGAAAAAAATATCACACGCATGAAAAATACACGACAAAATCAAACTATTTTCTTTTTATTATCAAATAATTAACTCAAAAAATCCATAACGACCTCCCTTTATCTCCAAAGAGGTTCAACAGATTGTCCGCTTTTTGTAGCAGGATCACGCTTCACAAAATTTATAATGGTGATGTGTTAGTCATAATGATAGCGACATGCAATGATGGCGAGTTCTCCATCCTGGACGCAATACACAAGGCGATTACTCGCATCTATCCGACGAGACCAAAATCCAGCAAGGTTTTCTCTCAATGGCTCCGGCTTACCAATTCCCTCAAACGGATGCCGAAGACAGTCTTTGATGAGTGCATTAATCCGTTTGAGCGTTTTTCGATCCTGATTCTGCCAATATTCGTAGTCACTCCAGGCCGCCAAGGTCCAGGTCAAACGAGACAGCTTATCCTTCGTCATCAACTATATTCCGCTGTAGCGTTTGACCTTGGCGAAGCTGCTGAATGGAGGTAGCGAGATGAGCTGCGTTTGCCGGTGAGCGCAAGAGATGAACCGTTTCCATTAAACTGTTGAACGTGTCCATGGACATCACAACAGCATTGGGAGCGTTGCGCCTCGCGATAACCGTATAATCGGCATCATCATTAACTTGATCGATGATGTTTTTAAGACGATTGCGGGCATCAGAAAATGTGACCACACGCATGGGATTTCCCTCTCGTTTTGGACTGAGTTGTCTTATTAGCTGTACAAGATAAGAGAAGGATTGTTTGTTGGCAAGAGGTGTTGCCTATGAGCACAGGGTTGGGTTTTACTTGGTTACTTTTGAATAACATAAAAAGAGCTTCACTGATGCTCCTCTTTTATTGCAAGGTCACCAACCGCAAATACCAGGGACATAATCATCCGGCCAATCTATTCTTTTACTCTATTTTCAGCGATGACGCTACGCTTTACTTCTTTTCTCTATCCTATTACAAATTAAGCATAAACACTCACGTTGCAATATACGCCAAAGAGGCACGCTATGCCAGATAAAGCCGTCTTCCAAACTGCTACAGCCGGCGACAATTCCCCAATTTACCAAGTTTGCGGGAAGAACGTCTCCATCGGCACGCAGCCTCGCCTGAAACTCGTTGGGCCGCCTCCTGAACGCCCAACCCCTCCAAAGAAAACTTCGGATGAAAGTATAATGCTCATCCCACAGATGGAGTTTACAACCTTCCTTGGAAGAGACGATTTGCTTGAAAATTTTGCGGCTTGGGCCACGGATCATGATCCCTCCCAGCCAGTCTCGGTACGCGTCATCACTGGCGGTGCCGGCATTGGAAAGACTCGTTTCGCCCGAGAGTTATGCAGAACACTCAGTAAGACGTGCGAATATGAGGCAGGCTTTGTTCGCGACCGAGAGGCCCGACGTTTCCTGAGTGAAAGGAACCTTAGCGAATGGGGCTGGCAGAAACCCACTTTGGCTGTCTTTGACTACGCAATGACACTGATTGATGTGTTGCCAGGTTGGATGGAGGAACTGAACGACATTTATAACAGCCCATACCCCTTGCGCATTCTTCTCCTGGAACGTCAGGCCGAAAAAGATACCGGTTGGCTCAAACAAATTTTTCCAGATGGTTTCAACACAACGGATCGATTGCTCGATGGAGAACCTTGGCGTCTGCCCGATTTGGACGGTCCCAGTTTCCAGCTTGAGATCATGCAGGATATGCTCAATCGACTGGGGAGCGATTTCACCTTACCAAAAGAAAATACGGAATTCTGCAACCAGCTCACCCAAACCGACTGGGCTGGAACACCACTTTTTCTAATGATGGCCGCTATGGTTATGCACCAACAAGGCGGAGTAGGACAAACACTCTCCTTGCGTCGTACGGATCTGGCTAAAAAAATAGCCGGCCATGAACATTCACGCTTGCTTAAAGTCTGTAGCGATAACCGCTCCTTGAAAATATTCTTGCCCCATCTCGCCGCCTTCGCCACGCTTTGTGGTGGGCTGGACCATGCCACACTAATGGATGTTATCGCCCCAGAGCAAGCGGCCATCGGCGTCACATCTTTAGATTCGGCTGTGGTAGCGGAAATCCTGGAAGATGCTTTGCCCGGTCAGAACGGTGGTGTCGCCCCCATCCTCCCGGATATCATCGGTGAATCTTTTGTTCTCAATTACTTGGGAAATAGGAATACGCAGGCAAGCATGGATGCTGTTATACGCTCCTTTCAACAGGCTCCTACTTCAGTCCCGCCTATGTTAGTTCGCTGCGTAGAGGACTTTGCTCCGGTTGCTCTCGCAGAAACAGAAGTGCCCGATATCAAGGAACAACAATTGGCCATAGCCTGGCTCCAGGCGTTAGGCGATCAAAAAACGCTACCGTTGGTACAACTCATACTTTTGGTCGGCGCTTTGCCACAGGACACATTGGCTTTGCGTGAACTCGCCGCAAATTGGCAACAGCAAATTGTCGATATACTTTCGACGGGTACAAGCGAAAACCATCCACTATTAGCTTGGCGAGCGAGTTCTCTTAATAATCTCTCTTTCAGGCTCTCCGCGCTTGGACGACGCGAGGAGGCCTTGGAGGCGGCTCAGGAAGGAGCAAGTTTGTATTGGATGCTAGTGCAGCAAATCCCCAAAGCTTTTGAGAATAATTTTATGATTACTATGCTCACATGGCTCTCTCTGCGTCAAAATGTCTCTCGCGAGGAAGCACGAGAACTCTTTGAACACGATCCTGAATCTCACCTCCGCGCCCTGCTAGAGGGCGTAGGTGGCGTAACCAACAAGTAACGATGAAAGGAATGTCTCTATGGAGATGAATACCATAGAAGCCACAGTGACTGGCTTGGTAATCGCAGCACAAACCGGGTTTATTGAAAAAGCGACTACTATTGCGAAAAACTTAGGCACAGCTGGAATGGAGAAGCTCTACAACCTTGTGAAACAACGCTTCACCAAAGACGGAGAAGGTGCGGTCAGCACGCTGCAACAATTAGAAAACAATCCATCGGACGAGAAAATGCAACGCATCGTTAAACGCCGGCTCGAAGGCATTTTGGAGGAAGACCCAACGTTCAAAAATGAGATTAAGGCTATTATCGGCGAGATAAGAGTGGACCAATCTATCAACCAAACCGCCACATCTGGCGACAATAGCCCTATTACTCAGATTGTGGGCAGCAATAATCAAGTCAAGTAACCCAACATACTGGCCAACTGGCTTTGCCGTAAAAAATGAAGCATCCGTGCAGACACATGAGAGAGGCGGCATTCAGGCATATGTTGAATACCATCTTCTCCGTGTATTGAAACGAATCCAACGCAGCTCCATGCGAATCTGGAAGAACCGATGCTCTCGTATGAATACGTTATGGTAGAATTCTTTTTACCCCCCAGAACGCACGAAAGCCCGAACTTTCATCAAGTTCGGGCTT
>NZ_AUBP01000054.1 GCF_000429305.1 Desulfovibrio inopinatus DSM 10711
CCCGCCATAGAGCGTAATATCTTGATTGTAGTAATTTCGTGTCTCGTCGTATTGTATGGTCTCGACGTTGATTTGCTTGCGAATGGCTTTGATGCCGTCATTGTTGGTCAGGTCGCCGAAGAAGAGGTTGTACATCTCCTCTTCCCATGATGCCTTGTCGACCGTTCCGGTTATGGTCACGTCCGATGACGGTTCCGGGTTGAAGGATGACTTGTTGTCCGACGTGTCGACGGCTCGAAGCCAGTATGCCGCCTTTTCTCCTGGTTTGAGTCCAAGATGATCATAATATTCATGCGGAGCCGAAACCAAGCCGGTCAGTAATGCCTCGTCAAAAGACGGCGTTCCGTCTGTTTTATGTGTCCATATTTCGATATGGCTTAAATCGTCGTCCGTTGGATTGGTCCAGCGAACACGATTAAACCGTGAAAATTCTTGTACATGGATGTTCGTCGGAGCAGACGGCGGCGTGGTATCGGTCTTGCCGGACAAGTCGATACGGTTTGTCTTGGAGTCGTATAATCCCGCTTCTTTTAAATCGGACACGGTAATGACCCGTGAATCCTGTGCGTTGCGAAACTGCCCTTCACGTTTTCCTAAAAGGGACGTCACGGCTGCGACAAACGGCTTCATGCCGTCGGGAACATCGCGTGGCGTGGGAATGGCAACGGAATCGGATTTTGATTTGCAATTCGGTTTGGCCGGGGCAATACGAAGGGCATTACTCATCGTCGGCGACCTCATCGACGCTGCTGGCCACACGAATTTCATCAACCGACGTCGTTCCTTCCAATTCGATTTCAAACGTATGACCATAGGCGCTTGCCGGCAGACGCAAGGGAACACCAAGCTCACTACGCTGGATAACGCGTTTACTGACAACGGGAACGTCATCGACCAACAGCGTGAAACACAGATTCATTGCGTCGTCAGGCGGATCACCGTCGATACGAAAGACAGCCATGGCCCGCTGATGATTGAAATAAAATTTTCGGGAACGCCATCTATACGAACGCCATGTATCAGCGCCTCCCCACGCGAACACTTTGGTTGCCGTCTTGAGGTAGATGCAGTCTCCTGAACTGGAATACAGGATATCAATAATTGGCTGTCCACCGATATCGAACATGACGATATCGGATCGAGACGGATCATAGATAAAGCCGGTGTTGCTCCCATGAAAGAACGCGTAATACCGCTCGTTATGCCACACGCCCATAATGGTCTCAGGCTGTAACGCCTGCCACTGATCTCGAGTAAAGAGCGCTTTGGTAACGATTTGTCCGGTATAGCTCTCGTCAACCATAAAGAGCCCGTCAGGTCCGGCGTAATAGACGGCGGTTCCGGTGGAGACGATGCTCTTTTTTGACAGACATGGTTGATCGAACGGCACTTGGGCTGCAGCCAATGCCGAAGGATCATAACCGGTGACGATGTACGGACGCGTTTTGGTGCAGGCAACGATGGTCGTGCCGAAGTAACCAAGACCAATAATCTGAGATTCAACAGGAATACGATACTCAATCGGCCAAGCATACGGAATATACGGTTCAGAGAAGCACACTTCATTGTCATGAAATCCGATAAGTTGGCCATTGGATGTTCCGATAAGCCCATCAAGCCCATCAGGCGGCGGATCATAACTTACCGTAGGGCACGTCTCGCCAAGCTCGGCATCCTGTTTGGTGTCATTATAAAGAGTATCGGTCGTCTCTACGAGGAATTGATAGTCGGCGTTGTTTGTCCCGACAACGACACGATAAATGCGGAACTTCACGGATCCCAATGGCGTCAGCGTTGTCGCCACGGGAGGATGCAGTGTTACGACGACCGTGGCATTGCTTTTCACTTTATGCACGATGCTCGGATCGCTTGGTGGACCTTCTTCGCCGTATACGTTCACATACGTGTAAATATAGGCAGATATGCGGGCAACCTCATCTGTGTCACTGGCAAACCCCTCAGGGGATGACACATCCGGTGCCTTCGTCGGGGCAGGAACACCGAGTCGGCGATAGGTTGGATAAATGTCCTGATCGGTGACACGGGTATAGTCAAATGTAGACGAGGCAATACACATCCGGCTGGAGACGGAGGGGTGCAAAATTGCATGTGCGTCAACGCTCCAGTTTATCCATAGATGCACACCATCCGTTCGCGCCCACCGAAAGAAACTGATGCCATCAAGAGCCTTAACGTATTTGGGATCTCGGATAGCTTCCAGACGACCACGTTCAAGATTGCAATTGATGGCGATTTGCGCTGCTGTTTCCGGTACAAGTCGTGGGGCAACGATCGGCATGACTCCATCGAATTGATTGATTGCAATACGAGCCATACTTACCGCCAAAATGGATTCTGTAATTGTTCCATGCTGTCCGCTGTAAGGCGCATTTGGATGACGGTTCCAGACGCCCACGCTTTGGCCGTAGTCCCGTCATATCCCCGCTCCACAGTGAGTAAATCACCGGATACATTCAATACTTTGACGATTTCCCATGTTGATTCATGGGGGTACGGATCGTACCCAACAAGAGTCAGGAGAGCGTATTCACCAGCTCCAAGAGAGGGAAGTTTCGCACCGTCACCAACGGAAACAGCAATGCTTGTCGTGCTCGCGTCAATATCGGTAAAGAGCGTCGTTGCAACATTATTAAGGAACCGCTGCATTAATAATCCTTTACTTTTACATTGAACTCGACTTGTTTGACTCGGCCTCCATGCGTTGTGATGGTGATAGATATTCGATATTTCACGCCATCAAGACCGTTGGATAACCATGTTTTCACGCGTGGAGTACTGTTTTGTATGCTATCGATACGAATGGTATCTGGTGTGGCCTGAGCAGAGACGTCTGCAATGGAGTCTCCAGGGATGAGCCAGTCAGTAAAGTCGATATCGTAGTCTGTTCTGTCGGCTGGTTGCTTAATATATTCGCCAAGAATCATGGAATCCTCATTGTTCTGTTTTCGCTTTGTAGATTCATGACAAGCTGAGAAGGCATGGATAATGTTCTGTCTTGAGGTGCAGGAGCCGTGAGGAGTGTCCAAGGGTCTGCCGTTGCAGTAAATACAGTTGTCGCTATTCCTTCTCCATCCATGCAGCGTCCGTTTTTGGCGGAAGAGAAAAATGATGCCGATATATTTCCATAGATTTGATGGATATAAATCGATGTTGCGAAAGCAAAGAGCGTCGCCTGGGCTCGCGTTTTATCTTGGATCGGTTTGTGTACCCGTGCTGCTGCTGCCGACTTGCTTATGCATTGCAGACTGACAGC
>NZ_AUBP01000055.1 GCF_000429305.1 Desulfovibrio inopinatus DSM 10711
AAAAACATATACAAGAATTAAAATGGCATCAAAACAACTGATGTCACGTGTTATAGAGGTCAAAAAAGAAACAGGATGGGCTCTATATAATGTGTTCTTAAAGGCTGAATACAACAACAAGGATGGATGCATACATGTCCAGTTTCATCCTGATATGAAAGAGCACTACCTAAATCTAAATGAACATTTCACTAAATACTCTTTGTATGAATATTTAATGCTGCCATCTACTTACAGCCAAAGACTTTTTGAAATATTAAAATCTTGGGATGATCAACCAGACTTCATTATTTCTGTAGAAGAACTGCAAGATATTCTTTTTGTGCCAGATTCGCACAGGAAAGACTATGCTGCGTTCCGTCGCCGTGTACTTGAGAAGGCACACAAAGACATACATAAGCATACTTCACTACGCTACGAGTGGGAACCGATCAAAACAAAAAATAAAGTAACTTCAATACGATTTATATTCTCAAAAAAGAAAGTTGAAGAGAAGAAGCGTAAAGATACGAGCACAGTAAACAACAGAACAGTGCTTGCGGCCAAGAGGTGCTTTGAATCCGGCACGTGCAACCCGACCAGGTCGAAGAAGTGTGAGGTCTGCCGTAGATACTTCAAAAGTTCTGTATAGCCCCGTATCTGCTAGGATTTCTCCTTAATCTTGTCTGCCATGTGGGCCTCGAACTCACGTTGCCTTCGCTTGCCCGCCACAAGCTCGGCTTCCAACACCCCCAGCTTGTTTTCAAGCGCCAAGCGGGCCTCTCGTTCCTGGTCGATATCAGCCTTGAAAGCTGCTTCCTGCTGAGCCAATCGTTGCGTCAACATTGCGATAGCTTCTCGCTGGTCCAGGATCATCCCAGCCATGTCCATGGGCACAAGATCATTGCCTTGCCGCTGTGTTGCCGACTTACTGCGATACTGCGCCATTGCTGTAGACGTATCAACCGGGAATCGTTGGGATAGACCCGCCTTAATTTGCGTCGCGTTATCACCGCGTTTGTAAGCTTTTTCGATGAACGCAAAGACTTTTACGGCCTCTGGCGGGTACATTCTGGTACGGCCTTCACCGCTCCAAGGAACGTACTCGGCGAACCGATCTCTCCACCAACGCAATGTGGATTCAGGACGGCCTAGCTTCTTGGCGATGTTTTTCAGGGTCAGAAGTTCCATGGACCGAAGGCATACGGTTTCGGCCCATCTCTGACAAGAGGGTTGTGCCCTACGGAGTTATTTGAAAAATAGTGAACCATGACAGTGGCTTATACTAAAGAGTGCTATGGAGTCCGTACCTCTGAAAGGCCATGCTAGCTTGCTCCTCAAGGTCAGAGGAGGTGTCACATATGCAACTTGTGACGGGGATGTTCCAACAAGAACATCCTTTAAATTAAACAACTTACGAAAGGAATATTTTTGAAGAAGACGAGACGTATTTTCAGACTGCGGCCAATTCCCGCCAAGCCAGCCATGAACCCGGTTGAAGAGGGAATCTACTTTAGCAGGTTAGAAGCATCAGGCCTGTCGAACAGCGCAATAGCAAGAAAGGTTGGAAAGTCAAGGGCTTATATTATTGAGCGGTTGCACCTGCACAAGGCAAGCGACAGACTCAAATCCATGGTTTTGGATGGCTCACTGTCGATCCGCCGGGCCACGGACCTAGCCAAATTTTTGAAGCATAGGACCGCGATGTCGTAAGGCCTTGATGGACATGGCCCGGCCTGTTTGTGCAAGTCGGGCCTTTTGTGTGTTTTTTTTAGATTAAGGATTAAAGAACATACTTTATGACAGCAATGACGAGGCCACCCGTGGCCATAAGCATGGCGGCCATACGAATCGTCAAGTCATCCTTCATCTTTCCCATGTCAACCCGCATCTTTTCGATGTCGGCCCTTAGACGGGCTTCCAGCTCGCGCAAGTCCGCCTGGAAAATCGCTTCCAGGTCTCGCAAGTCATGTTTCGTCGCGAGGCTTTCAAAGCTTTCTGAAAGAGTCATGCGGCCCCCTCTTGTTGGGTGGAGTTACGAAAAAATCTTCAAAGCGACCAGGATCGCAAGGACAACGGTGAGCATCCCGCCCATACGAAGTGTGAGCCGGAGTTCCATACCTTTCAGATCTGACTTGGTGGCGAGGCTTTCATAAATCATGGTGTGCCCCCTTGTTGGGTCAGAGATTAACGCAACGCCGGTCATCGTCAAGCGATGTTGGAGCGTTGAGGATTTTTCGAGGGGGTGGTATTTTCTTTGAATCAGCCTTAAAATCCCGTATCACTCTTGCCTGTGATCGTAGCACGAGTTGCACGAAAATCTGTTTATAAACTTCTATAGTTTGCGCCTATCGGAAACCCCGCGCTATATCTCAAATAAATTCCGTGTCTCCTAATGACCATTATGTTAACTTTGAAGGCTATTGGCGCACTATATCATGATATCCCAATCATTTACCTCATATTTTCAGGGCAAAAAACAGCCCTTTCACGAGCCTGAAATGTGCCCGCTATTGAAATTGCCGATAGGTCCGTTCCCTGCCAGAGTGCTGTCAGCGCATGGCAAAATGCTGGTCTGACCTCATTGCAGAGGAAGACGTTCCAGGACCGACTCAAAATCGAACGAACTCCACAGTGATGCATTCCGACGGTGTTCCCTCCAATTGAAGACGAATTGGATCAATACGTCGGCCTTCTCTTCGCCGAAGGCATTTTCAAGGCTTCGGACGTCGGCACACAAAAGCGGCTTGTCGCTAAATATCGTTTCAAGGAAGGCAATCAGGGCGTTGCCTTGATCCTCGCCAAAGGCTTCTCTCAGTTGCTGCACGTCGACATAAGAAACGTCCATATCTCGCCTCCTCATGGCCCATTAAACTCATTGCAAAGAGTCAGTTCCTCACTACCGCAGCGCCAGGGATCACGCAACGGTCTCAACAACCTACCCGTCTAATCAACCGAAAAAACTCGACCCTCGTTTGATGCAACGAAAGTGTGGTGATAAAATTCTAAAGAATCACGGTAAGATATATGCTTTGATGTAGCCGTGGATAAGCGGCTATCCTGAATGGCGAACAGCGATGCTTGACGATTCAGGTATGTCGGCTTGTCCTTGCCGCACACGCAAGGGGGGCTTGAGACCCACCCCCTACACGGGACCAGCGACCAGTCCATGGGGG
>NZ_AUBP01000056.1 GCF_000429305.1 Desulfovibrio inopinatus DSM 10711
GATAGGAGCGACCTCTGATTCAGCCTTTTGAAGCACGTGTCCTTGGTCTGCGTTGACGCTCACATCATGAGATTCTATGGGATTGATATCCGTAGATTCAACGTGACCACCGGAAAAGCCCGCCGGGGACCGACCATGGTCTGGGGCAATGGGGGAAGAGGTCGCCTCCCCACGTTGCAGCCTACGGTCTTTCTCGTCTTTATAATTCTCTTCAACGCGAGGCTCGTTTGTTATACGTTGAGACACCGTTTGAGGCTCAGGAAATGAAACGACGTCGCCTTGCTGTTTGACGGCTGTTTGACGGCTGCTTGATTCCTGCGGGCCTTGTTCAGACACGTGTCGCACCTGATCGGCCAAAAAGCCGTCGTGCCGTTCCTGCAGCGCCTGTCCGGTCGAAATGACGCGAGTGTGTCCGGTTGGCGAATGATCCTGCATCGCCTGAACAGCCTCTTCCGTTTGGCTTGGATCAACCTGCGTTTCGCTGATCACGCGTCCCTTATCGTCAAGCGCCTGCGCAACAACGCCGCTCCCCGGAGCGGGACGAACAGACGGCGCACCCAACACGACTTTTCCAAGTGTTTCCTCGTCGATGTCGTAGGGGATGAGGTCGCGTAAAACGTGATCCGTCGTCAGAATCGTGCCGTGCTGCGTCGCCACGGGGTGAACACCTTTGGGCAAAGCCGTCGGCAAAGGCGATCCTGGAGTGACAAGCATGGCTCGCTTGCCGGATTGCGGGTTTTGAATGGCCTCAAGTTGTGCGGCGATATTGTGCGACGATTCCGGGAATGGCGGTGTCGCGGCATCGTCGGGGAGAGGCTGTGTCGGGTGGTCGTTTTGAAGAGCAAGCTGTATCGCGCTCAGTGTGTTGAGGTGCGGCGCGGCAGCCTGTTTTTTCTCGTCAAGCTGTTGCAGGAGATTGACGACACGGTTGCTGTCCATGGTCTGTTGCGCTGCCGTCGCATGGACGTAAGAAGCCAGTTCCGTTGCCCGTTGCGTCGCAGCCGGCGGGAGTTTTTCAAATTCATTCTCGTCTTGCCATGCCAACGATGGAGACTCGGGAGAGAACATGCCGTCAAGTGAAGAAGAGAACGCCGGAGCCTCTTCGCGATGGGACTCGTCATACCGTTGATTCACGTTTTGCGTGGAATACCAGCCCGCATCATCGCGTGTCTGAGGCGTTTCGTCATGCAAGAGGTCGGTTTTCGACGACGGATCAACAGCCGGAGCTTCCCATTCCGGCGTTCCATCATGTTGCTTGGGACGTGCGCCACGTTCTGTGGCCTGGACAGCCCCCTTTCCAACATACGAGTAATGCCATGGCTCCCCCTTCACATCGCGCGAGAGACCGTTCTGAGCGGCATACTGTGCGAACAATTCTTGCTCGTCTTCTGTGAGCGCCTTACGGTTGATGTCGACGGCATCACCGGTATAATGTTTCGAGTGCTCGACATGTTCACCGCGGTCAGCCGAGGTCACTTGTATCTTCGTGGCGAGTTCCGTGTGTCCGTCATTGTACAGATCGGAAAGCGTCTGGTACAATCCGAGACCGGCTCGGGTCGACGTCACCCAATTCATGATGTCATCCCGAGACATGGCGTTACCCTTCGTGAATCCGGCAGCGCCCGTCATGTTCAGGGCATCAAGGTCTAATTCACCATTGAGTTTGTCCGGCGTGTTTTTCGCGTCATGCATCTCAGGCAAAAAATGATTCATGGCGGAGCCTGTCCCAAGGCCCAACGCGGCCATGACCGAGACGGAACCACCTTGCGTGTCCATGTATTCCTGGAGAGTCGGTTCCGTCTCGCGAAGTCCGGCGTGATACTTCTCGCTTTCCTGCCCCATGAACGTCGCGAATTCGGTCGCATGTTCCTCGCCCATCTCCGCGCCGAGTTTCACGCCGCCTTTCCCGATGTTGGCAAGCGCCTTGCCTGTTGCCGTCTCCGCAAATTCACTGGCTGCGTATTTCTTGACCCAGGGGATTTCGAGGAATTTGTTCAGACCGGGTATTCCTCCTAAAGGAACGCGCGCCAGTCCCATCGTCGCAATCTGACTGGCAGCTTCCGGGACCGCCTCCCACAGCCCAATGCGTGTCCCGATACGTTGCATTTCGTCGAGATACGAAGTGGCCTCGTCATCCGTTGCATTGGGATTCTTAGCGTAGAAATCTTTTAACGCGGATTCGAGAAATTCATTTTTGGAATCGGAATAGCCAATGGTCCCGCCAGATAATCCACCAGCGACAGCACCCACGACGGTGCCTACGCCTGGCGAAAATGCCGAGCCAGCCAATGCACCGGCCCCGATGCCTGACCCCATGGATGCTGCAGTCGGGAACAGGTTGCGTGCTCCCTCATATGCGCTTTTGTTCTTGAGGAGGCCGAAAAGGAATGTGTCCTGCAACTCTTCATCCGTCAGGTATTTGCTCTGCAGCTCTTGCGATTCCTTATCCTGTTGATCGATGTAGGCTTGTGTCTCGCGGTCTTTTACCAGATCATCAGACGACGATCCGCGCCACAACCGGGCGAATGTCTTCGGTGCTTGGTTGGCGATGGCGTCGTAGGCTCCCACGCCGAGCGCCTTGGCCGTCCTCCATGCCGACAAAGGGTAATCCGCCACATACTGTGCGATGGGAGCTTGATGCGTCTCCGGGTCAACGTCCATGCCGTCGAACATTGCCCCAGGAGCAGCAAAGAACGCGGCGCGGTTGGCGTCGTCTTTTTGCGTTTGCACATGATCGTGTGCAGACTGGTCGCTGCCAGCAAAGGGGTCGTAATCGACCGTTTCCCACTGCTCGTCTTCTCCTGCAAACGGATCGTAGTCGACGGTCTCCCATTGCTCTGACTGTGATGCTTCTTCATGGGCAAAGGGGTCGTAATCAACCGTTTCCCACTGCTCACTTGTCATTGTCG
>NZ_AUBP01000057.1 GCF_000429305.1 Desulfovibrio inopinatus DSM 10711
GGCCTGGACAACGCTTGAAATCGAAGCGGCTTTGTTGGCTGCCCTGGAACCGCTCAAGGCGGAAGCCGGTGTGGCGACGATTGAAGCGGTTGCCGATGATGAGGCCGCTGTGGTCGCACGCAACACCTTCCGGCATCCGGCGATTCTTTCTTATTATGCGGGGATGGAAAACGAGGATCGGGGGCAACGGCAGTTCGAAGAGTACACCTATTGGCTGTTTTGTGCGGCCAAGCATTTGCGATCCAAGGAATCCGCGTTGCCGGGGGCGCGAGAATTATTGCAGTTGGCACGAGAAAAGTTGCGCGGGAAAATTTTGTTGGAAGGGTTGTTTCCAGCGGTGTTGTGCCGAGAGCAGGCCATGCCGGTGGATGGGGCCGGACTGGTTGTGTACGCGGCCGAGTATCGAATCAAGCAAGCGGTTTTGCTGTAGGAGAAGGAAGCCTCCGGCGGCTCAAGAAACTTTTTGAAAAAAGTTTCTTGAGAATCTTCAAAAACTTTATCGGTTTGCATGGGTATTGAGGAGATCGATATGACAACATTGATGACCAAACGAGTCGGCACGCTGTTGGCTGCTGAGGCCACGTATGGCGTGCCACCGGATGTCGGCGATTATGCAGCGCTGTTGTGCAACGAGGGCGTGGACGTGACCGTCAGTGGCGAAAAAATCGAACGGACTGTTGTGACGCCGACGTTTTCGCCTGTGCCTAACGCCGTGGGAACGAAATCAATACAAATTTCTCCGGCCGTGGAGTTGCGCGGGGGTGGGTTGTCCGAGGCCGGGGCGCTGCTTGCGCCGGATTGGGAGCCGTTGTTTCTGGGCTGCTCCATGAAAAAACGGGAGGTCGTGCGGCTCGACGTCGAAGGCATCACGGGCACCTTTGAAGTTGATGAAGTGGTGACGGGTGGCGGGAGTGCGGCAACCGGCACAGTGTACCATATTGATGGGGATACGCTCGTTCTGACCGGCGTGACCGGCGAGTTTACAGCGGCCGAAACCGTGACAGGCGGCACGAGCACGGCGACGGCCAGCGTTGCGGCCGCGCATGAAGCCTTCGAGTATCGGCCGGCGACGTTGTCGCCCGCTGATCAATCGTCGGCGTCGATGCGGTTTTTCAAAGATTCGCATTTGTGGGTGCTCAAAGGATTGCGCGGCACCTGGGCGTTGGATTGCGCCAACGGCAAGATACCGACGTTGTCGTTTACGATGACGGGGCTCTACGGCGATCCCTCCGACTCAGTGTTGCCCTCGCCGATGTTCACGGGCTTGATTGGTCCCGTCTTCATGGGGGCCGGGTTGGCAATCGGCAGCTACACGCCGGTGCTGGAGTCGTTCAAGCTTGATCTGGGCGGCGACGTGCAACAACGCAAAGATGCAAATCATCCCGAAGGCATGCGCGAGGTGTATGTGGGGGGCCGCACGCCCAAAGGGTCTATCGATCCGGAGGCGGATTCGTTGGCCAACTTCAACGTGTGGAACCTCTGGAAGAACTCCACACCGGGAAAATTGGCCTGCACCATCGGGGCAACGGCCGGTAATCGCTGGCGCATCGAAGTGCCGAAGGCTACCTACGAAGACCCGAAGTATGCGGATAAGTCGGGCTTGGTGAAGTACGATTTGAGTTACACGGCCACCAATGGTGGGGCCGGTGACGACGAATTTCGAATCACGTTGTTTTAATCAATAAGATTCAGGAGATATATCATGGCGGAATTGTATCGGGATCTCGACGCGGATCGCAATGTTGTGGAAATCGAGGACAAGGGCACAGGGGCCGTGCATGAGATGTATTATGTGATGCCATCCAATGCCCAGCGTTTGGCCTACCAATCGGATACCGTCAAACACGCGGGCGGCAAGATCAAACTGGTCAAAAATGCGTGGCCGCTCCAAGTAAAACACGGGGCCGCCTTGTGTACTGGGTTTAAGCGCGGGACGTTTCGGGTTGGGGGGCAATTTTTGGCGAGCGACCCGACGGAAGAGGGCTACCGCGAAGACTGGAAAACTTTGCTCAAAAAAGGCTTCCCCGAAGCTTTTGCCTTGATTGCTCAAACAGCATTTAACGCCGCCTCGTCGAAGCGAGACGAGGGCGTGGAATATTTCGAGGTGGCGGATATGGCCGATCTGGGGGAGCCTTCGACATCCATTTAAGTGGATGCACAAAAAACGATAAGAAGAAATGCGCGGCGCAAAATGGCCCATGGCTTGATGCCGTCTGCGCCGCCTGCCCCAAGGGGAAAAACGCGGAGCGCAACCCGTATATCGATCATCTTGTGTATCTGCGGCAGTTGCAACTTGGTGGGTATCAATTGGGGCAAGATGATTTGCCGTTGCAAACCTGGTTGGATTTGGGCGCGTTGCATGCTTGGTTGGATGCCAAGCGCCCGCGCCTTTTTTAATGTGATGG
>NZ_AUBP01000058.1 GCF_000429305.1 Desulfovibrio inopinatus DSM 10711
ACCCTAGCCGATCTCGCCAAGCCAACATCGAAAGCCGCACCCGAGCACAATAGCCTCCAAATCAACGCGGCCGAAGCACACGCAGATCCCGATGATCCCCACGCCGTACTGGATGCCCTCCAGGAAGCGTTAGCCCCCACCATGGAGCAAGTCGCCGACGATCTGATTGCCCCCATCCTGGCCATGTTCGAAACATGTTCTTCGTACGAAGAAGCCCAGGGCAAGCTGCTCACCCTCTGGCCCGATCTCAATACCGATCGGCTCCTGAACACCTTGTCCAAAGCGGATTTCTCCTCCCGCGTCTGGGGAGCCCTCAACGCCGAGAAACCACGCAAAAGAAATGCAAAATAGCCTCCGGCGGCTGGGGAAGGGGGAAGAACTTTTTGAAAAAAGTTCTCCCCCCTTCCCCAGACCCCAACCCCTCTCTCAAAAACTTTTTACGGGTTGAGTTATGGACGAGAAGCCCCTTTTCACGTTGCCATTCGATTTGCCTCCAGCCGATGCCATTGATTATTTCCGAAGCAAAGGCAACGCCATCTCATTTGGCTGGCAGGATATGTGGCGCGATGCCCATAGCAAAACGTTTACCGTCGCCAAGGCCATGAAAATGGATATCCTCCAGGATATCCGCACCGCCCTGGATACGGCATTGAGCGAGGGCAACACCTTTGAACAGTTCCGCAAGGAGCTGGAACCGCTTCTGCGGCAGAAAGGCTGGTGGGGCAAAAAAAAGATGATTGATCCCCTCACCGGGGAAGAGAAATTGGTCCAGCTCGGCAGCCCGTGGCGTTTAAAGACGATCTATCACACCAACATCTCCACGGCTTATGCCGCTGGGCATTACAAACGCATGATGGAAACCGCCGAGGCCCGGCCCCTCTGGCTTTACGATGCCATTCTGGATAGCCGCACTCGGCCCATGCACAAAACTTGGGACGGCAAGGTGTTGCCGTATGATCATCCCTGGTGGCGCACTCATTACCCCCCGAACGGCTGGCGCTGCCGCTGTGGCGTCATCGCCATGAGCGAGGCCGAGGCCGCCCGCGATGGATTCACCATTTCACCCGATCCCCCCGAGCAGATCGAACCCTGGCGCGATCCGCGCACCGGCGAGGTGCATCAGGTACCCAAAGGCATTGATCCCGGTTGGGATTATAACCCCGGCGCGGCATGGCTCCCCAAAATCGATGACAAGCTTATTCAGGGCATATCGACGCTTCCCGCCCCCATCGGGCAACAAGCGGTTCAAGAACTCGTTGATTCGGATGCGTTTGATTGGTTTCACAAAAAGCCGAACGGCGTCTTTCCCGTCATGCGTTTGCGTGAGGATGTCGCCCAAGCTATTGGAGCCATTCCGCGTGTGGCTGTTATTTCAGATCAATCAATGTCCAAGAATATCAACCATCACCCGGAACTCACCGTAGCCGAGTACCGTTTTCTCCCTGAAATAGGCGCATCGCCGGATATAATTATTCAGGATGGAGCCAAAACAGTCGCACTCATCAAAAAAGGAGAGGTCTGGTATCACGCCGCATGCAAGGCCACGGCAACAGGCAAAGCCGTGTTTGTCACGTCGTATCGCAGGACAGTTGCAGCAGATGTTGAACGGGTATTACGAAGAGGAAAAATACTTTTTGAAAAAGAATAAGGCGACTGGCGGGGCCTCCCATAAACCCCGCATAGCGCGCCGTGCAGGCGCACGGGCTACGGCCGGGAGAATCACACCGTGTCACAGCCGCCTTATCGTCAAATCATACAGATTCAGAACTCTGTCAAGCCATCCGGGCCGCCGTCGTCATGCGCTCGCGCAGATTCCGCAGGATCAACAACAACCCACTTTGCGCCGCATCGGTCAACGGAAACTCGAATTGCCCTTCACACAAGGTTTGTTCAAGAAAGGCAACCATGTTGGCGCAATCATCAAGAATATCGCTGAGATGTTCTCGGTCCGGCTCCGGACTCATGATTGCACCCCGGCCGTCTGCCCCGCGCTGGGCAGCAAATCGAGCTTGCGAGCGGCCGCCACCACTTTTTCCACCGTACTTTTCGGCCGTTCCAATAATTTAGATATTTCCAAATTATTCAGCCCTATACGCCGATATCGCACCACATGCGCCAACAGATCCCGAACCGACGGCCGTAACTGCAAAAGCTGCTCTCCAAGTTCCTGCCGAGCCTCGATTTGTGAATTGATCAAGATAGCCCGTTCCAGGCTGTTGAAGGCTTCGATATAAGCAACACAGTTGTTTATGGATACTTCGTCAGACATTACAAGGCTTTATATGGTGCAATAGTTATATTGAAAGAAAAAGGAAATAACTAT
>NZ_AUBP01000059.1 GCF_000429305.1 Desulfovibrio inopinatus DSM 10711
TCAAAAAGTCTTAAAACAAACCCTCGCCCTCCTCGTAGGCAAGTAGAGTCATATCCAACCGCACTTGCTTATCCTGGATTTGGGCAACATACGCGTCACGTTTTTCCATGTCGCCACGCACGCCAAATAAAGACGCCAGCCACATATTGCGGTCATCGTCGTCTTGCACCTGTTCGCGGTTGCGTTTCGCCGCAGCAAGGTTGCCGAAGAGAGATTTTAATTCATTTTCCGTCGGGTTATAATCCCAAATCGTTTCCATACTCTCCCCCTTGAAGCCGGGCGGCCGCCAAACGGCCGCCCGCAGTATTACGGAGCCTGCCCCGCACTCACTCTGCACTCACTGTGGATAAAGTACGTGCAGAGTGAGTGCGGGGTCAAGCCATCCGGGCCGCTGTCGTCATGCGCTCGCGCAGACTCCGCAGGATCAACAACAACCCGCTTTGCGCCGCATCGGTCAACGGAAACTCGAATTGCCCTTCACACAAGGCTTGTTCGAGAAAAGCAATCATATTGGCGCAATCATCAAGAATATCGCCGAGATGTTCTCGGTCCGGCTCCGGACTCATGATTGCACCCCGACCGTCTGCCCGGCACCGGGCAAGAGATCGAGCTTTCGAGCGGCCGCCACCACTTTTTCAATGGTGCTCTTGGAACGGTCCATGATCTTGGCAATCTCAATATTGGTCAGGCCCATTTTCCTGTAACGGACCACCCGCGCCAACGAGTCCCGAACCGACGGCCGTAACTGCAACATCATTTGGGCCGCGTTCTGCCGGGCTTCTCTCCAAACGTCTTCCTGTAAACTCATTCGATCCGATCGTTCCAAGCTCCGAAAGACTTGAATGAATCGGATTTTCCATTGAAGCGCCTCTGTACCAGAAAACCCCATGGCTAAAAGGGAAAAGGCATCACGATTGATATAAAAGAGAGGGCGTGAACGGCCTGTAGGATCACGATACACACTTTCAAAAAATCCAATAACAGGAGATTTTTCACCCTCCTCAATTTTGAGGGGAGTGTTATTCTTCAAGCATCTTTCACTGCCCCCAAATTTGGGGGCAGTGCTATCAGTCTGAATATCCTTTAAAATTTGCCGAATATCACGAAGCACATGATCATGCCGTTTTCCAAATGCTTCAGCGACGCTTCGAGAAGAAACACATGGAACGCCTTGGTGGTATTCGACATGAATGGAAAAGGGGAAAGGGGAATTGTTCGTGGTCATAAAGACCTCCATCTTGTTGGGATTGGAAAATAAAAAAGGCAGCATGACGCTCCCCTGCAAGATGAGCAGCCGGGGTCTCACGAACACCCGGACGTCATGCCGCCGATATATAGCTCTTCCCATAGGGAAGAAAAGGCGACGAAAACAAAAAGCCCGCGTTTCAATCCCGTTGGGACGGGATAAGGCGGCAGGACGCCTCATCTTGTTAGGGACATATTAGATACGTCCCTAACAGCAAAAAGTCAAATCACTTTGAAATCACGATGGGTAAAATGATCGTTTCCGCCTCCGGAGCCGTCACCGGGCACCCGGTGGCATCCGTAGCCGACCCGCTCGGCGTATCCGCGCATTGGTCCCAGGCATCCGGCACGCCGTCGCTGTCGGTGTCGTCGCTGTTGCAGACAGGTGCAACAGGTTCCGTGCCGCCGAAGTCGGATGGATAGCGAAAAACATCTCCACTTATATACGTAAGCTCGAATGCCTCACGAAAATCAATGGAGCATACCCATTCCGGAACTAATGCATAGGTTCTTTCATTCTTTATTGTCGAAAATATATCGACTTCAGATTCATCAATATTTTTCATTGAACAAGTAATTTCATCCTGAGTGGCCTGCCACAACATGGGATTGATGGTGAACCCATCTGTAGCAGAATCAGGCTTATACCGTGTATAGACGCTTCCTGAGGTGTCCGTCCATACAAAAACATCTCCAGTGGTGTACGTGATCATTGAAACGCCGAGATGTACCGACACCGCCCCTTCGGGCATCTCAGGAATATCTGCCCATGCTCCGGCTGCCCCCAAGAGCACCGAGCATCCCACCAAGCCCGATAACATCATTTTTTTCAACATACCGCCCTCCAAATATTTTTTATCGACACCTACATCAGGTCGCCATACCATGGCAAACTGGTTAATTAATTGACTTATTTATTCGGCATCCATTCAAAGATATCAGCCAAATAGCGTCGCAACGTTTCGCGTCGCCGGGAGGTGTTGCTTTTCCCGTTCAACA
>NZ_AUBP01000060.1 GCF_000429305.1 Desulfovibrio inopinatus DSM 10711
TACTCGTTACGAAAAATTGCAGATGACTTTCTTGGCAATGGTTACTATCGCCTCATGTCTCATCTGGTTGCGGTAATTTAGAAACACGCCCTAGTATTTATACTTCTGGTTGAGTTCTTTTCGTCCGATAACAGCATGACCATGTTTTCAAACTCGCCTTTCAACCCGCTTGCCTGTTTTTGATCTCTTTCTTTTTGCCCAATCTGTCACCAAGTCTGACATGTATAAGAAGATGTGTGAATATGAAAAATCATTTTTTGCATGGATTTATATTGGGAATTCCATTAGACATTGCTCTTTTTAGTTCATTGGTCTGAGATGATATGCACAAAATATGAGGGACTCCAGAAAACAGCTATGGAAGAGACTATTGAAAACAGCATATTGCAACTGAATATCAGAAACTAAAATATATTCCGTGACAATCTCAAACTATGCCTTATTCTCTCAAAAGAATTTTCATTTAAGACAGGCATTTAACGTAACGGTTTTGACGCACGACATGTGTGACGATAAATCGTTATAAGGAGTCCATATATTGGACAATAAAATATTTGATCCACCTAAGCCCGAAGCGTGTGTTAGCAAGATTTTCGAAGCCAGCGGCGCGAAGTTCGATACGGACGTCGCGACCAATCTTTGGAAAAAAATTATGCGGCACAAATGGATCTTGTCCGAAAGACTGAATCGAGATGTCGGTTTCAGGATCGCCTGTAACGACTTTCTCGAAAACATTGGAACGGACGAAGAAGTTACCACTCACAACCAGGAAAAACTCCTGGTGCAAATGGGTGCGCGCACTATTAGCAGGGATATCTGGGATACCATTTCCGACACGCAACCTCCCAAGCAATTGATCCAAAAGAAGATCATTCTTCCCTTGATTGAAGGAGATCTCTCACAGAAGCATGGTGTCATTCCACCCAAAAACATCATTTTTTTCGGTCCGCCAGGCACAGGTAAGACCCATTTTGTCAAGGCGATGGCTGGAAGATTAGCCTGGTGGTACGTTGAAATTGTGCCAAGTATACTCATGATCGACGGTGTAGATAAAATTGGAATGCATCTGCGTGAACTTATGGAAAAAGCCCGTAATTTGGATGAAGTCGTCCTATTCATAGATGAATTTGAAGAACTTGCTGGTAGCCGAGATACGGCAAACCGAGTAGACAGGTCGATCACCAACGAGTTTCTTAAGCAGGTACCGCTCATGAAAAGCCATACCAACAAGGTGCTGCTTGTATGCGCGACAAATTACATCCGTCAACTAGACGCTGCACTACTACGCCCTGGACGTTTTGATTACGTCATCCCTGTTGGCTCTTTGGATGACGATGGAAGAAGAACAGTACTGAGTTACTATCTGTCAAAGATGAACACCGAAGTTATTGATTTGGACCTTCTTATAACTTTAACCACGAAATTCACTCCAGCAGATATTGAATATCTTTTCCAAAACGTCGCCCAGCAGGCTTTTGAAAAAGAATGTGAGAGCAGAATCAACTTCCCGGTGACAACAAGCATTATAGTCGATGCAATTAATCTTTTCAAACCGTCTCTAACGGAAACCATGGACGAGGAGTTTAGGAAAGACGTAGCGACCTATTCACGTATTTAAAGGATCAAACTAATCGGGGGGATCTTTTTAAGATAGTCAACAAGGAGATTGATGCTATAATTGCATTGTCGTCCGATTCATTCTCAAATGCATTTTGCGCATAATTCAGCCAGGGGCCACCCCCTGGCTGAATATTTTTCCCCGACAAAGAAAAGTTGCCCAGTCTGATAGCGAAGTCCTGGTCAAATGACTGCATGTCAAAAATGGTAACGAGACCTAATATTTAATTATGTTGACCACAGTTCCTAGTACATCGTAAAATTTAAGTCTTCGCATTTGTATTGCAATAGGCTATTCTCTCTTCACTAAGAAGGAGAAGGAATGGCGCCGCGCTACAAA
>NZ_AUBP01000061.1 GCF_000429305.1 Desulfovibrio inopinatus DSM 10711
ACATCTTCCTTGATGAACTCTACGGATTGTATCCGGCTGTCCCGCTTCCTGCAGAAGCGGTTATTCATGAATTTTAAGGGAACGAAGCCACTCCAATGCGTCTCCCAGAAGTTCTTGCGCCTGGGAGACGCACTCAGCGTCATGAACAATATGGACATGACCCACCCCAACATCGGGATGCCAACCAAAGACCACATCACCATCAATGCGAACCTCAACTTCACGATCCAACGCCTTTTCCATCACACTTCCTCCTTCGCACACATATCTTCCGGCAAACTCAACATCTCGGCCGGGATCACTAAATCTTCGAGCAAATACCGCAACACCCGACGATTATTCCGCACACCGCGCACCGTGTCGCTCACGGCCTGCGGTGTCATACCGAGCCGCCGGCCGACTTCCGCCATCGACACCCCCGCAAGATCCAACTGCTGCCGAATCCCCCAGGTGTCGCGATGCCGTCCAGGTCCGCGCCCTGCGTAAATATTCATTGTTCTGCTGTGCATAACTCCGCCTCCAACAATCGTTTGCGGCGCTTCAGCGCCTTGATTTGAGCGTCCACTTCGGCCTGCTCCAACATCCTGGCCTGCCGTTGATCGATGGTTTTACGCCCGACAACGAGCGCCATAATGTCAAGCGGATCTGCCGCCCCCACAACCTCACAAAACGCGACCACAGCCCGAGGGTTCGGGAAACGTTCATCGTTTTGGTTCAACCACTTCTCTAGTGTCGCTGTAGAGAGTGCCGCCGCGTTACCACTGTTCAATTTGATGCCGGATTCCTTGGCGAGTGCGTCCATTTTTTCGGCCACCTGCACGCAGGAGAGTCCGGACTTTTCAAATGCCGTCCGGAGCGACGCCTTGAACGCCCGATCGAAACTGGCAAGCCGGTACGCCGATCCAAAGAGTGTTCCTTGTGCCATTATTGTCCGCCTGTGATGGTGTTCGTGTCCAAACCCGGAAAAAAGCCGGACGTTGACCCTACGTTGTTGGGGTTGTAGTTTGGATCAAAGCGAAGAGTCACAAACTTCAACCGCCACGGCCTTCTTTTAAACGCTATTTGAAGCCAAAGTCAACTTCAAATAGCGTCAAAGTTTCAAAAGTCATCGATTTTTGAAATACTTATTAATTACAATAAATTAAGAAGAAGTGCCGTGTCAAAGTCCGCGTCAAACTTTCGTGGAGGAACTTTGACATCATGACAATAGGCCAACGATTCAAAGAGATAAGAGGCAAGGAGAGCCAAGATGCCTTCGCCAAAAGGCTTGGCATTAACAAGGCAACACTTGGTTTCTATGAACGAGACGAGAGAACACCAAACGCAGTCGTGCTGGCAAATATTTGCAGCCTTAGTGGCGTTTCATCTCATTGGCTTCTTTTTGGAGGAGGCCCAATGCGGCGAGGCGACGAGGGCGAAGCGCTACCCGCTACAACGCCGGAAGAATTAAGACTCGACGCCATAACGCCAAGCAATGAAGCCAATGGTGGAACGCAAAATGAAATTCACGCACTACAAAAAGAAAATACAGAACTCCGCCGCGAATGCAGCGAGCTACGAACAGAAAACCAACGCCTCAACCGTGAACTCTCAGAAGCCAATAAAGAGCTTATCCAAGCGAATAAAGAGATAGTTCAGGTCAACAAGGAACTCTTGCAGACAACAAAAGATAATGCAGACCTACGAGTAGAACTTGCAGAAATAAAAACCAGAGCCGCTCCAGACACACCAGATGAAGACGCCAGATTAAGTGCATAACGAACAAAAGAAAGGCAGCACCTACCG
>NZ_AUBP01000062.1 GCF_000429305.1 Desulfovibrio inopinatus DSM 10711
CCGTTTCCTGATATTGAATCGAGCCACAAATTTTTCATCAAGGGCAAGGACCGGCACAATACGACCTCAAGAGGGTGGAGCGACTTGGTCAATCAGCTTGGCGGACAATTTCGCCTGCGCGCTCTTGTACTTGACCCGATCCAGTCCTTTTGCTCTGGCCTTGACCTCAACAGTTCGGAAGATGCCGACTTCGTTTGCAAAGAGCTTGCCCGTGTAGCAAGGCAGACATCGTCTGCGGTCATCTTCATCCATCACCTGCGTAAAGGGGCAATAGATTCCATTGACGATGCAAGAGATTCCATTCGTGGTTCGAGTGCCCTTGTAGATGGAACAAGATGCGTCTATGCAATGTACGTCATGGCAGAAAAAAAGGCTAAGTCAGTCTGTCAAAAGTACGGTGTTCCGTATCGAAAAGGTTGCATTGTAGAGGGTGGAATCGTCAAAGAAAACTACTCTGACGGCAAAGAACCTCATACCATGTACCGAAAGCCGAACGGTATCATCGTTGACATAACAACGATTGACCGATCAGAGTCTGTCATGGATTCACTGCTTTCAGAAATACGTGATGCCTACTCCGCTGGAAGGCCGTACACCATGACAGGGGCACATGGTCTGTATGAACGACGAAGCGAGATGCATGGTGCCCTCAAGAACCAGAGCAAGCGGGGGTTGCGAGACCTCGCTCTGGCATTGATCGAGGCCGGAACGGTGATCCGAGACGGGCATTCCTTGAGACCTGCTCGGGGCGCATAGCCAGCTCGTTGCCATTTCCGGATTTCCACTGGAAACGAAAATACCGTGGAAACGCTGAAACCCAGGCAGGACAAGGGTTCCCGGCGTTTCCAGGCAAGCCCATTTCCACAGGGGTGGAAACGACAAATCAGAGACTTAACGCCTCGAATTTAAATATCTTTTCTCCTGATTTCCGCTTTTCCACTTTTCGTCCCTACGGGAGAGAGGCATTCCTGGAAATGCCGTCTCCCCGGTCCCCAGAGGGCGGCCGGTTGCCCATGCGTGAGCATGAGGTGGCCGGGCGTCTCTTCTCTTCAACACACATCACAACCACGCATAAACCGCCCTACTTTGCGTTCTGGATAATTTTACGGCCCAAACACTAGGGCACAACCAAAACCCTCTACAGGGCCATTTATGAGCGATTATGATAGGCGCGGAGTTAGTACGATACCAGACTTGAGTCAGTGCCCGTCGTAGGCTCGCTTGTGATGTTACTAACCCTGTTCAATTTGCGTTCTAAGGCTTTTGAATCACCCATGCCGTGTTTGCCTCGAAAAACTTTACAGGATGCGATACAGGCCCATTTCTGCGCGATTTTACCCTATGCCTGTGGTGGTTGTGGTGTGTAGTCTGCCACAGCTAGCCCCGAATGGGGCTCTAGGCCGAAGGCCGTAGCATGGAGGCGGAAGCCGACTCTCATCACGACAGAGCGAAATGGGGAGCCTATGGGGAGTTCTCTGTCAGGTCTGAGCAGAAACCAAACTTACCGCCCTCAAGGAAGCGCGAAGCGCATGGAGCTGGAGGCGTGCTTTTTGTCAGAGTTCCCCCAGGCCAGCAGGCCGAGAAGGCGAAAACTCCACTCCTTGATGGGTTAGCAAATATATAGAACGCGCCTGCTCACGCGCGCGCGAAATATTCTCTTTTCTACTTTTCTCTTTTCTAGTGCATTTTATTGTTAGTTTTTTTAGGGTGTTATAATATACTATTCTGACAAAAAGCACGTGAGTCTCTGACAAAAAGCACGTGA
>NZ_AUBP01000063.1 GCF_000429305.1 Desulfovibrio inopinatus DSM 10711
CGAAAATCCGGCCGTTTTCCGGCGCGGCATAAAATGGCATCGTGATGGAGGCGCGTGCCGATATAGAGAATGATAGCGCTCCCATCCGGCGGGCCTAATGGAAGAACGGCACCAGTGAACCAACTCCAGAGGGCGTCCCGACGCTCTTTGCTCCGGACGAGCACATCATCTTCCAAATCATCTAAAATTATGAGGTCGGGCCGATTGCCTTTCCAGTTTGCGCCACGGAGTTTTTTGCCTGCGCCGTAAGCCCGGCAATGCCAGCCAGCCACCGTGGTGATTTGGCGTTGCCGCCAACGATCTCCCGGTGTGCATTCTGTTGGAAAATCGGCCTGTAATCGTATGTTTTCTTCGAGTTCCGCCTTGATAACAGCCAATGATTGCTCGGCTTCTTCTGATGCGGCCTGGATAATACTGGTGTTGCGGGTATCGCCGCGAATGCGCTTCCAGAGCGGATACAGCCGGGCCAAATAGGTTGTTTTGGCATTGCCTCGGGGGGCGGCGATGTCGTGTCGCGCTCCCGGTCCCCACTGCGGGGCCTGTTCGAAAATCCATTCATGAAACGCGCTCGATTCGCCCTTACAGTGATGCGGAAAGTAGGTTTCGCAGAAAAAACGGAAATCGGCTTTGGCATGGGCGATGCGTTCTTCCCGGCCCTCTTCTTCCAGAGCCACCATGTTGGCCAGCTCGGCTTTGAGGGCGGCCAGCTCATTCTGCAACGCTTTGGAATTGAGCTTCATGCATCACGCCCGTAGTGCTTGCGGATGTGATCACAAATGGCATCCATGTGTTCGATAACAAATTCCACGACATCGAGGCGAGTTGCTTCTTTGGCCATGGTGGCCAGGGTACGAAGAACCGTGGCGGCGATATCGTGAATTTGAGCACCTGGTTCCGTGGATCGGCCGGCGGCAACAAGTTTGTGGTAGCCATTGGCGTAGCGTTCCAGGCGCTTCAGACGCTTATCCGGATCGGGTTCGGCTTTGAGCTGTTGCAGTTCCTGCTCAAAACATTCGATCAGTGCCGCAAGAAACGCTTGATTTTTGCCTTCAATATGCTCTTCACCAAGCATGGATTCCAAGCGTAGCTGTTCCCAATCGCAATGGTGCTTTTTGAGGTCGACATTCTTGTGATAGTGAATGGTGCGCACGTCGAGCTGAAACAACGATGCAATTTCTTCTACGGGCATGCCTTGCACGTAGTATTCTCGCATCTGCTTGCGCTTGGCCGTGTAGTCCTTGCCTTTGCGTTTGGGATTTTGCATGGTGTGGAACCTACCTGATAAATCCCCTCATCTCTTGTCACACACCTTAGTCAACCCCTTGATTTTGTGTGTTTATCCCTCTCGTGCATGATGCATTCAACAACGCGAATTCACGCGAGGAGAATGCGTCATGCTACTGAGCAGAGAAGATATTGAACATCTTGTGCGGCCGGGGGCGGGACTGACCGGTGTGCCGGTGCAGCTTATGGCCGCCATGGCCGTGGTGGAGTCCGGCGGGCATGTCTACGCCTACAATCCGGAGCCGCGCTATCGTT
>NZ_AUBP01000064.1 GCF_000429305.1 Desulfovibrio inopinatus DSM 10711
ATCCATGCACGACCCGCCTATTTTGCCAGCAGTGCGGGCCGGTATGAATGGTGTGTGCGCCATGTCGAAGAATTCGGGTTGACGCTTACGGATGACGACGCGGCTTTTATGACGGCCTTTGAAGGCGCGGTGGAGTTTGAGCGCTACCGGGACGGGTTCGAGGATTTGCGGCAAATGATTGCGTTAAAAAAAAAGGTAGCCTGACATGAACGATGTGTTTTTGCGCACGCAGAACGTGCGGGAATTTCAGGATATGATGACCAATTTGGAAGATATCGCGGAAGGACAGCCCGGGCTTGGCCTTGTGTATGGCCGGGCCGGTCGGGGCAAGACGGTGTGCGCCAAACGGTACGCCACACAGACCAAGGCGCTCTATATGCGGACGCTCGAAGGTTGGACGCCTCGGGCCATGTTGGCGGCGCTCTGTTTTGAACTCTGCAAGTGCGAACCGCATACCACGGCCAAGGCCATGACGATGGCGTGCGAAAAATTGGATAAAGCCAAGCGGACTATCATTGTGGATGAAGCGGACCGGCTCAATCCCAAGCTGGTGGAACATTGGCGGGACATTCATGACATTACGGGCGTGCCCGTAGTGCTGGTTGGTGAAGAGTCATTGTACCCCATGCTCAATGCCAAGCGGCGCTTGTGGTCGCGCGTTGTCGGGGTGGTGGAATTCGGACCGATCACGGCGGAAGACATTTTGTTGTTTGCCAGCAAAGCGGCCGGGTTGGCGTTGGCACCGGAAGCGGGCCAGCTCATTGCTCAACGGTCGGATGGGGATTTTCGATTGGTATACCGCGACGTTTCGGGATTGGCCCGGATGGCGAAAGCCGGCGGGACCACAACGGTGGTGCCGGATATGGTGCAGGCCTTGCCCGCACTATTGGGAGGCAAGCATGGCAACGCGTGAAGACAGTATTACCGGGCGGGTGCGGCAGTTTGCGGCCGCATCCGGGGCGTTTCGTCTGAAAATAATGCGTGAAACGCTCGATCTGCCCAAAGCACAGGCGAAAACAGCGGTTGATAGCCTTGTGACAAGCCGAGAACTCAAGCGGTTGGCGCACGGGGTGTACGCCTTTGTGGAAGCCCAACAGGCTCCACCGGCAGAACGGGAGGCCAAAATCTGGGCGGCCATGCGCATGAGTCCGAGATTTACCTGCGGTGAAATCGCACAACTCGCCGGGACCAGCCCTTCGTATTTGTACAAACGGATGCGGGAATATCGGGCTGCCGGGTATGTGTCGGAAGCGGGCTGCCGGTGGAATGCGGAACGAACCGGCAAGGAAAAAATTTGGCGGCTCACCGTGCAGGCGCAAAAAATGGTGGACTGCCCTGTCGTGACGCCCTGGGAACCGGACCCGCTGGTTGAAGCGGCCGTGCGGCTCAATCAGTTGGTGTGTACGGGCGCGGCCCGGCATGTGGCGGACCGGCGTGCAGAGGCGCTGGGACTGTGCGGAACGGTGGAAACACTCTTGAAGGAACTGGAGGACGATCATGCTGAAAGCG
>NZ_AUBP01000065.1 GCF_000429305.1 Desulfovibrio inopinatus DSM 10711
ATCCTTAGCGGCTTTCAAGAGATCGTCGAGATTCTTTTTGCTTTTCTTGGTGCTGTTATCGTCGATAGGGAGAGGTGGGTTGTTGACAATGGGTTGCACAGCGCCATTGGTGTCATTTGTGTTGGTCGCTGTTTCGTTGGGAAACACTTGATCAACACCCCATTTCCAAATCTCTTGTCCAGGAATTGTCAGGAGACCAAAGGGGTTTGTTAAGCCACTGGACAGTATTTTGATCAGCTTATACGCTTTTGATATCAGAGCCCCGAGCATGTCACCGTATTGATTAAGCAACGAATTTATCGTGGACAAAGCTTTCACGACATCATCATGCATTTCCTTGAATCCGGATCGCACGATCTGATCATATCGCGTTTGCAACGTCGAAACCTGCGATTCGATCGTACCCTGGATATCTTCCGATGCCGCCAACATCCCCTGGAATTGTTCCGCGACAAATTTCAGCGCCCGGCCTTCAGCCACGGCTTTTTTGAGTTGTTTATCCCACTCTGGTCCAAGTTTATCTTTTAGCAAAACGGCGATTTGGTCCGTTGCCCGAGCTTGCCCAGACATTACAGATCGTATTTCCTGGGCAATTTGCAAACTCGCTGTTTGCCCCTGGGTCATGAGTTTTATTTTATCGACAATAATACCGAGGTTGGTGATATCTTCCTCAGACGTCAGGACAACGCCTTTGTTCGTTAAAATTTGCCATGCTTCAGTGAGTTCCTGACCCGACGCAAAAAACCGTGCAGCAGCCAGCTCAACCTTTTCGTAGGTCTCCGTTGCATATTGGAGATTTTGTTCATAAATCGTCTTGAGTTCATCAGCCGACCCTTTGTTGTAGTCTGTCAACGTTGCCGCTACACTGATAATACGCTTTTCATAGGCATCGATTGCGTCAACAGCTTCCCAGAGATATTTCGTAGCGCGCCGAAACGTTTCAACAAGGGCTAACCCTGCAACAGCAGTCCGTACCTCTCCCAACACCGACATGATGCTGGATAATGCCGACTCCACCCCTTTGATTTGCTGTGGGGATTCAGCACCCAGTCGCTGGTACTCTCGACGCAAACCTTTGATTTTTGCCTTCAGCTTCTCTTGAGCCGCTGCAATCTCTTTCGCCGATGCCGTACCGCTCTCGCGTATAGTCGTGTACGATGTTTCGAGTTTACGAATTTCTGCTTTGATTTCGCGGGTGGAACGGAGACCCAAATCTCTCCACGCTGTATCGATTTTATTGGCACTGGTCGTTCCATCAGCACCCACCCGGGCATATTCTGTCCCCAACTCCTTGAGCTTCGCTTTCAACTTGTCCTTAGCTGCATCCAAATCCCGTACCGAGGCCGTGCCATCCTCTTTGACTTGCTTATACGCATCACCAATCCGCTTAATCTCGGCTTTGATCTCCCCGGCCGAGCGCAACCCCAACGTGCTCCAGGCCGCATC
>NZ_AUBP01000066.1 GCF_000429305.1 Desulfovibrio inopinatus DSM 10711
CTTCCCGGTTGCGGCCGACACCGTGATTTATATGGGATCTATGGTGGCGGTGAATTCGAGCGGCTACGCGGTTCCGGCTGCGGATGCGGCCGGATTGACCGTGGTGGGCGTCGCTTTTGCCCGGGCAGACAATACTGGGGGCGCGGCCGGAGACGTCAGCGTTATTGCCCGGCGCGGCGTGTTTGGGCTGGCCTTGTCGGCTGCCAATGCACCGACAAACGCTGATGTCGGGTCGGTGTACGTCGAAGACGATCAGACCGTGAGCACCGACGGCGGCGTCAATAGCATTGCAGCGGGTAATCTCGTCGGCGTCGACAGCGATTACGCTTGGGTGCGGATCTAAGGAGTGACGATCATGTTGGTGAATAAAGCGAATTTGGCCGCCGTGTATCGCGGCCTGAAAACGGAATTCCAGGCCGCCTTGCGCGGCGTGCCCTCGGATTACGAAACGATTGCCGATATCCTGCCGTCGACGACAGCTATCGAAGACTACACCTGGATTTCCGATTTCCCGGCATTGCGGGAGTGGATCGGCGATAAAATCATCAAACAGCTCTCCGGTTTCAAATATACCGTCGTCAACAAAGATTTTGAAAGCACGATTGCGGTGAAGCGCAATGATTTGGAAGATGATCGGATCGGCGCATATGGCCTCAAGGCCAAGGCCACAGGCCGGGCTGCCGGGGCATGGCCGAACCGGTTGATTTTCGGATTGCTTTCCAAGGGATGGACCACCGCCTGCTATGACGGCAAGGCCTTTTTTGCAACGGATCATTCGATAGCGGGAAAAGCCTGCTCAAACTCCGGAGGCGGGACGGGTACGGCCTGGTATCTCCTCGACACCACCCAGGCGCTCAAGCCGCTTATCATGCAGCTCCGGAAAAAGCCGCAAATGGTTGTTCAGGATGATCCGCAGACCGATTCCGTGTTTAAACGTGGTGAATATCTCGTCTCGGTTGAGGCTCGGGGCAACGCCGGGTTTGGGTTGTGGCAATGTGCATATGGGAGCAAGCAAACGCTCGATCCTGCCGCATTTGCAGCAGCCCGGGCGGCCATGATGTCGCAGACGGATGACAACGGTGATCCGTTGGGCATTAGCCCGAATGTTTTGGTTGTGCCACCGACGTTGGAAGAAAACGCCCTGGAAATACTCAAGGCCGAAAAGTTGGCCGACAATACGAGTAATATTTGGCGAGGTATGGCCGAACCGTTGGTTTCGCCGTGGCTGTCGGCGGCTGCCTAATCGGACAATGATTCGTCTCAACCCTTTTGACCTAGGTTTGACCTAGTCCAAACGGACAATACGCATGGCTTACGCTCTCTCCGACGACTTGATTGCGCTCCTTCCCGAAGACGAGCTGTTGCAGCTTGCCGACGACAGCGGGAGCGCGGGCATGGATGATCCGGCTGTTATG
>NZ_AUBP01000067.1 GCF_000429305.1 Desulfovibrio inopinatus DSM 10711
GCCTTCCCGGTTGCGGCCGACACCGTGATTTATATGGGATCTATGGTGGCGGTGAATTCGAGCGGCTACGCGGTTCCGGCTGCGGATGCGGCCGGGCTGATCGTGGCGGGGGTGGCGTCGGCACAGGCAGACAATACCGGGGGCGCGGCCGGCGATGTTGACGTGATTGCCCGACGCGGCGTGTTTGGGGTTGAACTGTCGGCCACGAACCCGCCGACAAGCAGCGATATCGGTGTTGTTTACGTTGAAGACGACCAGACCGCGAGTACGGCAATCGGGACGAACAGTATCGAGGCCGGTGAATTGCTCGGGGTTGACGATGCGTACGCCTGGGTGCGGATCTAAGGAGTAACGAACATGTTGGTGAATAAAGCGAATTTGGCCGCATTGTATCGCGGCCTGAAAACCGAATTCCAAGACGCCTTGAGCGGCGTGCCCTCGGATTACGAAAAGATTGCCGATGTGCTGACCTCGACGACGGCTATCGAAGACTACACATGGATTGCTGATTTTCCGGCGTTACGGGAATGGATCGGAGACAAAGTCATTAAACAGCTCTCCGGTTTCAAATATACCGTCGTCAACAAAGACTTTGAAAGCACGATTGCGGTCAAACGGAATGACATCGAAGACGATCGGATCGGCGCATATGGCCTCAAAGCCAAAGCCACGGGACGAGCTGCCGGAGCATGGCCCAATCGGTTGATTTTTGGTCTGCTCTCCAAGGGATGGGCCACCGCCTGCTATGACGGCAAGGCGTTTTTTTCAGCGGAACATAAGGTTGCCGGGAAAGCCGTCTCGAATTCCGGCGGCGGGACGGGGACGGCTTGGTATCTGCTCGATACCACCCAGGCGCTCAAGCCGCTTATCATGCAGCTCCGGAAAAAGCCGCAAATGGTTGTTCAGGATGATCCGCAGACCGACTCCGTGTTTAAACGCGGTGAGTATCTTGTGAGCGTGGAAGCGCGCGGTAATGCCGGTTTCGGGCTGTGGCATTGTGCGTATGGGAGCAAGCAAGACCTGGACCCTACTGCGTTTAAGACGGGCCGAGCAGCCATGATGTCCTTGACCGACGACAACGGCGACCCATTGGGCATCAATCCGAATGTTTTGGTTGTGCCGCCGTCCTTGGAAGAAAATGCTTTGGAAATCCTCAAGGCCGAAAAACTGGCCGATAACACTTCGAATATTTGGCGCGGTATGGCCGAATCGTTGGTATCGCCCTGGCTGTCGGCGATTGCCTAATCGGACAATGATTCGTCTCAACCCTTTTGACCTAGGTTTGACCTAGTCCAAACGGACAATACGCATGACCTATGCTCTTCCCGATGACTTGATTGCACTCCTGCCTGAAGACGAGCTGTTGCAGCTTGCCGACGACAGCGGGAGCGCGGGCATGGATGATCCGGCTGTTATG
>NZ_AUBP01000069.1 GCF_000429305.1 Desulfovibrio inopinatus DSM 10711
TTTTGCGGTAGGTGCTGCCTTTCTTTTGTTCGTTATGCACTTAATCTGGCGTCTTCATCTGGTGTGTCTGGAGCGGCTCTGGTTTTTATTTCTGCGAGATTTACTCGGAGGTCTGCGTTTTCTCTTGTTGTCTGCAAGAGTTCTTTGCTTGTGTTGATAAGTTCTTTATTGGCTTCTGAGAGTTCACGGTTGAGGCGTTGGTTTTCTGTTCGTAGCTCGCTGCATTCGCGGCGGAGTTCGGTATTTTCTTTTCGCAGTTCGCGTATTTCCTCTTGCCTTCCACCACTGGCATCATTGCTTGGCATTGTGGCGTCCAGTTTTGATGCATGAGGCATTGTTGCGGGTTGCATCTCGCTCCCTCCTTCTCGCCTCATTGGGCCTTCTCCAAACAGGAGCCAGTTGCCATTAACACAAAATCGTTCACAAATGGTTGCAATAGTGGTTGACTTCGGGGTTCTTTCATCTCTTTCATAGAACCCTAAAGAGTTCTTTTTGATGCCCAAAGCAGAGGCAAATGATTCTTGGCTCATTTCTCCGCGTATTGTTTTTATTCGTTCGCCAATGCTAGACATGTTCCAAGTTCCTCTAATTAAGTTGGAAATTAAACTTGGAACCGCCTTTTTTATTTATTCCAGTGAAAATATTGGAAAAAATAAAAACTTCAAAAAGATTAAACTTGGAATCTTTTCGTGGTTAACCTTGGACACAAAAAGTGTCTAAAAGAGGGTCGTGGCGGTTGAAGTTTGAGCTTCTTGCAACAGGAACAAACTACAGCCCCGGCAACTATGGGTCAACGTCCGGCTTTTTTCCGGGTTTGGACACAAACACCATTACAGGCGGACAAGTCATGGCACAGGGGACACTCTTTGGATCGGCGTACCGGCTTGCGAGTTTCGATCGCGCATTCAAGGCGTCGCTCCGGACGGCATTTGAAAAATCCGGACTCTCCTGTGTGCAGGTGGCCGAACAAATGGACGCACTCGCCAAAGAAGCCGGCATCAAGTTGAACAGTGGTAATGCGGCGGCACTCTCTACGGCGACGCTGGAGAAGTGGTTGAATCAAAACGATGACGAGCGTTTCCCCAGTCCGCGGGCTGTTGTCGCATTTTGTGAAGTCGTGGGCGCGGCTGATCCGCTCGACACCATGGCGCTCGTTGTCGGGCGCAAGACCATCGATCAACGGCAAGTCATGCTTCTGGAACGGGCCGAGGTCGAGGAACGAATCAAGGCGCTGAAGCGCCGTAAACGTCTGTTGGAGGCGGAGTTATGCACAACACAATGAACGTT
>NZ_AUBP01000070.1 GCF_000429305.1 Desulfovibrio inopinatus DSM 10711
TCGGCATGCCGTGGACATGTTGACGGAACGATTGGAACGGCTGGGACATACGGTGTTGTCGTTTGTTCGGCAATCCGGGGTTACCGGTGATCAACAGTTATGGGCGTTTGATGCTGCGGGCGGTGACCCGGAAACGTGGATTCGGTCGGCGGCCGGGGCGGAGAAATTCCGCTGGAATTTGCTCGGTGCGACGCAAAGCGATCTCTGCATTTATATTGGGCCGGCTGGATGTGATGCCTGGGCCGAGGTGGGCGCGGCCTGGGCTGCCGGGGTGCCGGTGATTGGATTGTGGGCCAAAGGCGAACCGATCGGACTCAATCGGCGCATGATTCGGCAGTGGTTTTCCTCGTATATCGAGTTGGAACAGGCGTTGCGGCAGCGTGGATCGCTCTTGGCCAAGGAGGTGGCGTATGCATGATATCTACCTGGAACGTGTGGCGGTGGTGAAGCCTGATCATGCAGCCTACCCGGGGATGACATTGCAAACGCCCTGCTATGCCTTGCCGGAGGGGTATAAGCCCTGCAAAAAGCCGGGATTGCATCGGGCCATGGTGGTTGGCGGTGGGCCGCGTTGTGCCGGGTGTGAGTTTATGTGTCGGTTGCCGGTTGTCGAAGAAAAAGACATCGGCAAAGGCTACGAATTTCGGACCTTCGGGAAGGGAAAAGAATATGTCCGAAAACTCTGAGCGATTTATCGTCCGTGATGGGGCCAATCCCGGCGGGGCGGTGCTTGTCGATGTGCATGACGAAAATCGATTCGTCGCGAATTTTCTCAAGCATCCGAAAAAGCCCCTGGCGGCGCGGCAGTTGGCGGAACGGTGCGCGCTTGTGCTTAACGACTGGTACGCGGAATGGAGCAAAAAACATGGCAGCGAATCATAGACAAGCGCTCTTGGCCAAGGTGCATATTGCCAAGAAAGACCTTGGGTTGGCGGATGAGGATTACCGGTATCTCCTCGAAGAGCGGTATGGCGTGGCATCGGCCGGGATACTGGATGGAAAGCAACTCGCCGCCTTGGTGGATTATTTTGTGAGCTGTGGCTGGGACGATGGAAGCGAGGAGCGCAACCGGCCTCGCCCTGGGCGGGCCACGGAAAAACAGGTGCGGGCCATTCGGGGCTTGTGGGCCAAACATGCCCGCAAGCCCGATGCCAAGAGCCTGGGGAAATGGCTTCATCGGTATTGGAAGGTGGACAAACCGGAATGGCTGACCGTGCCGCTGGCCTCGGAAGTGATTGTGGCATTGCACA
>NZ_AUBP01000071.1 GCF_000429305.1 Desulfovibrio inopinatus DSM 10711
TGGGACATACGGTGTTGTCGTTTGTTCGGCAATCCGGGGTTACCGGTGATCAACCGTTATGGACGTTTGATGCTGCGGGTGCTGACCCGGAAACGTGGATTCGGTCGGCTGCCGGGGCGGAGAATTTCCGCTGGAATTTGCTCGGTGCGACGCAAAGCGATCTCTGCATTTATCTCGGTCCGGCTGGGTGTGATGCCTGGGCCGAGGTGGGCGCGGCCTGGGCTGCCGGGGTGCCGGTGGTCGGATTGTGGGCCAAAGGCGAGCCGATCGGACTCAATCGGCGCATGATCCGGCAGTGGTTTTCCTCCTTTATCGAGCTGGAACAGGCGTTGCGGCAGCGTGGTTCGCTCTTGGCCAAAGAGGTGGCGTATGCATGATATCTACCTGGAACGTGTGGCGGTGGTGAAGCCTGATCAGCTGGCCTATCCGGGCATGCGACTGCAAACGCCCTGCTATGCTTTGCCGGAGGGGTACAAGCCCTGCAAGAAGCCGGGATTGCATCGGGCCATGGTGGTTGGCGGCGGGCCGCGTTGTGCGGGGTGTGAGTTTATGTGTCGGTTGCCGGTGACCGAAGAGAAGAACATCGAAAAGGGATATGAATTTCGGACCTTCGGGAAGGGAAAAGAATATGTCCGAAAATTGTGATCGGTTTGTGGTGCGCGATGGGGCGAATCCCGGTGGGGCGGTGTTGGTGGATATCGTAGAGAATCGGTATGTCGCCACCTTCTTAAAACATCCGAAAAAACCCAAGGCACCACGGCAAATGGCGGAACGGTGCGCGGGAATTCTGAACGACTGGCATGCAGAATGGAGCAAAAGCCATGGCAGCGAATCATAGACAAGCGCTCTTGGCCAAGGTGCATATTGCCAAGAAAGACCTTGGGTTGGCGGATGAGGATTACCGGTATCTGCTCGAAGAGCGGTATGGCGTGGCATCGGCCGGGAAATTGAATGGAAAACAGCTCGCCGCCTTGGTGGATTATTTTGTGAGCTGTGGCTGGGATGATGGGAGTGAGGAGCGCAACCGACCTCGCCCTGGGCGGGCCACGGAAAAACAGGTGCGGGCCATTCGGGGGTTGTGGGCCAAGCATGCCCGCAATCCCGATGCCACGAGCCTGGGGAAATGGCTTCATCGGTATTGGAAGGTGGACAAACCGGAATGGCTGACCGTGCCGCTGGCCTCGGAAGTGATTGTGGCATTGCACA
>NZ_AUBP01000072.1 GCF_000429305.1 Desulfovibrio inopinatus DSM 10711
TCATGGACGATGCCATCTGAGACGATTTTCATTTGATGATCTCACCAAGTTGGCGTTGGACGTGTTGGCCGAAAACACTCAATAGCGAAGACATCACCTTATTACAAGACTTCGGACATAACTATGCAGACACCGCAGCAGTACACCACAAAACAGATTGCCGATGCTCTGGGCGCATCTGAAAGAGCTATCTATCGTCGCGCCACTCGCGAAGATTGGCCGTTTTCCAAGCGTTCGGGCCGGGGCGGGGGGAAAGTGTTCTCGCCTGAGCAGTTGCCGGCCGACGTGCGCCGGGTTTTGGCTGTCGTGGCGGCCGGGGCGTTGGCGGAATCCGGGCACGGGGCTGTTGCGGTGCCTTCCGGGGTGGGGATTGCTGCCGGGGCGGTGCCGCCTGAGCAGTATCATCAGGCGGGATTGGATCGATATGCCGTGGTGCAGGCGTGGCGGGCGCATGTGGTTGATGCCGGTTGGGGGCAAAAGGGAAAGGCCACGGAAGGATTTCTTTTTGCCTTCAATGCCGGGCACATCCTGCCGCACATTCATGCCCGACTCGGCGCGGTTGCCGTGGCAACGCTCTATGCCTGGGACAAAAAGCTCAAGAATCACGATGATAATTATCTCATTCTTTGCGACCGCAACGGGGTTTGGACGGAAGGAAAAGCTCCGGAATTGGGGCAAATCGGCTATGAGGCCGAAGAAGTCTTTTTACGGTGTTGGCTCCATCCGAATCGGCCGAGTTATCGGCTGGCCTACCGGGCTACCAGCGCCATTTTGAAGGATCGGGGGCACGAAACGGTTCCGGGGTATCATTCGTTTTATCGATTCGCCAAACGATACGAGAAAACCAATCGTGATGTGGTGGTGTTGGCGCGTGATGGAGAAAAGGCGCTCAAAGATCAGGTCCTTTCGTATATTTCGCGAGATCATGCGGCGTTGCGCGTCGGGCAATGCTTGGTGGCTGATGGCCATGATCTCAACTTTGAAGTGCTGCATCCCGTGACCGGGCGGCCGGCTCGGCTCAAGCTCATCGTGTTTTACGATTGGGCGAGCAATTTGCCGGTGGGTTGGCAGATTATGCCGACGGAAGATTCGGTTGCGATTTCGGCCGCGTTTCGGGCTGCATGCCTGCGTCTGGGGCGGTA
>NZ_AUBP01000073.1 GCF_000429305.1 Desulfovibrio inopinatus DSM 10711
AGTGACGGCGTACCGGATGCCTGGGATCAATGTGCGAATACGCCAACCGAAAGCATTATTGACGCCACAGGATGTCCACAAACATTGAATATGGATGACAGCGACAAGGACGGCGTGCCGGACACGTGGGACCAATGCGCTGAGACGCCAAGCGGCAGTCTGGTCGACGCGTTGGGTTGCCCCGGTACATCTCCTGTTGAAGACGGCGACGGCGACGGCGTGCCGGATACATTGGATCAATGTGCTGATACACCGGCCGGCAGCTTGGTGGACGCCACCGGATGTCCTGGAACGTTGCAGCTTGACGACAGCGACAATGACGGCGTGCCGGATACGTTGGATCAATGTGCAGACACACCGGCCGGTAGCTTGGTGGACTCCACCGGATGCCCCGGAACGTCGCAGATTGATGATAGTGATGGTGATGGTGTGCCGGACACGTGGGACCAATGCGCGGATACGCCAAGCGGATCGGCTACGGATGCCACGGGCTGCCCGGTTGCGGCGCCAGAGGCGGAAACGATCATTTTACCAATCGTGATATCGAAGTAATTTGACTTTTTGCGGTTAGGGACTTATCCATTAAGTCCCTAACAACTTGAGGCGTCCTGCCGCCTTATCCCGCCCCAAGCGGGATTGAAACGCGGGCTTTTTGTTTTTGAGCCGAAGACATTTCCCGTTTTGGGGATGCATATATCGGCGGCATGACGTCCGGGTGTTCGTGAGACCCCGGCTGCTCATTTGGCAGGGGAGCGTCATGCTGCCTTTTTTTATTTCTTAATCCCAACCAAATGGAGGTCTTTATGACCACGGCTCAATCCCTTTCCGTTTCTTCTCCTGAATCTATTTCCATTGAATTTTTGGCCGGCGAACGTCCGGCTGTCCGGTCCGTTGACGTGGCCCGGCATTTCGGACTCAGGCACAAGCATGTCTTGCGGGATATTCGCGATTTGATCCGTAAGTTACCGGAATCATTTCATGGGACCAACTTTGGTCCCATGTCCTTCCCCGTTGAAGTCGGCAATGGAGCCGTTCGTCATGATGACGGATACCTCCTCTCCCGCGACGCCTTTACCTTGCT
>NZ_AUBP01000074.1 GCF_000429305.1 Desulfovibrio inopinatus DSM 10711
AGCATTGCAGCGGGTAATCTCGTCGGCGTCGACAGCGATTACGCTTGGGTGCGGATCTAAGGAGTGACGATCATGTTGGTGAATAAAGCGAATTTAACCGCGTTGTATCGCGGCCTGAAAACGGAATTCCAGGACGCTTTGCGGGGCGTGCCTTCGGACTACGAAAAGATTGCCGATATCCTGCCGTCGACGACGGCTATCGAAGACTACACCTGGATTTCCGATTTCCCGGCATTGCGAGAATGGATAGGCGATAAAATCATCAAGCAGCTCTCCGGGCACCAATACACCGTGGTCAATAAAGATTTTGAAAGCACGATTGCGGTGAAGCGCAATGATTTGGAAGATGATCGGATCGGCGCATATGGCCTCAAGGCCAAGGCAACAGGTCGGGCTGCCGGGGCATGGCCGAACCGGTTGATTTTCGGATTGCTTTCCAAGGGGTGGACCACCGCCTGCTATGACGGCAAGGCCTTTTTTGCAACGGATCATTCGATAGCCGGGAAAGCCTGCTCAAACTCCGGAGGCGGGACGGGGACGGCCTGGTATCTCCTCGACACCACCCAGGCGCTCAAGCCGCTTATCATGCAGCTCCGCAAAAAGCCGCAAATGGTTGTTCAGGATGATCCGCAGACCGACTCCGTGTTTAAACGCGGTGAATATCTTGTGAGCGTGGAAGCGCGAGGCAATGCCGGGTTTGGGTTGTGGCAGTGCGCCTATGGATCGAAGCAAACGCTCGATCCTGCCGCATTTGCAGCAGCCCGGGCGGCTATGATGTCGCAGACGGATGATAACGGCGACCCGTTGGGCATTAGCCCGAATGTTTTGGTTGTGCCGCCGACGTTGGAAGAAAACGCCCTGGAAATCCTCAAAGCCGAAAAACTGGCCGATAACACTTCGAATATTTGGCGCGGTATGGCCGAATCGTTGGTGTCGCCCTGGCTGTCTGCTGCCGCCTGATGAGGCAATGATCCGTCTCGACCCTTTTGACCTAGGTTTGACCTAGTCCAAACGGATAATACGCATGGCTTATGCTCTTCCCGATGACTTGATTGCACTCCTGCCTGAAGACGAGCTGTTGCAGCTTGCCGACGACAGCGGGAGCGCGGGCATGGATGATCCGGC
>NZ_AUBP01000075.1 GCF_000429305.1 Desulfovibrio inopinatus DSM 10711
CATAGCGAAGACACAATCATATTACAACCCGTTGGATATGACTATGCAGACACCGCAACAGTATACCGCAAAACAGATTGCCGATGCGTTGGGCGCTTCAGAAAGAGCTATCTATCGTCGTTCCAACCGTGAAAACTGGCCGTTTTCCAAACGATCCGGTCGAGGTGGGGGCAAAGTGTTCTCGCCTGAGCATTTGCCGGCCGATGTGCGGAAGGCGCTGGCCGTGGCTTGTGCCGGGGCGTTGGCGGAATCCGGGTACGGGGCTGTTGCGGTGCCTTCCGGGGTGGGGATTGCTGCCGGGGCGGTGCCGCCTGAGCCGTATCATCAGGCCGGATTGGATCGATATGCCGTGGTGCATGCGTGGCGGGCGCATATTGTTGATGCGGGTTGGGGGCAAAAGGGAAAGGCCACGGAAGGATTTCTTTTTGCCTTCAATGCCGGGCACATCCTGCCTCACGTTTATGCGCGATTGGGCGCGGTTGCCGTGGCAACGCTCTATGCCTGGGACAAAAAGCTCAAGAATCACGATGATAACTATCTCATTTTGTGTGACCGCAACGGCGTGTGGACGGAAGGGAAAGCGCCGGAATTGGGGCAAATCGGGTATGAGGCCGAAGAAGTCTTCTTACGCTGTTGGCTCCATCCGAATCGGCCGAGTTATCGACTGGCCTACCGGGCAACCTGCGCCATTTTGAAGGATCGGGGGCACGAAACGGTGCCGGGGTATCACTCGTTTTATCGATTCGCCAAACGATACGAGAAAATCAATCGTGACGTGGTGGTGTTGGCGCGTGATGGAGAAAAGGCGCTCAAAGATCAGATACTTTCGTATATTTCGCGAGATCATGCGGCTTTGCGCGTCGGGCAATGCTTGGTGGCTGATGGCCATGATCTCAATTTTGAAGTGCTCCATCCCGTGACCGGGCGGCCGACTCGGCTCAAGCTCATCGTGTTTTACGATTGGGCGAGCAATTTGCCGGTGGGTTGGCAGATTATGCCGACGGAAGATTCTGTGGCGATTTCGGCCGCGTTTCGGGCTGCATGCCTGCGTCTGGGGCGGTATCCGGAAGTGCTCTACCTCGACAACGGCAAGGCATTCAAGGCCAAGGT
>NZ_AUBP01000076.1 GCF_000429305.1 Desulfovibrio inopinatus DSM 10711
TGGCTCCGGCTCAGGAGTTGGCTCCGGCTCAGGAGATGGTTCTGGTTTTGATGCTTGCGGGTAAACTTCAGATTGTAAGCTTGAGCTGAGTGTGTTTGGCTCGGGCTGTTCTTCTACGTCAGCCGTTGTTCTTCCTGTTCGAGATGCAGAGAAGGATGCGCCAGCTTGCGAGTCGTCATTCGGTGTTATTGGCGTTTGGTCGGATGGTACGCTTTCGTCCTGCCTGGAAACGAAGGTGTCTTCGGCAGTTGTTGAGAGAGTCGTTTGATCTTGAGGTTGGCTTGAAGACTCCAATATGGAAAAATCATCTTTCTTTTCAATATTGGAATAGAGTGCATCATCGCTACTTCTCAATTCAGAAGGATCCCGAGAGGTCGATAGAGCGTCGGAACTCCCTTCAATATGTTCTGAATTTGGCAAAATGGTTCCGGCTAAATCAGAAGTCTCTACTCCTTGACTTTCCACTGTTTCTATTTTGGCATATTCTTTGGCGGAAAGGTTTTGTTGTTCTATATTCTGTAAAACAGTTAAGTCATCAAATTCTTGCTGTGTATCCAGTTTATTTTTTTTCTCCGCCACGACATGCTCCTTGGAAAAGACTACAAGGTGACATTTTGACTATTTCGAACTATACTCAAACCATTTTTTTTACTGATATAATCATTCATTCTTGAATGTATATATTCATATGTGTGATGTGGACTGTCTCGATTTGATAACATAGCGCATTTACAAAAAATGTGCCCTAAGTATATTCCTCTATGAATATCTCCTCGTCTTGGTGGCGTCGTATTACGGTGCATTTTTCTTCATGGACTATTTGAGGGCGGCCGTCCAGGATCAAAAGCACATTTCTTTTGTTATAATCGCCCTGAAACAGTCATAAGTATGAATCTTGGTTGTAACTCATTATAAAGGAGACTCACCAAAAAATGAAGCTCATACAACGTCGAGCATACGGAATTCGAAACTATTATGAGTTTGCAGCTAGGATTAGAAAAATAGTGGACGGATGAGGATGGGAGATTTGTAGGAATGGTGGGGGTTGCGGGGG
>NZ_AUBP01000077.1 GCF_000429305.1 Desulfovibrio inopinatus DSM 10711
CATAGCGAAGACACAATCATATTACAACCCGTTGGATATGACTATGCAGACACCGCAACAGTATACCGCAAAACAGATTGCCGATGCGTTGGGCGTGAATTTGACGACTATAAATCGTCGTTCCAACCGTGAAGATTGGCCGTTTTCCAAACGATCCGGTCGAGGCGGGGGCAAGATGTTTTCGCCTGAGAACTTGCCGGCTGACGTGCGCCGGGTTTTGGCTGTCGTGGCGGCCGGGGCGTTGGCGGAATCCGGGCACGGGGCTGTTGCGGTGCCTTCCGGGGTGGGGATTGCCGCCGGGGCGGTGCCGCCTGAGCAGTATCATCAGGCGGGATTGGATCGATATGCCGTGGTGCATGCGTGGCGGGCACATGTGATCGATGCGGGATGGGGGCAGAAAGGCAAGGCCACGGAAGGATTTCTTTTTGCCTTCAATGCCGGGCAAATCCTGCCTCATATTCATGCCCGACTCGGCGCGGTTGCCGTGGCAACGCTTTATGCCTGGGATAAAAAACTTAAAAATCACGATGATAACTATCTCATTCTTTGTGATCGGAACGGTGTGTGGACGGAAGGGAAAGCGCCGGAATTGGGGCAAATCGGCTATGAGGCCGAAGAAGTGTTTTTACGGTGTTGGCTCCATCCAAATCGGCCGAGTTATCGGCTGGCCTACCGGGCAACCTGCGCCATTTTGAAAGATCGGGGGCACGAAACGGTGCCGGGGTATCACTCGTTTTATCGCTTTGCCAAACGATACGAGAAAACCAATCGTGACGTGGTGGTGTTGGCACGTGATGGAGAAAAGGCGCTTAAAGATCAGGTCCTTTCGTATATTTCGCGAGATCATGCGGCTTTGCGCGTCGGGCAATGTTTGGTGGCTGATGGCCATGATCTCAACTTTGAAGTGCTTCATCCCGTGACCGGGCGGCCGGCTCGGCTCAAGCTCATTCTCTTTTATGATTGGGCAAGCAATTTGCCGGTGGGTTGGCAGATTATGCCGACGGAAGATTCGGTTGCGATTTCGGCCGCGTTTCGGGCTGCATGCCTGCGTCTGGGGCGGTA
>NZ_AUBP01000078.1 GCF_000429305.1 Desulfovibrio inopinatus DSM 10711
ATGCTGTCATTTCCCGTTCCGGCATCAATGATGCTTTCCAAGATAAGATCGGATCGAATGCTGTCGTTTCCAGCCCCGGTATGCAGGTCGACAAAGGCGAGCAGTTCTGTTTGGATCGAGTCGTTACCATCGCCGGTGTTGATAACACCGCCCCCCGTTCCGGAAATGATGCGAGCCTTTACCACGTCGTTGCCATCGCCGGTATCAATTTCTCCACTGGAAAGAGTAATATGCTGAGCGGTGATGCGATCGTTTCCGTCTCCAGTTTTCAGGCTACCGCCATCCATTGAAGAGATGATTTCTGCTGTGACGGTGTCGTCTCCTTCGCCGGTATTGATAGTCCCATTATCCACATGCAGGCGAGATGCGGAAGTGAGAGTATCGTCTCCTTCGCCGGTATTGATGGTGCCATTGTTGGAAGCAGTGAGCCATGAATTGGCGCTCAATCTATCATTTCCAGAGCCAGTATCAATCGTTCCATCATATGCAGCAAAAATATTATCCGAAACGTTCAGTGTATCATCGCCGTCACCTGTTCTCACTGTGCCTCCCACGGCACCAACCGATGATCCAGAGAGTGTATCATCGCCACTCCCGGTGTCGATAATCCCTCCATATCTCGCACCAATTCCTTCTTTTCCTTCGAGGACATCGTCGCCGTCACCGGTTGTCAGAGTGCCTCCATCATAGACGCGTATAGCGCGTTCGGCGGATATCCTGTCGTTTCCATCTCCGGTGGAGATATTTTCAACATAGAGTTCACCGCTGGCTGTAATGGTATCGTCGCCATCACCGGTATCGACGGATGCTTTGACTTTCTCGCCGACGAGAACGACCGTATCGTTTCCGGCCCCACCGGTTATTGTGCCGGCGGTGACCATTCTGCCTGAGGTGGTGGAAGACGTTGGGTCGGCGGTCAGTTCGATAATGGTGTCGTCGCCATCACCACCGCTGAGGGCATTGCCGTGGAGGCCGATGATGATATCGTTTCCTGAGGTTTCATC
>NZ_KE386878.1:0-176875 GCF_000429305.1 Desulfovibrio inopinatus DSM 10711
AAGCTGATTGCTCAAAAGCTCTCTCGCTCATTCAAGGAATAAACGCTTTATTTCTTATTGCGGACAAGGGATACGACACGCAAAAAATTGTTGATGAAGCATTAAGAAGAAATATGACACCTGTTATTCCTCCGAGGAGAAACCGTAAAGAACAGCGAAAGTATGATAAGTATATTTATAAGTTACGTCATCTTGTTGAAAACGCATTTTTATACATCAAGCAATGGAGAGGGATAGCTACACGTTACGCAAAAATGACAACTTCATTTCTCGCGGCTGTTCAGATTCGCTGTCTCTTTTGGTGGCTAACAATCTCGTGACGACACTGCCTAAGACTGTACGCAGAAAATTTGACAAAAAAGAATGCGATAGGCTCATGTCTATCGCATTCTTTTTTGTGGCACGTGCATTGTGCTGGCTGTGATTTCTTCCAAGAAAAGCAGGGCGCAGGGGATGGAAAGAAGAACCAGTGTTATTTGGCCATATCGGGTGTCAACAGGTGTATTCCAACCAATATGACACGTGTGTCACGATTTTTGGCAAAGCGCTGTAGCGCGGCTAGTGTTGCCCCATGGGGATGACCAATGGCGATGGCTTGCCCCTGGCGGAGGGCTAAGCGTTCCGCCGATTTGAGTTGTTTGTAAATCGCTTGCTCAGAAATAGCGTTATCCAGGAATATATTGCGCCGGTAAACAGGAAGTCCCTGTTTCTTGGCGACACTAGCAGCCACGCTTTTGGGAGATGTCAGACTGTCGAGAAAAAACAGGTTCCGTTCCCTGAGGACTTTTGCCACGGCAAGCATGCCAGCACGAGACTGCGTGAAGCGTGATCCCATGTGGTTGTTGATTCCTGTGACCCCTGGAAGGCTATCGATATTGGCATTGACCGTCGCGGTTACTTTCTCCGCGGGCATAGAGGTGAAGAGGGCTCCTTTGCCTGGAGTAATCTTCGGATAACTCAGCGGTTCCATCGGTTGATGAAGCAGAAGATCAATGTGGTTTGTCGTCGCGATTTGGGCAACGCGTTTTGAATTTTGTAAATACGGGAGGACGGCAAAGGTGACGGGGTAGCCGAGCTGAATCAGTGAAGATGCAAACTGACTACTTTGACCGAGGTCATCGATTACTATGGCGAGTTTAGGCCCAGTTGGTCCCGGTTCGATAAAAGGGGTTGTCACCAGCGTCGACACCGTTCCGTGATAGACCGAACCGGCGAATTGTTCTTCATAGGCTGAGTTGGGCAATGTATTATCGTCTGTACCGTCTTTCGGACACGGAGCAACCTTGGCCCGAAAACAGTTTGTTTGTGCGTACATTGCTCGAGCCTGTGCAGGAGGCTCTTGAAACAGCCGAAAGCCAAACCAACCTGTAAGAATGAGCAGGCTAATAAGCGTCGAAACCCAGAGACAACGGAGAAGGAAACCGCCCCGGTTCGGCGTATGACCTCGAACCGGGGCGGTTGATTTTGACTGACGTTTTTTCACGGAACTAAGATGCTTCCCGCATAAAGCAGGTTATTGGTATTTGTTTTTTTTGACTTTGCTCTTGGTGAGGACGGGAGCTTGTTTGACAAGTTCGAGCGCCAGTTTGAGCTGATTGTCACGCTCAAGAAGTTCCTGCGCTTTTTCTTTTTCGTCTTTGTCGTGTCCCTTTTTGCCTTTGTTCGAATTTTCGAGATGTCGACTCAGGTCTTTTTCACGGAAACGCAGGGAGGAATAGGTATCGCTACCTTCAATTTCTTGGAGCGGCACTTCGAAATCCGGTTCAATGCCTTCAGCTTGAATTGATCGGCCACTCGGAGTGTAATACAGCGCTGTTGTCAGCTTGATACCGGACCCGTCGGTTAATGGAATGACAGTCTGAACTGAGCCTTTCCCAAAGGTTTTTTCTCCAAGCAGTAGGGCGCGTCCCTGGTCTTGCAATGCACCAGCTACGATTTCCGACGCTGAGGCGCTTCCAGCATTGATGAGCACGATCATTGGAGCTGTGACGTCATCAGAGCTTGATGACGCTTCGTAGCGTTTATTCTGGTCGCCTTGTTTGCCCTTGATGGTGACGATAGCCCCTTTGGAGAGAAAGGTGTCGGACACATTAACAGCTTGATCGAGCAGGCCACCCGGATTGTTGCGTAAATCAAGGATGACTCCTTTGATCTGCTTTCCGGATTTCGTGTATTCGGAGAGAATATCTTGCAACTCTTCTGTGGTGTTTTCATTGAAGCGAGTCAAGCGGATCAAGAGGTAACCATTATCGAGTTCCGTTTTCTTGGCACTGACGATGGGGATTGTATCGCGTACAATATTGACGCGCACAGGTTTTTGGGCATTCTTATGGAGTATGGTCAACCTGACGGCTTCTCCTTTGGGACCGCGAATTTTCTTGACCGCGTCCATCAGAGTCATGTCCTGCGTCGTGACACCATCGATTTCCAAAATGACGTCGCCAGCTCGGACACCTGCTTTGTCGGCCGGGGTGTCTTCAATCGGCGAGATAACAACAAGTCGACCGTTCTCGGCGGTGATTTCGATCCCGACTCCACCGAATGCACCCGAAGTGCTGACTTGCATTTCTTTGAATTCATCTTTGGTCAAAAAGCTTGAGTGCGGGTCAAGCTGCTGCAACATACCGACAATGGCACCATCAATGAGTTCGCCGCGTGTTACATCCTTGACATAGTTGTTTTCGACAAGGTCCATCACTTGGCTAAAGCGCTTCAACGGCGCAAAGCGATCTTCGGACACTTTGGCCGAAGAGCACATGGGCGAGAGGAGGCATAAAAAAAAGAAAAGTAAACCGATTTTTACAGTAGTGCGCATATCTTCCTCCAATAAAATGGCTGCGCAAAAGGCCGGAAAGCCGAGCCGGCAGGCGTCTTGCATCCAAACAAAAGGGCCCGGAACGGTCTGTGCCGCCGGACCGGAACCGGAAAATGGCGTTGTATGCGACCGAACTCAGGAGGGGAGACCGAAAGGTGAACCGTTTCCATCTGTCAGGTCGATATGGGCAGCGGATATCATTTCGCAGCCAGCCACGCTTTGGGGTTAATGGCATTTTGTCGAAAACGCAATTCAAAGTAAAGGCCCTCACCCTTGGCTTCAGGGTAATAGCCTGCAATTCCGACCGTGTCACCTGTTGCGACCGTATCACCGACCTGTTTGCTGCTTTCGGACAAAAACGCATAAATACTATAATAATCGCCACCATGGTTGATGATAACCACACGTCCAAGCCCTCGCAAGACATCGTTATGCGCCACTTTGCCCGGGCCAACAGCACGAATGCGTGTGCCGGTAGGGAGTTTCATGCCTATACCGCGGCGGGGAGGGTTGGCTTTGGGGGCATACGATGAGACAATGAGTCCCGATGCAGGCCATCCCAGACCGCCTTTTGCCTTTGGGAACGCTTTGCTGCTCTCTGGTTTGGGTCGCAGTTTGTAGTTGAGGCTTTCAATCGCTGCAATGACGTGTTGCAGGCTCTCTTCTTCACTTTTTTTCTGCTTACGTACCGCATCGAGCTTTTTTTGAAAGCTGAGACGATTCTGCAGCAGTGTATCCTTGACGGCGTTCACGCGAGAAAATTGGGCTTCGATATCGGCTTTGAGGGCTTCCTGCGCCGCAAGATTTTCCGCTGCTTGACTGGCCTTTATCTTATAGTCAGCCAAGGCCTCTCCGGCGTCGTTGTAAATGGACTTTAGCCAAGTAAACCGTCTGTCGGCTTCGTCCCATGACGAGACATCGAGCGATCGACTCGACAAGGATTGGAGATGCAGCGGCCACAGTGTCGCCATAATACGCTGTACCCGATTTTGCGCTTTATCACGATAGCTCGTCAGTGTGCCATATTCTTTCGCAAGTTCAGCTTCTTTTGCGGAAATGGACGCGAGACGTTTCTCTCGGTTGTCGACGTCATCGGCTAATTGCTTCATGCGATCTTCCAAATCGGCGAGCTCTTTATGAAGTTCACGCTCCTTCTGCGTTAATGCTTTGATGGAAGCTTTTGTCTTATCTGCCTGACGTTTTTTTTGGACAAGCTTTTTTTCTGCCGATGACGTTTGACAGTATACAGGCCAAGCCGTCACTGACATGAATAAAATTAAAGCCAGACTCAGCAGAGCAATGTGGCGCATAGAGCAGAGAGGTCCGGAATTGCAAGATTCAGTTTTCGTCATCAAGTTCAATGCAGTCGTTCGGACAATGTGTCGCTGCTTCCCAAACGCGGTCTCGTGGTCCACTTTGCGCAAGACATACACATTCACCATGTTCATCGAGCGTAAATAAATCCGGCGCAATTTCACAGCATGCTCCACAGCTATGGCAGCAGACCGAATTAAAACTGAATTCACATTCCTGTTCAGCAGGCGCTTTGTCCTCGGGCATCGTCAATTCCTCATGCTGTATGGTTTTCAGAAAGTTTGTTTGGGATACGAGCAAAAAATGTTGTGCCTGTTTCTGGTTCGGAAGTGAACCAGGCAGTTCCCCCAAGATAGCTTTCCGTAAAGAGCTTAATGGCATACGTGCCAAGTCCTCTTCCCGAACCTTTTGTTGTAAACGAGCGCTTAAAAACCTGCAGTTGAACATCCTCGGACATTACATTGGGGTTGTTAACGAAAAAAATAGCATGCTGGGGCTCCGTACGACATCCGACAACTATACTGTCACCAAGGGATGAAGCTTCAAGAGCGTTTTTAACCATGTTGCCCATGATGCGCCGGAGAAGAGGTTCGTCGGATTCGATAATGCATGCAGTACATGCATTGTCGCAGATAATATGCTTGCCTTCGGCGACGGGATGACGCTCATATGTCTTCTTTGCATAGTCGAGTAACGTCGACGGTGAAATTGACGAGAATTGGAGACTCAGATCGCTGTCTTCTGCAGCGATGAGTTCTTTCTGGGCATTGATTTCTTCAACGAGATCGTTCAAGGCTTCATGGATGACTAACAGATCGGGATGAATCTGGGGGGGAGCGACATCAACGAGGTATTCTGTCAAGCCGCAAACACCTCCCGCAGTATTGAGAACATCATGAAAAAATGTTCGTTCAAGAACACGGCGGCGTTTTTCGGAACTAATATCGGTTAAGGCAACAACGAGAATTGATGTCTCCCCAATGCATATTGGAGTTGTCGAAACAAGGAAATCCAGTGCTTCGTAGATATTTCCATTTTTACGAAGAATACGGCATTCTTCTTTAGAACAGGCTCCCGTGAGAGCCTTTTTTATGGTATGGAATGCACCGCATTTGTCGCAAAAGCGAGTCGCCCCACATCCGTCAGGATGAAGCGTGGAGTGAATGCAGCCCAACATTTCTCCAATCCGCCTTTCGGCGATATCCTCGCAAGTGGTTTGAAACATGGACATGGCATTTTTATTTGCAAACAAAATTCGGCGGTCCGTGTCTAAAATAATAACCAAATCATTGACGGCGTTGATAAGTTGCAGGCAGAATTCACCCTTCAATTTTTGGATGAACTCAGGCATCTGATCGTTTTGCATAATGGACATGTCGTGTTGTCCATGAGACGGTGGTGTCATAAGAAAGTCCGATGTGACTGTAAGCAGTGGTTGAGTAGGAGTACCTTCATGCAAAACGAAGGCATGGCACAGTCCGTCGATGCATTGCCCATAGGGTTATCCGGCCTGGAGCTCAAAAATGATGTGTCCTAAGTGTGGCGAAGTGAATAATGACGATGTTTATATGTGCGTGCGTTGCGGACACAAATTGCAATCCATGCAAGGAGAGCGTTCAAAGCCCCGCCAACAAAATGATTCCAATGGTGGAGGCAAGAAAAAAGGGCTTGTCCCCGAATTGACGATGCAAGGCGCCAAGTTGGGTATCTATATTGAAGCCTGGGTATATGCGATTGCATTGCTTGCAGCTGGAGTCTTCCTTATTGTAAAGGGCTTAGCATGGCCGCTATATATTCTTGTTCCACTTATTGGATTAACGATTGCATTACGGCGAATCTGACTTTGTCTGTTGGCTAAGAGCCGGGTAACATGTCAAGATCGGGAGGCGGGGGCGGAGCCGGCACTGCGCCACAGCATTTTGCCTCACTGATGACAGAGCACTGAGGCTTGTCCACTGTCGCGATAACACATCCCGACGGATAGTCGATCACGAGGCGAGCCGCCGATCGCTTTCCTTGCCAAGCTCGGCTGGAAATAACCACATTGTTTCCGTAACGCTGACAATAAAATTCGGTGTACTCTGCGCCATAATACGCGTTGTAAATATAGATTCCGTCACGAATCCCCATGTAGTTGAATTCTGACTTCGGCTTGCAGGTGATCATCGCGAGGGCTTCACGCAATGCACAACTTATAAGCAGTTCTTCGTTGAAGGCAAAAGCCGGTTTCGATACAAATACAAGGGCAAGCGTTCCAGCGAGGAGGACATATTTCATGGCGCCGGGCAACCGGGACGAGATATATCGCAAGATGGCAAGGAACGGACGATACGTAGCAGGAAAGTGGCAAAGGGTCATGAGTGTATCCCGTGGTCCCAAAAGTTGAAGTGACTTCCTAAAAATAGGTGGTTGCTCGGTCCCGGTCAAGAGCCGAAAAGAGAATGAATATTTTTTGAGAACACAGCCGGTGGATCAGGGAGCGTCTGGCGAACCGAGCTGCAAAAAGGAGACTGTACGTGGAAATGAGTAAGCTCATTGTTTTTGACCTCGATGGAACGTTGGCGAAAAGCAAGGCTCCGCTTGAGCGAGATATGGCTGATGCAATCGTGCGACTCTTGCAAAAGAAAAGCGTTGCTGTTGTGTCGGGATGCCGATTTTCACAGTTTGCAACCCAATTTCTCGCTAACCTTCCACAACATGCTGACATTTCGCGATTATTCTTGTTTCCTACATGCGGTGCGGCGTTTTATCGTTTTGAGAACAATGCGTGGAAGAATGTGTATTCGGAAGATCTGTCCGAATCAGAAAAAAAGCGCATCATTACAGCTCTTGAAGACGCATTGGACCGATTTGGACATAATCCATCCCAATTGTGGGGAGAGATGATTGAGGATCGAGGAAGCCAAATTACGTTTTCCGCTTTAGGACAGGCAGCCCCCCTGGAGGAAAAAGCCGTCTGGGATCCGGATCAACAGAAGCGCGCAGTCATTCGGGAAATGCTTTTGGAATCGATAGATGATTTTGATATAAACTATGGTGGGACTACATCCATTGATATTACACGCAAAGGAATCGATAAGGCGTATGGATTGAACAAGATGGTTGAAGTTCTCGGTTTTTCGATTCCGGAAATGATATTTGTAGGTGATCGACTTGAGCCGGGCGGAAATGATTATGCAGCAAGGCGTACTGGCGTACGCTGTATCGCGGTCACAGGGCCGGAGCATACTTTAGATGTTATTAATGCGATTCTTCAGGGAAAAGAGGGTAATCTCGTCCTTGCGAATGACGGGGCAAAGTCACTGGCCTGAAATTGCATGGAACGGTTGTTAATCACCTTAACCTTGTGAATGCGTTTGGTATTTTAAAGATGGTGGAAACAATGCGGAAGGGGCAATGTCCCCTCCTGCTAAATATCGCAAGAGTGTGATGCCAAGATTTTTATATAGGTAATGCGAGTGAAATTCTTCACATTATCGGATGAATATCGTGGCGTATAGAATACTACGACACTCTGGAGAATACCAGGGCATTTCGGTGTGGTATTCGCTTAAAAAAGAAGCACCACGGGGAGCTTTTCCCCGACAAACACGGCACCCTGTTGGACGAATCCAAATTGTCTTTAGACGGTTCCCATGAAGGATGCTATGATTGTTTATGAATTCCGCAGAAAATCTTCAATATCATTCTCATCCCAAAAAATACTATTTTTGGGTTTTGGACGTTTTTCCGCATTCGGATCCATGTCCAGAAAACTCACAAATGCGAAGTAAATTGTGGACAGCACAATGGGGATTATTAAGCAAAAAATAAATAATAATAATGAAAATTTCATGATTAAATTATGAGTAAAATAGGGGGCAGTGTCAATGCAAAACAGGACCACGGGAAAAATAAATTATAGCTCATAAAGTATACTTTTCGGTGAGCAAGCAACAAACCTGTAAATGCTGACAGAATTAGTTCGAGAAAGGGTAAAGAAAATTTGAGCGCAAACTATATATTTTCTACGAGAATTGCCCTTCCATGCCTCCTGGTCGTTTTTCAGGATCGTGCTCACAGCTCTGGAGTAGGGTCGTATTCCCTTTGTTCAAGGGAGACGTACTTTGTCGGTTTTCATTTTGGATTGATCACTCGACAAGGTACGCCTCCCCGGCTACTTCTTCAAATACCGCTGTTGGGAAGAAGTCATCACTTGGGTATAGCCTTTGGGGCTTCTACGTTGATACCAGATAGCCTCCTGAGGACCAGTTTTTAACCTCCAATTTAGGGATTAAGAACCCCTTACCCAGGTTCAATTGCATTATTTCAATCGGTTTTTCAGATTGAGGAATAGCTCATTTTGCGGCTCGATACTTAAGGCTTTGTCGATATCCCGCGTAGCGGCTTCCATATCCTTTTTGCCAAAAAATGTACGGGCTCTATGATAATAGAGGACAGCCACTTCTGGATTCATGGCGATTCCCTTGTCGAGAAAGGCTTTCGCTGTGTCTAATTTTTGCAATCTAATAAGTAACTTGCATACTTCAAAGAAAAATCCTGTTTCACCGATTGCTATCCAGTCGTCATTCGTCAATTGGGAATGTGCGGCGTATACGGAAGAAATGGTGTCGGGAATTGTAAGATCGGAGTAGGAACCAAAAGGTAAAGAACTTTTGTTCCCTTGATCCTCCAACATCCATTTAAACTCTGTGTTGTTGAGTTCCATCTCTACTTCGTCATAATTGATAATGATATCCTTGAGTGGATACGGCTGGGATTTCGTCATTTTGGGGGTTATATGTGTTGATTTATGAAAAAGGAAGTTGGTAATGGCTTCGGAGAGATCTTTAGAAAATCCACCATCTTGAAAAAGACTCTCATAGGGAACATGGATAGTGTTTTCTTTGTTTTCAAAAAAACCGTGAAAGAAATACTCTTCAAGTTGCTTTTGTTTAATGAAATTATGCAAACCTGAAATAGGTACGGTTATGTCAATTTTTTTAGGGACTTGACCAGCCTCGTGATGCCATTCTTTCCGAGCTCGACCTACAAGTCGCGACACTAAAATGTTGAACTTATTCGACCGCGTCAGATGAATCGTTTTGTGGTCTTCCGAGAAAAGCTGGATAAAATCTTCAGGAATGGGGCCAATGAAATGATTATAATAAAATAGATACTGTGACAATTGGCTGTATTTTATGTCGAAATATATTTTTTTATCTGCAGGTATAGCATTGAGTTCTCTGAAAATGAGATCAAAAGGCTTGCCTTGCTTTAGATTTTCAATAAATTCTGCTGTATTAAATAATTTATCTATTATACTTTCCGGCCTGAGAAATACTTCGCAATAATCTGTGATATCAGAGTTTTCAAGGAACGACGTTCTGAAAACTGTTGTTCCACACCGCTGAGTACTGATTGCGAGAATTGTATTGCTCATAATTATGACGTCTCCAATAACGTCAGGCCGTAATGTGGTTTTTTAGGCGTTCAACCTGTTCCAGACGACTACATTGAGTGATGTCTCGATATTGTTCAAAAGTCGTAGTTCTCGATGTGAGATAGAAAAGAAATTGTCTTTTTGACCCTTGAACAATTATCATATTTAAGACCTACCCACTTACATAACTTTGCTTAAGGATGTTCGCTCTAATAGGAGGTCTTATAGGGTAGCGTTTGATGCTTTCGGCTGTCAAGGATGAAATACATTTGTGATGCGCCATGAAAAACGGACCATATTTGTAAGTAAGGTGTATAGCAAATGTCATGAGCTATTTGTTCAAAGAAGGTATCCTTGTCTAACGGTGAAATTCAATCGTAGCAAAGAATAGGATCTGCTCTTACAGAAAAAAATGATGTAAGAATGGCATGTCCTCTCTCTGTATTTCTGATTTATCATTCACTGATTGCGTGTATGCATTGAGATGAGTCTGCAGTATTTAGCTACTAGGTTGAATTACAATTTCATGCCATCCACGTAAAAAGGGGAACAGTAAAGTGATTCTTTGTGAATCAAGAGGCTGCGTAGACAGGAGTTCTTTGACCTCAGGGGGCGTTTTACCCGAATCATCGTTAATATCGAGTTGAAGCTGGAATTCGCATTTGGAGAGGGTTGGGCTTATTTGATAATGTTTCATAATATCTTGTCGGGGAGTTGATATCGTTGACGACGCAACGAGGCGTGAGTTCACAAAGAGAAGTGCAACTTCAGGAACTCCGTGTTTTCCAAATATCCATCCTTTGATGTAAAGACTTGAATCGTCTATTTCGACTGTATCGATATGCTGTTTTATCCCGACGAGAGGGTGGTGCTGTTTTGGAAGTTGTTTGAATGTATAGATCGATTGCAAGTAATTGTATCGAATCATGGGGGTGAAATCAGAAATTTGTTTAGGAGTCCTTTGCCATATGATGTTGAGAGGAGTATGTGGGAAAGATGCATTGTACAGTGGTGCGGACTGCCACAGACTGTCATCAAAAATATAAGCAACTGAAATAGCTTTCTTCTCCCAAGTCCAGTCAATATTTTCTTGGAAAGGTTTGTATATCGACAAGAAGTGAATAAGAAGTTCTTTGGAGAGTTGAATATTAAAACCAACAGCATCAGAGTCTAAATCGTGGATGCGTTGAACATCAGGTCGTTGAACCTCGGGAGTGGTTACGAACGCAATCATATCATCGATGAGAAGAACAATAAATCGTGGGAACGTTTTGGTTTCTCTTTCAATTCCCCACCCTACGACATGAATAACGTCTTTGGTTACAATAATATTATCAATAAAATGTCGGGGAGGATTCGCAGTAGGGAGAGCAAGTTCTTTGATATGCGTCAGAGGATAGGCAGAAATATCTGAAAATAGAGCCAATTGATCCATATAGGATGCATAGAGAGGAGACGACGGCTCTATGAGTGCCCTGTGGTACCGAGGAGATGTTGCAAGATCAATGTGTCTTGCGTCTTTTTTCAAATACTCAAGCAAAGAAGAAAATGCAGCTTCAAAATTTCTGCTCTTAGGTATTTGCGACAAATTATTACGTATGTCGTCTTTATCTGTATCTGAAAGCTTTTCAAGCTGTTCAAAAACAGGAAAAAAGTCAGCATGTGAGTCAATGATTATTGCATTCTTGCCGTGTTCAAATACAGAGTCAAGGCCTCCCTTCTTCGTAAAGATCGGGATAGCGCCGCAAAATGCACCTTCAAGACAGACTAACCCAAGACCTTCAAAGATGGAAAAGTCTGCCACAAACTCAACTTGGTTAAACAAGTATAGCAGATCACTTGGTGTACAATACCCCAATTGAGGGACGTCGATATCCAGCTCACCACTTCCACTTCCGAATAAAATAACTTCAAATCCTCGCTTCAAAGCAATGAAACAGAACGTCATTGCGAGTGAAGGCCCCTTCATGGGGGCTTTTGCTATGTTAATAGCAATAGTTTTTGCTCTTCTTGTGAGAGATGGTATTTTATAAAAATCATGACGGCTTGGTCCGAGATCAAGCGTTGCATCGACTGGGATTCCCAAGGCGTCGTAATACTTTTTTAAATACGGAGATACGCAAACTACATTGTCAATAGTCGGGATATAATTGAGGAAATCTGTTGAATTTGATGCTTCTCCAAAATAGCTCTCTGGTCCTTGAGCAAACATTGTCAACTTACAGCCGTAGTGATCTGCAATGGTGCTTGCAAGGGCAACGCTACCGCATGAAGTGGCCCACACGTGATCTACTGAATCAATTCGACGATATAATTCGGATACGTGCTCAAAAGGCATAAAGCCTTTTTCATTAAAAAATCTGGCGTCAACTTGGTGATTGCTGAGTATATTTCCAGTAAAACCGTAATCGATAAGCTTATCAAGAAGGTTAAAAATAACCGTCCCTCCCCCAGACGCATACGTATTCGGTCCGATAGGAACAACAACTAATAAATTGAGATGTCGTCGCGCTTCCCATTTGAAGATACGACTTTGTCTATCTCGAACACCATCCAATGCTTCGACAACGTTGATGGGCTTCAAAATATCGAGGTCAACCCCTCGCCATTTGTCTAGAAAAATAGATCTGTTTTTTTCAGATAGTTCTATAGCAGCTTCAGCATTCGCAGAAGAAAAACTTATAAAACCTGCATGCTTGATGAAGAGGTTGTCGATGAGTACGGATTTGAGTCCAAGCTCTACCGCACGAAAATGCAGATCAGTATCTTCCCAATATCCTTTGCCGAAGGCTTCGACGTCAAATAAAAATGGTTTAAATAATTGTTCATGCGTCGTTCGGACTGCTAAAAAAAAGCCGCTTATCTTTGATAGCTGAGGATATTGTGGACTCCGTCTGGACAAAAGTTCGTCTACTTCTAACCAATCGGCACCTTTGGAATAAAATACGGACTGAGCATCGGCTTTGTTGGAAAAAGGACTCGCCAAGGCAACATCGTCATCGTGAAAAATCGCCTCTAAACGTTCAACCCACCCAGGAGGAACGACTGTGTCGGTGTTCGCAAATACGACGATATCACAATTCGAACGGACTTTTTCAAAGGCCTGGTTGCAATTCCCTCCAAATCCAAGATTCGTAGAGTTGCGATGGGATATAAACGGAGCACCTAATCGAGAGATATATTCTTCAAGTATTTCATACTCTGACTCACACGAGCAATCTTCTGAAACGAAAATATCAGATATATATTCGAAGGATGTATTTCGCTTAATAGAGTCCAATAAATGACAAGTGCCACCGATATTACCATAGACAGGAATAATAATAGAAACTTTCATTTTATAACTCACCTATAAAGGGTAAGAAATCTTTCCGGTTGTATCGTAAAGTTTGACACCGTTCTATAAAACTTCTTGATATGAACAGGTCATCCAAATGAAACTCATTTCGATAGAGATTGTTGGTGAATAAATTTAACTGGCGATCGAGTTGATATATAAAAAAGCTTGCATTGGTTAAGTCAGCTCGATTGACAAGGTAATAATTGAGCAATGTCGTAGCACGTTGCGTTCGTTTTATCGAATCGAGTGAACCTCGTTCAAGGTCACGCCGAAAGTCTTCAGCATTACGGTTGACGATTCCCGAGTAACAAGAATCACCATAAGATATAACTGGTTTTCCAAGAGTTAATGCCTCGAATCCAGCCGAGCTATTGACCGTAGCGACGCCGTCAATTTGTCTTAGCAGCGAAATATACGATAAGTTGTTGTCAAAATTGTCGAGCCAAAGGACATCAGAGCGTTTGTCGCATAATTGCTGGCATTTTAAATGATCACGTTTTGTCCACCGAAGGTTCTTCGCCCCTGGATGCGGCTTAACGATGTAGTAAGGGTTTAATTCGTCAAAATCATTAAAAACAGTGTTTAAAAAATCAACCATGGAAGAAAATTGAGAAAAAGCAATGATGTTCGAATCATCAAGGAGTTGAAGAGGAACAAGAATATTTATTCTATCACGACGCGCTGTTACTGTTGATGGCCAAAATGTTTGGTCCAACCGTCTTTTGAATTTATCGGTAAAAGATGGATAATTTAAAGGAATCGGTTCCGGTGGCAACGCTTTACCAGCTAACGTACTGTAACCGTTTACCCCTTGGTAATCAAAATATAAAGTATCGACGAGAGGGCTGCGCATACAGCCAAGCTCTACGCTAATTGCAGGGATCGAAAAAAATTCGGAAAACTTTCTCACAGCTCCATTGTTTCCCCAGTACACAATGGCGTCAAACGGAAAGTCATTATGCAATTCAAGAAGAAGGTTGAAGTAGTTCTCCGTAATTTCTCCAACGCCGCTGAGGAGATCTTTCCAAAGCATCAGCCCGTCTGTAAACCAATTCAATTTTCCAAATTTTTCATATAGGTGGTGGCAGAGTCCATATGGATTGTCACGTAAGAAAAAATTAGCCTTGTCGAACCCAGGATAGGTTTTTCTTGCTGCTTCCAGTTGCGGAGGGAGAAGTATTTTGCATTCTATGTTGAGCTGCTTGAATTTGTGTACCTCGGTTGCGATATCATCTTTTATAAGCTTGATAAAGTTATCCAGTATCCATCTAAAAGCGGTATCATTGTTGCGAATGGGGTGTGGCTCAATAAAAAATAATATTTTCATGGTAGTTCCGTGCTTCATTTCATGATTTTTGTCTTTATTTTAAGGAAACTGTGGCTAAATGATCACATGATAAATCATACATATAAATCTCTCTATGAGAGAGGTTTATGTCGGATGTTGTGAACCATTTTTCATGCTTGAGTTCTCAATAGGAGATTTGCATATACACTATTGATGATCTTTTTCACCTAAAAACAATAGTGAATATTCTATGGATTTGAATTCTCTTCGCATGTTCTCCATATATGAGTTGCTTTCAGTTTAACCTTAATTGTTCACGCCTATCCCCGGTACCGACTCGATGATTTATGAACTAAAGTCTTTATGCTCACCTTTTGTTCATTTGATACTTAAAGCCTTTCTCCAAAATTATCAATTTATCGAGCCTGTAGTACTTCGAGCCAAAGTGCTGCTCTTTGTACTGACTATTTGGGGGGGAACTATAGTTGTACTTCTTGCTGCTGCAATGAAGGAGCCTCGATTTTATCGAATGACTCTAGCAACTTTTTCGTTTGGATCAAAGAATTACATTCTTGCATTGTATATCTTTTTAATTTTTCCGTAAACTCTTTGTAGTAGGCTTTATCACTTAATGCCTTAACTGCATTATGTAAGCTCTTTGGATCTTCTGTAAGAGGAAAAAAATGTGGACTAAACCGTTTCATATCTGCAAACAAAGATGCCGCACAGGGTACTCCAAAAATTCCGGCCTCAAAGAATTTTAATCCGCTTTTGCACTGATTAAAAGAACTCGTCATATCTAAAGGAGAAAGAGTAAGCCAGGATGTTCCAATGATCCATGGCAATCTGTGATATGGTACATGCCCCAAATTAACAGTCTTTCCTCGTAATACCTGTTTGTTCTCAAACTTTAACGGTCCGACTGTTAATAATATATAATTTTTATCTTTTGTTAATAAATCAAAAAGTTGTTCTGCAATCAGAGCAAAATCGGCGTCATGACTGGATGAACCAGAAAAATACGAGATAATTTTCGGTGTTTCATTGATTCGTTTTTTTCGTGTTGCTTCTATTTTGGCTTGGTAACGGTTCGCCCATAATTCAGAATATCCATTGTGTATTACTTCTATGTTATAGTTTCCAAGACGTAGGAGGAGTGCCTTCAATTTGTCTGTGGATACTATGACATTTGAAAAAAGACGAAGTGCTTTCTGGTTACGGATTGAATACTTGAGTATTGCTTCTTTATCAAAAGTAGCTTCTCTGCGTCGCGGAGAAGACATAATATGGAAATCATCATAAACCATGTCATCAAAATCGCAGCAAAAAATTTTGTCTGTATTAAAAAGGAAATTGATAGAACTAACAAGTTGTTCGTTGAATATCGGTCTATGGAAAATAATTCGATCATACAAGCGAAGGATCTTTGTATCGACTTCATCTTGTCCAATAAAGTCAGCACAAAAACCCATTTGCCGCAGATTCAGCACATGAAAAATACAGCGATATAGTGTTGATGCATCTTCAAGCGGATTACCACCTGCATTGGCTGAAGAGATAAAAAGATATTTGGGTTGATCATTTGGTTTTAATCTCGGTCTAATATTATTAAATTTTCCAGACGTATTATTAAGTAAAGATGAAATATCTATTGGGCTATGCATGCTGAATTCCCCTCGTCTTTGGGACATAACTTTTGGTATATTTACTATGTTTAAATACGTATTTCAAATGATATACGTTGTAGCCTGTGCGTATTGCAAGCGACTAAACTTGCATCAAAGACCTAGTAAACGCTTCTAATACATAGTTTGGATAAAAATCAAGTCTTATAAATTTGACTGTTTATTTTATAAATATCAATCTTGTGTCCAGCGTTTTTTTTGTAGTTATTCAAGAATGTCATGAGGGGTGGGTTGCATCAAACTCGCGATGCCGCGAGCCCCAAAAAAATAATAGTTTTTTATCGGATGACGATGGTTAATTCCTCGATATATTTAAAATTTTTATTACCAATGTAATTGGGGGTACTGGTGAAATTTACGATGTTACATTGAAGAGTGGACGATATAATAGCACTGTCGTGTGATTATCGGAACGCAATATCGTTATGGTGCAATACATGGAATACTATGTATTCGTGACGTTTTTTATGTTTATTGGCCAATTGTTGTTTTTATGAAATTAAGGGTGATATAATTTTGTATTGATGCTGTTGAATTACTATTGAGCACAAATGCTCTCTTGTCGTTGGTTATGGAATCTTTGCATTTTTCACTTACTGTTTGCAATCAGTTAATGCTGTTCCGTGAAAATCTAAATATGAAAACACATCTTCTTTTCCCTGGGCTGTGAGGATGGCGTCTGCTAATTCACGGAAGGCGCCTTTTCCACCGCTTTTTGAAAGCACATAATTGACTTGGTCTTGAATGTATTGGGGAGCATCTGCGACGGCAACAGACAATCCGCACGTCATAAATCCTGGGACATCAATGCTGTCATCTCCAAGGAATACAGTCTGTTCAGGAGAAACGCCTGCTTTTTCCATAATCTCTCTGCATGCTGTTGCTTTATCTTTGGAGCCGAGCATGGCAAGCGATATCCCGAGTTCCTTCATTCTCTTGCGTAGAGGTGCCGAGTCCCTTCCTGACAAGAACGCAACCTGTACGTTGTGTTTCTGCAAGAAATGAATTCCGAGCCCGTCTTTCACATTAAACGCCTTCATAAACTCGCCCTCTTCATTAATATAGAGGGTGCCATCGGTGAGAACTCCATCGACATCGGTAATGACAAGGCGGATATCCTTGAGCTGTTCTTCAAATGATGGTGGAGGTAAAATTTCTTTTCCACTCATAATCATCCGTATCCGTTCAAGACATTCTGGAGTGTCAATTCCTGGGTGTGCCGGCTCGGTCAAAAAAGCTCGTATAGGTATTCCAGCGGATAATAAACGGAGTTGTTCGAGTTTCTCTGTATTTTCCAATACAGATGGCGAGAGCGTTGCATAGCGTTCTAAAATATCTTTACGGTATGCATATACCCCAACATGCTTGAGGTACTGTATATCGACGTCACCGTCTCTATTGTGTGGAATGACAGAGCGACTAAAGTACAGAGCATTGCCGTTCTCGGCCATAACAACTTTGACAATATTGGGAGACAACGCTTCTTGGGCGCTTATGGGGTGGCATAATGTTCCAACCGCAACCGAGGGGTCTGCTTGCATGCCATGGACAAGTGTTTCAATATCTTCTGGACGGATTAAGGGCTCATCGCCTTGGATATTGACGTATATATCGGCTGGATAATGCGTCATGACTTCGGTTAAGCGATCTGTTCCCGAGCAATGATCGCAAGAAGTCATCGTAACACTCCCATGAAAAGAGAGTACTGCATCGTAAATTCTTTGATCATCCGTCGCAACAATGACGTCATGCACTCCGCGAACTTCTTTGGCTCTTTCGTAAACATGTTGGATCATTGGCTTCCCTAAAATGTCAGCCAAAGGTTTCCCAGGAAGACGCGTGGACCCATACCGTGCTGGAATGACAATAAGAATTTTCATACGTTGCTACAATCTATGCGTTGTTGGTATGTATCAGATGATAAATATCTCTGAGCTGTTCAAGTAATTGCGACAATTCAGCGATGGGGATCATATTGGGCCCATCGCATGGAGCGTTGTCAGGGGTGGGATGTGTTTCTAGAAAGATACCGGTGACAGCTCCTGTTGCCATCGCAGCCCGCGCTAAATGAGGGACATATTGGCGTTGGCCACCGCTACTTACGCCTTTTGCCCCGGGAAGTTGAACGGAGTGAGTCGCATCAAATATGACAGGAGCCTGACATGTTTCGGACATAATTTGTAATCCTCGCATGTCCACGACCAAATTGCCGTAGCCAAAAGACGTACCGCGCTCACAAACGCAAAAATGGTCATCTGGAACACCAGCGGCTCGCGCTGCTTGACGTGCTTTTTCCAGAACATTTTGCATGTCCCAAGGAGCGAGGAATTGGCCTTTTTTGAAATTAACCGGTTTTCCTGCAGCTGCAACAGCGGCAATGAAGTCTGATTGGCGGCACAAAAAAGCTGGTGTTTGCAGAACGTCAACAACTTCACTGACTGGACCTACTTGCCATGGCTCATGGACATCGGTCAGCACGGGGATGTTCAGCGTTTCTTTGATTTCATTGAGGATTGCCAGGCCTTCCTCCATTCCTGTGCCTCGAAAGCTGGTAATGGAGGAGCGGTTTGCTTTGTCAAACGAGGACTTGTAAATAAAAGGAAGAGAAAGCTTCGAGAAGATATTCTTTAGCTGTTCCGCTGTTTCCAATGCAAAAGCTCTTGATTCAATAGCACACGGGCCACAAATAAAGAAGAGTGATTTGAAATTAAAACTATTCTTTTCCATTCTCTTTCCTTATGCGGTGGTTAGGAAATTGGATTTGGTCTCTTGCGACATGGTAATAACGTCCTTGACGCAGTGGGAAGACGTATCAATACGTAGTTCATTACAGGTCGTAGACCTGGATGACCCCAACAACCGCGTCTTTGTCGACGACCAGCAATGATGTGATTTTATGCTGGTTCATCAGAGCTTCTGCATCGACCAATTTCATCTTCGGAGCAACGAATTTCGGCTGAGGACTTGCGAGATCACACGCATGTAACGTAAAAAATTGATCTTTCTTGTCACTCATCGCGCGCCGTAAATCGCCGTCGGAAATAACACCATAAAGGTTGTTATTCTTGGTGAGAACGATCGCCAATCCTAATCGTCCCCTACTAATAGCGTGGGCAACTTCAACCATAGTGTCGGTTTCTTGTACAAACGGAAGGTTTGAACTTTTCATAACCATATCGACGGTTGTCAGAAGCCGTCGTCCCAGTGAACCACCGGGATGGAATCTCGCGAAGTCGTCAGGCATGAAATTACGTGCCTTCATCAACGTCATCGCGAGGGCATCTCCAATAACGAGTGTTGCCGTTGTGGAGGATGTTGGTGCAAGTTGGAGAGGGCAGGCTTCTTGCGTTACGCTGATATCAAAAATATAGTCTGCGTTCTGCGCAAGCGTTGATTTCGTACAGCCGGTCATGACGATCAGCGTATTTTCATTCTTTTTTACAAATGAAACCAGCCTAAGTAATTCTTCAGTTTCTCCAGAATACGATATCGCCAAAACAATATCATCCTTGCCTATCATTCCCAAATCGCCATGGTATGCTTCAGAAGGATGGACAAAGAAACTTGAAGTCCCAGTGCTGGAAAGTGTCGCCGCTATTTTTTTCCCAATTATTCCTGATTTCCCAATCCCAGTGATGACGACCTTTGACCCATTTGATAATAAAACATCAATGATTTCATCGATATTTTGAGGAATTTTTCTTTTAAGCTTTGATATTGATTCAACCTCAATATCAATGACATTTTCAAATATATCTTTACAAAAATCATATGAAATCATTGGGATATCTCTACAGTGTTGTATGCTCAGCGACAATGTCGAGAACAGTATTGTGTGGTGTATGGCATGCTATTGGTCTCAAATTTTTTGGAGCTGTACAATTAAGATATATTTAAATTGTACTCGGTAAGAATATTTTCAGTAAAAAGATACTCTTTCCGCTTTGCTATAATGCATGCACATCATGTCACGCGCGTTCAACATAAAGAGTGGGCTTACGTTTTATATTTTTGTTCTTTTACCTGGAGCCAATCCCACGCTGTCTGAAGAATTGTCTTAATAGACGAAGACTGTGGGGTCCAGTTGAGTGTGCTGAGCATCTTTTGAGCGTTCCCCACTAATTTTGCTGGGTCACCTGGACGACGCTGTCCATATATAACGTTGATGCCACGGCCTGTAATTTCACGCGCGGAGTCAATGATTTCCTTAACAGAAAATCCTTGGCCGTTACCGAGGTTGAAAACATATTCTCCCGGCTGATCAAACAAATGGTCCAAAGCTAAGCAATGCGCAGAGGAAAGATCATTGACATGTATATAGTCACGGATACACGTCCCATCTGGAGTTTCATAATCTGTTCCAAAGACAGTAATAGATCGTGATTGATCTCGTGCTGCTTCAAGAACAAGGGGAATAAGATGTGTTTCCGGGTCATGCCATTCCCCTATGCGTCCTCCCGGATCAGCGCCGGCTGCATTGAAGTAGCGTAATGCGGCATACCCTAATCCATAGGCTTGCGCTGCATCGGCCATGATGTGTTCCATCATGAGTTTTGTGCGGCCGTATGGATTGATTGGATTTTGAGGATGGTTTTCTGTAATAGGAATTTCTTGGGGAGTGCCGTAAACGGCACATGTAGACGAAAAGACCAATGTCTTCACGTCAAATTCTTGCATAACCTCAAGAAGGTTCAACGTATTAGCAACGTTATTGATATAATATTTATACGGGTCGGTGACGGATTCTCCGACATACGCATATGCCGCAAAATGCATCACCGCATCGATCTTGTATTGTGAAAACAGCAGTCGAAGTTGATTCTTGTCGGCGAGATCACCCAGGATGAATTTACCCCATTGTACGAACGACTCATGTCCATATACAAGATTGTCGAAAATTATGGTGTTGTATCCGCGCTCGTTGAGAGCGCAGTTGATATGAGAACCAATATATCCGGCTCCTCCGACAATAAGAATAGTGGGTTTAGTCTGTATGGCGTTCATATATGTCGTCGTATTGGTGTAAAAAGTAACATAACGTGTTAAAAAATATACCCTTGTTCTCTGAGGAAGAGCAAAGCATCATGGGCTGCTTCAGCGGGGCTGATATTTGAGGTGTCGATGTTGAGATCCGCCGATGTTGGTTTTTCATACGGATCATCAATACCTGTCACCCCTTTCATGATGCCGGCCCGTGCCTTGGCGTAGATGCCTTTTCTATCACGACGTTCACATATTTCAAGTGGAGTAGACAAGAATATTTCAATGAATCCACCATATTTTTCAACGCGATCTCGAGCGGCACGGCGTGATTCTTCATAGGGAGCGATGGGAGCACATATAGCAATTCCGCGGTTTTTAGTAATTTCGCTCGCCACAAAACCGATGCGTTTGACGTTCAAGTTGCGGTGTTCCTTAGAGAAACTGAGTTCACTGGAGAGATTTTCACGCACAATATCTCCATCGAGCAATGTGACGGGACGACCACGCATTTCCGAAAGCTTGATAAACAGAACCTTTGCGAGCGTCGATTTGCCGGCTCCGGATAATCCGGTGATGAAGAGCGTGAAACCTTGTCGGGAACGTGGAGGGAAATTCAGGCGAAGTTCATTGATGATTTCAGGATAGGAATACCATTCCGGAATCTCAAGGTCGGTATCAAGTCTTCGCTTAAACTCGGCCGGGGAGAGTGATTTTACTGTCGTTGGGTCGGCAATATCGTCCAGCACGACATATTGCGCTTTTTCTTCGATATATCCCATGGGGCGCAAGGGGATGGTCGAAATATCGATTTCTTCCTCATATTCTTCTACCAAGCGCAATGCTTCTCCCTTGGGATAAAAGCGGTCGTTGGTGTCCATGCCGCTATACGGATCGCATTGATCTTCAGCGATACAAATATGAGAGACACCATAATTTTTTTGGAGAATAGCCCGCCACAAGGCTTCGCGTGGGCCGGCTTTGAGCGTGGCCATGGGGAGGATACCGAGTTCCACCATGTTTTTTGGAAATGTTTTCACAAATTCCTGGAAGCATCGAACTAAGACAAAGTGATCCACATCGCCGAGTTTGGGCTGTTCAATAATAAGCTGCAAAAAGAGGCTTGCCCCGGCTTCTCTCGCTGCGGCGAACAGCATTTCACGTTCGGCCCGGTGCAAGACATTTTCCGATTGAAAGGCGATGATGTTGCGCCATCCCTTCTTATTGAAAATACGGTGCGCTTCCCAGGGAGCCAAGCGTAAGTCCGTAAAATCGTAATGTTGGGGCAGGTGTAGTCCTTCCAACCGCCCACCGATCAAGACGGGACCGGTTTGTTCGAAAAGGTGCTGAACGCCGGGATGCAGATCGGGATTGTCTGTTCCGAAAAGAGCTTGGGCTTCGCGCCGTTTGTCTGGCCTGAAGCATTCTTCAACGTGAAGAACCGCAAGCATGAATCCTTCCGGATCGCGAATAGCGACGGGCATGCCCGGTTCTATACCTTCGGCGACCTTTTCACTGACATCAAGGCAAATGGGCATGGGCCACAATGTCGAGTCGCAGAGGCGCATCGTGTCGAGAACGGATTCGTATTCTTTGCGACAGAGATATCCGGCGAGAGGATAACATGCTCTGTTAAGCAAGAGCTCAAGGTCGCACAGTTGACGAAGATTGAGCTTGAGAGATGGAAAGTCGATTGATTCCTTACGCAGGTTATCAGCTCGACGGATATGGACAATGAGGCTTTCGGAATACGCGGAATTATTGAGTGATGTAAGCATCGTTCACGCTGGGTTGAGGTCGCAAGCAACGGAAGAATTAAGCCGAAACCAAGCAGGGTGTGGTGTTTCACACCATGTGGCGATGACCATTATCGTGTTGCAACAAAAAAAGCGAGTATTCAAATGAAGAAAATGTGAAGGTAACGAGAGAAAGAGCGCGAGAGTCTCTAAAATGTCACATGAAATACATTGAAAAGGCGCGGATACATGTACCCGCGCCTTCTTGTTCGTGTTTGTTTCGTTCAGCACAGGGCTCGCAAGAGCGATACCGAAACGAAGAACGGAAGGATGAAAATCATTAGTCGAGTTCGTACATATCCCGCCAGTTGCTGTGCTCTTGCCATTCGGGTTGTGCGGACTTTTCGAAGAGAAAGTCACCCAAAACAAGATAGTCCATCTCGGTGCGCATAAAGCACTGATAGGCATCGAGCGGTGTGCAGACGATCGGTTCTCCTCGTACATTGAAGCTCGTGTTGACAACCAGACCGCATCCTTGCGTTTTGTTAAACGTCTCAATGAGCGTGTGATAGCGAGGATTGGTCTTTTTGCTGACGCTTTGAATTCGTGCCGAAAAGTCCACATGGGTGACTGCAGGGATGTCTGAACGTACATTGTAGAGCCTGTCGTACATAGGTTGGCTCCAATAGTCGTCAGGTAACGGATTGCAGCGTGCCTCCTGGACCGGAGCCACGATAAGCATGTACGGGGAACTTCGATCGAGATCGAAGTAGGTTTGTACTTCTTCTTCAAGAACAGAAGGCGCAAAGGGTCTGAATCCTTCGCGGTACTTAATCTTGAGATTCAACTTTTTCTGCATTTCCGGATTGCGCGGATCGCCAAGAATACTCCGGTTTCCCAAAGCACGAGGCCCGTATTCCATACGTCCTTGAAACCAGCCTACAACACTGCCTTCGGCCAGAAGGCGACTCACCGTGGTACACAGGTCTTCAAACGTATCATAGGTGGTGTACGGTGCATGGTATTTCGTCGCCACGCGTTTGCAATCGACTGGACTAAATTCCGGACCGAGGTACGAGCCTGCCATTTGATCGGCTTGTCCAGGGGGAAGCGGCTGGCGGTCTTTCTCGAGAAAGATGTGCCAAGCTGCTAACCCAGCGCCCACAGCACCGCCAGCGTCTCCAGCAGCAGGTTGAATCCAGACATCTTCAAAAATGCCTTTGCGAAGAAGTTTACCATTCGCCACACAATTGAGCGAAACACCACCGGCCATGGTCAAATATGAACATCCAGTGAGTTCCCGAGCTGTCTGTGCTAACGAAAAGACAACTTCTTCCGTAATCTCCTGAATGGCCAGGGCCATGTCCATATATTCCTGGGTCAGTTCGGATTCCGGTGCGCGCTTGGGGACGTCAAAAAGTTTTTCCCACTTCTTATCGCAACACATGGTCAGGCCTGTTGCATAATTGAAGTAGTCCATGTTGAGCAACAGGGAGCCATCGGGACGCAGGTCGACAAGTTGATCAAGAATACATTCTTTGAACCGGGCAACGCGGTCACTATCAACAATCCCGTAAGGTGCCAGGCCCATAAGCTTGTATTCGCCACTATTGACCTTGAATCCGCAAAAGTAGGTAAATGCAGAATAGAGCAACCCCAGCGAATGCGGGAAGTCGAGTTCGCGCAAGAATGTGATGTCGCGCCCTTTCCCTTTGCCAATCGTTGTGGTGGCCCATTCGCCCACTCCGTCAATTGTCAAAATTGCCGCTTCTTCGAAAGGAGATGGGTAGAACGCACTCGCCGCGTGGGACAGGTGATGTTCGGGAAAAAGGATTTGAGGTTTTCCCGGTCCGAGCTTGGCCAGCTCTTTGCGCAGCATACTGCGCATAAGCAATTTTTCTTTAATCCACACCGGCATGGAAGACAAAAAGCTTCGCAGTCCCGAGGGAGCGAACCCGTGGTAGGTTTCAAGAAGTCGCTCGAATTTGACGTATGGCTTATCATAAAAGGCGACAGCCGTGAGGTCGGACAATGACAATCCGGCTTCTTCTAAAACATATGATGCTGCATGCGTTGGAAAATCCGGGTCGTGTTTTTTGCGGGTGAATCGTTCTTCATGGGCCGCAGCGACAATGTCTCCGTCCATAATGAGGGCGGCGGCACTGTCATGGTAATAGGCCGAGATTCCCAGAATAGCTTGGGGCATGGCGGACCTTTCTCGTTTAGCTGGCTGCCTTCAACATTGTATTTCGGAAAGTATGCACCCACCATGGAACCATGAAGTGAGTCCATAGCGTCGAAACGTTGAAGGCAGCCCGTGAATATGGATTAAGCAACGACCGCTTAGAACAACGTATAAACAAATGGCGCAATGGCTGTGCCACTGGTCAACACAACAAGAACGCCGAAGAGCAATAACACCAGAATGACGGGCAAAAGCCAGAATTTTTTGCGGACTCTTAAAAATCCCCACAATTCTTTCAGAAATTCCATGAAACAATCCTCCGAGATGCTGAGCGGCCGGCTCAATGCCGATTATAGCCACGCAGTCTAGGTATCGAAAGTAATACGTGATCGGTGAATGTGAGCTTAATACGGTTGTTCGATGTCGTTGGCTGTAAACGTATGGTCGCGCACACGAAAAACCGAATCCGTGCTCTTTTTCCATTTGCGTTTCTGCATGGCATCAGCGCCAAACAGGCTGCGAGCCAGGCCAACTGGCGTGACCACAAGCAGGAAAACCACGGAAAGGAGAATTTTGGACATGACTGTCCCCAGAAGGTGAGACAGTCCGAACCAGAGTTTTGCCGCCGGCTTGAAAAAAGTCGGCCAAATCATGGTCATCACCAAGATGGCAATGGCCGCCAAAAGGGCTTCCTGTCGATGCGTAAATAGAAGGACAAGCAGACAAATAAGTGTAAAAGCCATACCCGTATCTCGGGCTTGGGCTTTGCTGGCGGTAAGCCAAAAGTTTGTCTTTTCAGACTGTTGCGTCATTGTATATTCCTTGGAACAGCGAATGCTGCTCAGGGTTTGGGCCAACACTTGGATAAGGCTGTGCGAATTTGCCAGATTTACGGCAAGGTAGCAAGTCAGGCTTCCTTTCGGCAAAATTGTGAAGAATACGATGTATTTTGTTAAAAAACTTGCGTCATGTGTGTGCTTTGCCTATCTCCATGGATATCTTCATCCTGCTTTGTGGTATTTGATTTCGCCGATTGGCCTAACGAGGAGGAGAAATGTCGAGCGTCACGACTGAAAAAAAGAAAATTGTTATTTTAGGCTGCGGTTTCGCCGGTCTGTTCGCCGCACGATCTTTTGCGAACAGCGACTATGATGTAACCATTGTTGACAAAGAAAATTATCACGTTTTCCAACCATTGCTCTATCAAGTGGCGACGTCTGAACTTGACCCCGCGCAAATTGCGTATCCTATCCGTTCGACATTTCGTCATGTGGAGAATGTTGACTTCCTGATGGCTGAAGTAACGCAAATCGACTTCAAGAATAAGTATGTTTTTCTTGATGAACGCATTCTATATTATGATGCAATCCTCATCGCCCTCGGGAGCGTCACCAATGATTTTCATACGCCAGGTGCCGATACATATTGTTTTCGACTCAAGAATCTTGAACAAGCTATGGAGTTGCGCAACCATATTCTCTCGTGCTTTGAACGAGTCGAGCATGAACCCGATCCGGTTAAGCGAAAGCAACTTTTGACGTTTACTATTATTGGCGGAGGGCCTACCGGGGTCGAATTGTCCGGTGCCTTGAGTGAATTGATCAACGGTCCTATCAGAAAAGATTTCCCCCGACTCGATCTCAAAGAAGCGAACATCGTGCTCTTGCAAGCTATGGATTGTCTTTTGCCACCATTCCCCAAGCGTCTTCAAGAGTACACACAGAAGCGATTGCAGAAAAAAGGTGTCGATGTTCGCCTCAATGCCATGGTTAGCGAAATTTCGGAGCATTGTGTTTCCATTAAAGATGGGAGCATGATCAACTCCGGAACCGTGATCTGGACGGCTGGTGTCAAAGGGGCACCGATTGCTTCACAATTTGGTGTGGAAATGGGGCGGGGGGGACGCGTTCTCGTGAATGAATATCTTCAACTTGAGGAGTATCCGGAAGTTTTTGTGGCTGGTGATATTGGACTGGAGCGGGACCCCGAAAGAGGGGTTCCGATGGTTGCGACTGCGGCAATTCAACAAGGGGAGCATGCCGCAAAAAATATTCGTCATTTTTTTGAAGGTTCCCATCTAGAACCATTTGCATATAATAATAAAGGATCCCTTGCCGTCATCGGGCGCAATGCAGCTGTGGCCGATGTCAAAGGGTCGCAGTTTACGGGTTTTTTGGCATGGATATTGTGGCTTACTATTCATCTGGCCTATCTCATCGGCTTTCGGAATCGCCTTATGGTATTGATCAATTGGGGAATTGATTATCTTCTTAAAGAAAAAGGCGTTCGGGTCATTCTTCCCAAAGATATGAAGCATATCTTCGGTTGGGATGGCGTTGATTCCAGTAAGCCCGATAGAGATACGTCAAATGAGTAGTCAAACGTTCCCATTACGATACATTCGGGTGGCGGTGCAGTTTCGGTTTGGTGACGGTTGCTCTCTTGGTTGGTTTTGGGTACTGGCAGCGAATTGTTTTTGATGCGTATGCGTAAAGGAGTTAGTCGTGTCTGAAGCAGATCGCTATAAGAAGATGTATCCTGTATCATGGGATCAATTACACAGGGATTGTCGTGCGTTGACATGGCGGTTGGTTGATCGCAAATGGAAGGGGATACTTGCCATCACTCGAGGTGGTTTGATTCCCGCGGCCATTATTGCTCGGGAACTCGACATCCATCTCATCGATACAGTCTGTATTTCAACGTATAATTGGTTGGAGCAGACGAAAGAAATTTCCATTCTCAAATCGTTTACTGCAGATAGTACGGGATGGTTGCTTGTGGATGACCTTGTCGACACGGGAAAGACAGCCTCAATTGTCCGCGAAATGGTTCCTCACGCGTATTTTGCAACGGTATACGCAAAGCCTCAGGGGCGTCCTTTGGTGGATGCATTTGTCACAGAGGTCAGCCAGGACACCTGGATTTTGTTTCCTTGGGATTCTCAACCTCAGTTCATCGAACCGATATATCAGACAACAGGGCATAGCAGTTGACCTGTCTCGATGAAAAGAACACACAACTTGTACAGGAGATGGCAATGATGAAACGCATATTGATGGCGTTTATGGTCGCAGCCTGTGTACTGGCGCTTGTTGCGCCCGGTATGGCCGCCGAGAAAAAGGACAATATCAAGGTCGGATTCATTTACGTTTCCCCGGTGGGTGACGCAGGATGGTCTTATTCGCATGACCTGGGCCGTAAGGCTGTTCAGGAATTGCCTTTTGCCGAAACGTCCTATGTCGAGTCTGTGCAAGAAGGTGCCGATGCCGAACGTGTTATTCTCAACATGGCTCGCAAAGGGTATGACCTCATTTTCGCCACCAGCTTCGGCTATATGGATCCCATGCTCAAAGTTGCCAAACAATTTCCGAATACAGACTTTGAACATTGCTCGGGATTCAAAACTGCAAAAAATATGGGCAACTACTTCGGCCGTATGTATCAGGCCCGGTATTTAACGGGTATGGTTGCCGGCAAAATGACCAAGTCCAATATAATTGGATACGTCGCAGCCTTCCCGATTCCCGAGGTTATTCGAGGCATCAACGCCTTTGCTTTGGGTGTAAAGAAAGTCAACCCCGATGCCAAGGTGAAAGTCGTCTGGACTAAGACATGGTACGATCCGCCTTTGGAAAAAGATGCTGCCAAGTCCTTACTTGATGTTGGTGCCGATGTGATCACCCAGCATCAGGACTCTCCTGGTCCGCAGGAAGCCGCACAGGAGGCTGGGGTCTATTCGATTGGATATAATACCGATATGGCCAAGTTTGCACCAAAGGCGCATTTGACGGCTGCCGTCTGGAACTGGGCTCCGCTGTATGTCGAAATGGCCACGCAGGTCAAAGACGGGACATGGAAAAGCACGTCGATCTGGCCGGGTATGGACAAAGGTATTGTCGGTATCGCGCCGTTTGGTCCCATGGTGCCGGAAGACGTCCAGAAGGTCGTGATGGCTGAAGCCGATGCGATTAAAGGCGGAAAGGACACAGTCTTCACCGGTCCCATCAAAGATCAGGCCGGAACCGTCAAAATTGCCGAAGGCACGACGCCTTCCGACAAGGATTTACTCGGCATGACGTGGTTTGTCGACAATGTCGAAGGTTCCACCGAATAAACTTCCTTTTTCGGGCGCACCGTCAAACGGACGGGGCGCCCGAATTCTTTAGTCAAAGGACTCTTTTCATGTTCGCCCTTCGCAAACGCAAACGGGAAAATGCCCTGCGCTATGGCGGGCTGGCTGTCGTTCCGATCGCCTTAGCCCTGTCCTTTGGCATTTGTGCAGTGCTTCTGGCTATACAAGGTCAATCTCCGATCCGAGCTTTTACAGTTCTCTGGGAAGGTTCGCTTGGTGCATCGTGGGCTCTGGCCGATGCACTGTTGAAGTCGGTTCCTATTTTTCTATGCTCGCTTGGCGTTGCCATTACGTTTCGCATGCAGATTTGGAACATCGGTGCGGAAGGCCAGTTTGCACTTGGAACAATTGGTGCTACCTGGGCTGCGTTGAGCTTCTCCCACTGGCCAGCGTATATGTTGCTGCCATGGATGTTCCTGTGTGCAGCGGTTGCCGGTGCTCTCTGGGCTCTTCTCGCTGCCGGTTTGCGTATTGCTCTCAATGTGAGTGAGATCATTTCCACGCTCATGCTCAATTACATCGCCATCTTGTTTCTTGAGTATCTTGTCTACGGCGTTTGGAAAGATCCGCAGAGCTTCGGCTTCCCCATGACACGAGAATTTTCCCCCGCCGCGCTGATTGGAATGATTGGCGATTCCCGGCAACATTGGGGGTTGGTTATTGCCCCGATACTTGGGGTGGTTCTTTGGGCATTTTTACGATTCACCCGAACGGGATTCGAAATCAAGGCGAGTGGTTCGGGGGTTCGCGTCGCTGCTTATGCCAAGTTGCCCTATCCCTTTCTTGTCGCACTCGTTATGGCTGTTTCCGGAGCCTATGCCGGTATTGCCGGCTGTATTGAGACATCGGCCGTTGTCGGTCGTCTTCAACCAAGTATTATGGCCGGGTATGGGTATACGGCCATTGTTGTTGCTTGGTTGGCGCGACTGAATCCCTTGGGCATTGCATTGACGTCGTTTCTGCTTGCCTGTCTTCGGGTTGGTGTTGAGAATATGCAACTTGAGATGCAAATTCCGGCCGCATTCGGCTCTGTGATGGAAGGAGTGATTTTGCTCTCTGTTTTGGCAGGACAATTTTTTTATTCTTTTCGTTTTGAACGCCTTCGACGAGCAGGCAAAAGCCATGGAGAACACGCATGAACAGTGAACTCATCGTTGCTCTCCTTGCCGCGGCCATTCAATCCGGAACACCTATTCTCTATGCCACATTAGGAGAAATGCTGACGGAAAAAGGAGGCATTCTCAATTTGGGCGTGGAAGGGATTCTGAGTGTGTCTGCTCTGGGCGCATTTTTGGCGTCGTTTTCTACTGGAGCTCCCTGGCTTGGTGTGCTTGCCGGTTGCCTCTGTGGTGTGCTGATGGCCTCCATTCACGGTCTGGTGTGCATCACGTTCTTGGGGAATCAGGTTGTGTCAGGGCTTGCATTAACGATTGCTGGGCTTGGTTTGGCCAGTTATTTTGGCACTCCATTTATCGGACTGGCTGCTCCTGGATTTTCTCAGCAACCCATTCCCGGTCTCTGTGATATCCCCATTCTTGGACAGATTTTTTTCTCGCATGACGTGCTTGTCTATCTTTCCTATTGTGCGCCAATTGCACTCTGGTTTCTTTTACGCCGCACCAGTTTAGGCATGGGAATCCGGGCTGTGGGGGAAATGCCGGGAGCAGCTTCGGCAGCGGGACTTGATCCGCTCCGTTTGCGCTGGGTGGCACTCCTACTTGGTGGCGCACTGATTGGTCTTGGTGGTGCCTATCTTTCCTTGGCCTACACGCATCTTTGGACAAACGGCTTGTCCGGCGGGCGTGGTTGGATTGCCGTCGCGTTGGTGATTTTTGCATTCTGGAGGCCAGGACGCGCTGTATTGGGTGCGTATCTATTTGGTTCCGTCATGGCGTTTCAACTTCGTCTTCAGGCTTCGGGAGCAACCATTCCTTCTTCGTTATTGCTGATGCTTCCGTATGCGCTGACGATTATCGCCCTGGCATTTTCGGCGTCGAGATCCCAAAATATCAATGCTCCGGCCGCTCTTGGTGTGAATATCGAACCAGAGGACTAGGAACGAGCATGACCTTGGCGGTCGAGATCAAGGGGCCATACTCTCTGTGGGATCGAAGTTGCTCTTCGATGATGATGGAGCAACGTGGTATGAGCCGCAAACGTTTTGAAGATTCTTAAGAAACTTATCAGAGAAAGTTTCTTGAGCCGTCGGAGACTCTTCCCGAATCCTCCTTTCTCCGGCGTACAAGCAAAAGGCGCGTTGTATGATGGTCGAGCAATCGTCGAGTTCCTGTGCTGATGATACGAAAAATCCCGTGGTTTCTCTTAAGGGCGTGACAAAGCGGTTTGGCAAGGTTGTGGCCAACGATAATATTACGCTCGACATTTATCCGGGCTGCATCAAAGCGCTTCTGGGTGAGAATGGAGCAGGTAAATCGACCTTGATGTCAATGCTTGCCGGTCGTTTTCAACCGGATGAGGGAACCATTGAGGTCGATGGAGAGCCCGTAGCGTTCACATCGGCAAAAGATGGTATCCGTGCAGGGATCGGCATGGTGTATCAACATTTCATGCTCGTTCACTCGATGACTGTGGCGGAAAACGTTCTGCTTGGCCAGACGAAGTCGTCCATAGTGTCGCCGGCGGAAATGGAAAAAGAAATTGCCGCATTAGCGCAGGAATTTGGTCTGGAGATCGACCCGGCGGCTCTTGTTGCCGATTTGTCTATGGGAGAACGACAACGGGTTGAGATTCTTAAATTGCTCTATCGGAAAAGTCGCGTGCTCATTTTCGATGAACCGACTTCGGTGCTTACCGAAGTGGAAACGGTTCGGCTGTACGAATCCCTGCAACGTATGGCAGCTCAGGGAAAGGCTATTGTTTTTATTAGCCACAAGCTCGAAGAAGTCCTTGCATTAGCTGATGATATTGCCGTGCTGCGTCGCGGCCGTGTCGAAGCTCGATTTGATAGAAGCGAGGTGACGTCCAAAGCTGAGCTGGCCCGGCGCATGGTGGGCAAAGATGTTCTTCTTGAAATTTCCAAAGAACCGGTCGACATCACCGATGTTGTCCTTGATATCAAGAATTTAACCGGCCTCGGCCTGCACGACATTAATTTGACTGTCCGCAAAGGTGAAATTGTTGCCGTTGTCGGTGTTGCGGGGAACGGACAAAAGGCGTTGGTTGAAGCGGTATGTGGTATGCAAAAGCCGCCTGCCGACACTGTCTTTATTATGGGAAAAGCGTGGAGGAAATTCTTTTCCGATCTTTCGTGGAAGAAGTCGTTGTCGTATGTTCCGGAAGACCGTCTTGGGCTCGCCGTGGCGGAACAAATGGACCTTGTGGACAATTTGCTCCTGACAACGCGAAAAGGATTCTCCAAAGGGCCTTGGCTCAACCGAAAGCGAGCAGCGCAAACCATGACGACGCTCATGGAAAAGCACGATATTTACCCCCGACGTATTCAAAGCCAAGCCTGGCAGCTCTCTGGGGGCAACCTGCAGAAGATGGTCATCTCACGGGAGCTCTATCGGCAACCCTGTCTTGTTGTTGCCGAACAGCCCACGCAGGGACTTGATGTGTCGGCAACCGAAGCTGTCTGGCAAAAGTTGCTCAAGACGCGACAAATGGCCGGTATTTTGCTTGTCACGGGTGATTTGAACGAAGCGTTGCAATTAGCCGATCGGATTGCGGTTATTTTTGAAGGTCGGTTCATGGATATTTTCCCCATTACCGACAGAGAAAAAGTGGACAAGATTGGCCTGATGATGGCTGGCGTGCAGGACGAGGATACGGTGTAAGCGATATTTTAAAAAATCAAAGAGCCCCGATGTGTTGTGTGAGACATCGGGGCTCTTTCTTTATTCTTTCTTTCCGCGACTCGCTCGGAAGTAGAGTCGAACCGGTGCGATGCGAATGCCGAAGCGTTTTCTTAGCTGGTTTTCAAGATATCGGGCGTAGGAGGCTTTCACTTTTTCCTGGTCATTGACGAAGAATACAAACGTCGGAGGCATGACATCCGATTGGGTCATGTAATAGAATTTGGCACGCCGTCCTTTGATGAGCGGTGGTTGGTGATGGCTTGTCATGTCGGCCAGCGCACGGTTGATTTCTCCCGTTCCGACACGGATTCCACATTCTTGAATAATGGCTTCCGCCATAGGCAGGAGGTCTTTGAGGCCTTTTCGAGTTACCGTCGATGTAAATACAACGGGAACATGCGGGCAGATGCGGAGCTCGTTCTGCATGATTTTTTTGACATCGCGTAAGGCCTCTTTGTCGAGAAGATCGGCCTTGTTGATGACAACAAAAAACGGGATTTTTTCGCGATCAAGGTAGGAAAGCAGCTTTTTATCCTGCAATGCCAAGCGCATGGTGGCATCGGTCATGAGGATGGCGACGTCGGCACGTTTGGCGGTGCCCAGCGCGCGAACAACGCTCAATTTTTCCAATGAGTCGTCGATACGCCCACGTTTACGGACGCCAGCCGTATCGACAAATGTATAGCGCCGTCCTCTGGCTTCAAAAACAACATCGACAGCGTCGCGGGTTGTGCCGGCTTCAGGACTGACAATGAGGCGGTTTTCACGAAGCATGGCATTGATCAAGGAGGATTTGCCGACATTGGGACGTCCAACAATCGCCAGTTTCAGGCCGTGTTCAACATCCTGTAATGCGCTTTCATCCTCTTCCGGAAGCATTTCAGCCAAGCGTTCTTTCAGATCCTGGATATTGTATCCGTGCTCGGACGACACCGGTTCAAGCTCAAGTCCCATTGTATGGAATTCTGCCGTTAGGATATCGGCTTTTTCCGGACCATCGACTTTGTTGACGATAAGCAACGTGGTGCTCTCGGATTCACGCAGAAGTTCTGCAACACGCTCATCAATGGGATTGAGTCCTTCGCGTCCGTCCACAACGAGAAGCACAATGTCGGCAGCAAGAACAGCTTCCCGGGCCTGGCTCATGATGCCGGCTTCAATACCTTCGGTTTCTTCGAAATCTAGGCCACCGGTGTCAATAAGCGTAATTTTACGGTCGGCGAGCCGTACTGTACCGTGAATACGGTCTCGGGTTACACCGGGGCGGTCGTGGGTAATGGCCTTGCGTCGGCCAAGGAGGCGATTGAATAAGGTGGATTTCCCGACATTGGGTCGTCCCACGATGGCGATAGTCGTCATGTTTAGTCTCTCCGGAAAAGCGGCGTTCGGCCTTTTGTAAGGCCGGAATTTCTCTTCCTCTCGTCCGGTTACGGACGATTGTGATATATTTACTACGTTGTTTGGGTGTTCATTTCAGGAAAAAAAAGAAATGTCCAATCCTGGACGGACAAGCCGATAGCGGTGAGGCGGGATATGTACGCGGAAGATGGAATGGTTTCAAGCGATATTTATTGCACAAGAAGAGATATATGCAGAATGGGCCGGGAAGAGATGTTCCCCCGGCCCGTTGAAAAGTGATGCTTGGGATTATTTATCGTTGGCAATCCGATCAATGATTTCTTTGGCGACTTTTTCTCCGGAGAGAAGCATTCCTCCAAAAATGGGGCCCATGCGATAAGAACCAAAAGCTGCGTTGGCGGCCATACCGCAAACATACATGCCGGGGAATACTTCACGGGTGTTGTTCACCGTGTTGGCTTCGGCCACATCGGCCCACATGGACTGTTCACCTTCGATATTGCCCGAGGGGGTATTCAAGCGGATATCGTTTTTACGAACCAGTGTCCGCAAAACTTCCGTATCATGTCCTGTAGCTTCGATGAGGAATTTGCAGTCGATAACAACCGGGTCTACGTGGAGCCCGGCGATTTCGACGGGCGAAGAATTAATGACAATACCGGTGATGCGTTTTTCGCCATCGATTTCGCGCAGACATACATCTTCAACACTGATGCAGTTAAAGAATTGCGTACCGGCCAAGGCAGCAGTGGATGCCAATGTCGTTGTAGCGGCAACGGCATCACAGGTATAATATTCATCTTTGAAATGCTTCACGGGCAAATTGACTTCTTCGAGCAGGTGCTTGCTTTCTTCCTGGACGACAATGATATTCCAGGTCATGCCACCGCCCCACATGCCGCCACCAATGGACAGCTTGCGTTCGAAAAGAGCAACTTTCAACCCGGCCTGTGCCATGATGCGCGCAGCGGTCATGCCGGAAGGGCCACCACCGACAATCGCAACATCAAGCGAAAGGCAGTTTTTAAACTTCTCAAAATATTCGGTCAGAATAGCCTCAGTAACGATACGTTCATTTAACGCCATTTTTCTATCCCAGTGTTGAAGTGTTAGGGGTGTCATGTTGTATCATTTCACGGATAGCGACATCGAACGGTGCAGCTAAAACACCTTTTTCCGTGACAATACCGGCAATAAGTTCATTGGGGGTAATATCAAAGGCGAAGTTGAAAACTTCTACACCATCAGGAGTAATCTGATGGTCACCGATATGGGTAACTTCGCGCGGGGTCCGGTCTTCAATGGGGATTTGATCGCCGGACGGGGTGTCGAGGTCAAAAGTGCTTGAGGGAGCCGCGACATAGAACGGGACGCCGTGTGCTTTGGCAAGCAAGGCGACACCATACGTACCAATCTTATTGGCCACATCGCCATTGGCGGCAATGCGATCTGCTCCGACAACAACTTTATCGACCAGCCCTTTTTTCATGAGCAGGGCGGTGGCGTTATCGCAAGCGACTTTGACCGGAATGCCGTCTTTGGCCAACTCATAGGCTGTCAACCGAGCCCCTTGAAGGAACGGACGCGTTTCATTGGCGATGACGGAAATTTTTTTGCCTTTATCAATGGCGCCGCGAATGACGCCCAACGCCGTTCCGTATCCGGCGGTGGCCAGAGCTCCGGCATTGCAATGTGTCATGACGGTGTCACCATCTTCCAGCAAGTCGGCGCCATGTCGTCCCATGACCGTATTGATTTCAATGTCTTCAGCATGGATTTTTTTCGCCAGGGCAAGCCAGGTGCTTGCAAGCTCGGCAAGGGGGATGTCGCCTGCCGCATTCCACGCTTCACGCATGACCGTTACCGCCCAACGTAAGTTGACGGCCGTTGGTCTGGCATCGGCAAGTGCATCTAAAAGCTGGTTCAGTTGTGTTTTCCATTCGGTGGCGTCCCGGTCCACTTCCTGTGTTGCCAAATAGCATCCATAAGCGGCGGTAACACCAATGGCCGGAGCACCGCGAACGACCATGGTTTGCAGGGCATAAATGGTTGTTTCCGTGTTTTTACAAACAAAGGTGTCTTCACGGTTGGGGAGATAGCGTTGGTCGAGAAGAAGAAGGACATTTTGGTCGTCGGAAAACTGGATATGCTCGGTCATGAGAGTCTCCTTGTGCTGGTCGAATCGACACAGTCTGTTGAGCTGGCCATACCGGAGCGCCGTTTTCCCTGGAGAGACAAAACGGCGCCGGATGCATTTGGGAATTCGGAAAACCGGAAACGAACTACGATAGTAATTTTCTAAGCAGATCGTTGACCAGTCCGGGGTTCGCCTGGCCTTTGGTCTTTTTCATGACTTGTCCGACAAAAAAGCCAATGAGCTTGGTTTTTCCGCCTTTGTACGCGTCTACTTCTTTAGGATTGTCAACCAAAATTTGCTTTACCACATCTTCTAATGCCGACGAATCCGATATCTGTACAAGTCCTTTATCTTGGACATGTGCTTCGGGATCGGCTCCAGTTGAAAACAGATCACTAAAGATCTGCTTGCCAATTTTGCCGCTAATGAGTCCTTTGTCAATAAGCTCGACGAGTTTGGCCAAACCGACGGGACGGAGCGGGCTGGTGGCCGGGCCGACAGAGGCACTTTTACACTCTCGAATAAATTCGCCCATAAGCCAGTTCGCTATTTTTTTGGGCTCATTATACGCGGTGACGGCTTCTTCAAAGTAGTCGGCCAGTTCACGTTCCGAGGTCAACGTATCGGCATCATATTCGGTGAGACCGTATTGGGACATGAACCGAGTGCGTCGGGCCGCAGGCAATTCGGGCAACGACTCCCGCCATTCTTTCAATTTGGCCGGGTCAATGGCGAGTGGCACAAGATCCGGATCGGGAAAATACCGGTAGTCATTGGCTTCTTCCTTGCCGCGCATGGACATGGTGACGTTTTTATCGGCGTCATAGAGTCGCGTTTCTTGAATGACAGGCTGGTCATCGTCAAGAAGGTCTTCCTGACGCGCGATCTCATATTCAATGCCTTTCTGAACGTTGCGGAAGGAGTTCATATTCTTGATTTCCGCCCGTGTCCCGAATTCTTTTTGACCTATGGGGCGTAGCGAGATGTTGGCATCACAACGAAATGATCCCTCTTCCATGTTGCCGTCGCAGATATCAAGATACAGCAAGATGCTGCGGAGTTCTTTCAAGTAGGCGACGGCTTCCTCTGCCGACCGAATATCGGGTTCACTCACGATTTCGATTAAGGGAACACCGGTTCGGTTCAAATCGACATATGACTTGTTCTCATGCTGGGAGTGAATGGACTTGCCTGCGTCCTCTTCCATGTGAATACGGGTAATACCGATCGTCGAAGGTGTGCCATCAACTTCGACATCAATATGTCCGTGTTCACACAGTGGCTCTTCGTATTGGGAAATTTGATATCCCTTGGGAAGATCCGGGTAAAAGTAGTTCTTGCGGGCGAAGATCGAATGGTTGTTGATAGTGCAACCCACTGCCATACCCATTTTTGCTGCATATTCGAGCACTTTTTCGTTCATGACCGGTAAAACACCGGGCATTCCCGCACACACAGCGCAGACGTTTTCGTTGGGTTCGTTCCCGAACGTCGTGGAACAACTGCAGAAGATTTTGCTCTTTGTTTTGAGCTGGGCGTGCACCTCAAGACCGATGACTGCCTCGTAGCGGGCCATGCGGGCGACTCCTTACGTTTCAGCGCAAAATGGCGTGACTGTGTCAAAATAGGACAATAAAGGCGGCTTGCGCGATATAATACTCATAAAAGTGACCGCCACTGATCTAACCTGCACCGTACACACTGGTCAATGCCTGTTGGGAAAAAAGGATCATTCAAATTAAAGTGCGAACTTCATGTGAGGAGGAAATATGAGTGAGTCATTTTGATCCAAGAGAGGATTCGGTTTTGGTTCTTTTTGACCCGGCGCTTGGCAAACGAAAGCATGAATGGTATTGATTTGTTTGACGAGTTTGTTGTGGCTCGAATTTTGCTAAAGAACCCAGCTATTTGGGGCCACTCTATCGGGATGGCCGCTTGGCGTATGGGCCGACGAGACGTTTAAGTATGGGAGAACTCGACCGAAGAGCATTCACTAATCTCTATACTATCTACTCTTCCTGAACACCGTGTACTGTCAAGTCCCGCTTGCGATGGAAGGTGATGTCCCGACACCTTTTGCCCAGCGAGACATATGTTTCCGCCGCGCATAGTCATGATGCGGCGGTATTTTTGATGTGCTCCCCCCCCAACACTCAGAACCATGGCTGTATGGCCATCTGGAGGACCGAAGATGCCACAGACTCTTGGCAAGGCGTTTAATCGAAATTTTCTTGGCAACTCGCCAGCGTGGTATAAATTTACCATTCTTGCGTTTCTTGTTCTCAACCCGATCCTTCTCTCTACGGTTGGCTCTGTTGTAACAGGCTGGATTCTTATTGTTGAATTCATCTTTACGTTGGCCATGGCACTCAAGTGCTACCCTTTGCCTGCCGGTGGTTTGTTGGCTATTGAAGCCGTTGTCCTTGGCTTGACGAATGCAGAAACCGTGTATCATGAAGTTGCGCATAATTTGCCTGTTATTTTGTTGCTGATGTTCATGGTGGCCGGCATCTACTTCATGAAAGAATTGCTACACTTCACGTTCACCAAAATTCTCATGAACGTGCAGTCCAAGGTGAAGCTGGCGCTGTTGTTCTGTATCTCTGGTGCTGTCTTGTCGGCCTTTTTGGACGCGTTGACGGTTACGGCCGTTATTATCGCCGTTTCCTATGGCTTTTATGATCTGTACCACCGCTATGCGTCGGGCAAAGGTCGCGACCATGAGCATGATTGTCGTATTGACTCTGGTGTCGATGATTGTCACCGGAACGATCTTGACGAGTTCCGTGGATTTCTCCGCAATCTCATGATGCACGGTGCTGTTGGTACGGCGCTGGGCGGCGTCTGCACCCTGGTCGGTGAACCGCAAAACCTGTTGATCGGGCATGAAGTCGGCTGGCATTTTGCCGAATTCTTTATCCGAGTAGCTCCGGTTTCCCTCCCGGTTCTCGCTGTTGGCTTGTACACATGCTACTGGCTCGAAAAGAAAAAATTCATGGGATACGGCTTCGAGATTCCGGAGAATGTTCTGCGTATCTTGCGTGAACAGTCCGAAGAAGATGACAGAAAGCGCAGCAAACGCCAGAAAGCCGCGTTGATCATCCAAGGAATTGTTGCCGTACTGCTCGTCTTCAGCTTGGCATTGCACGTTGCTGAAGTCGGTGTCGTCGGCCTTATGATCATTATTTTGCTGACGTCGTTCACGGGTGTGACCGAAGAGCACCAAATCGGGAAAGCCTTCGAAGAAGCGCTGCCGTTTACCGCGCTGCTCGTTGTCTTCTTTGCTGTTGTTGCGGTCATTCACGATCAGCATTTGTTTACTCCTATCATCCACCATGCGTTGGCGATGCAAGGGAAAATGCAGCTTATTGCATTTTACATTGCGAACGGCGTGTTGTCGGCCATTAGTGATAACGTGTTTGTTGCTACAGTCTATATTACCGAAGCAAAGCAAGCTCTTGCCGCTGGCATCATCACCAAAGAACAGCTTGATTTGTTGGCTGTCGCCATCAACACGGGCACGAACATCCCTAGCGTTGCAACTCCGAACGGTCAGGCTGCGTTCTTGTTCCTGCTGACGTCGGCCTTGGCTCCGCTCATCCGTTTGTCGTATGGACAGATGGTCAAGCTGGCCTTCCCCTATACCGTCACCATGAGCTTGACCGGCCTTATCGCTACTATCTTGTTTTTGTAGATTTAACGATCGATATTTATTGACAAAAAAAGTCCCTGCCGATCGGCAGGGACTTTTTTTGTCAGGAAGGAGTTTCAGCCGGTGTCTCTTCAGACGGCTCCTCAGCTTCGTCTTCGGAATGACCGAGTCGGAATGGATGAAGAGGGCACTCCTTTGCCGGGCAAAGTGTTACTTCTTCGCGCACCCCTCCCGAGCAATCGAGACATTTGCGGCGAATGGCTGCAAGTGGTGCCTCTGTCCCATACTCAGGAGCGCGCCGCTTACGTTTTGAGTGCAGCGCCGGAGCATTGGGGCCAAGGTCAAAAAAAACTTGTTGCGTCTTTTTCGTCATAGATTTTGTCTTCAGGTTGATAGAAAAGAAGCCCCTTTGGTGTATTCCAGCATCCATGGTTGTTGAAGGGAGCTCAAAACACAATACGATGTTTCGTCAGCTCCAGAATGTCGTGCGTTAGTCGCAATCCACTCCGACGTCACAGAACTTGCCGACGCCATATTCTCGTCGCCGGAAGAATTGTTCCGAACTCGGTCCGATAATCTGGAGTTCGGGGTAGCGCTTTTGCATATCGAGAGCAATACCCATTTCTTTCGTACATCCGGTCGAGAACGTTGCATCTTTGCCGGCCCACACCGTTGGCACACGCCTCCCCAACAGTTCGAAGCTTTTTTCAATATCGGCATACGTCTGAAATCGCCAAATGGTGATGAGTCCACTGCGCTGCACCTTCTCCCACATATACATCAGATCGTCGGCATCCATGCCTTCTTCGAAATGCTCGGCAGGATTGATAATAAAGACATCATCCATTCGTGAACGCAGATAAGGAACGAACGTGTTGAGAATATTGATGGCGGTTTCGGTTTCGTGGGGGATACTGCCGACAATGGCGCTATAAAACATGATATTGCGACCAGCGGCCTTTTCTGCACGCATGCGGGTTATGAGACTTTCGGCCTTGGATCGAATTTGGATTTCGGTAAATTTCCGCAAATGCTGCGGTTTGGGTTTATAGTCGATAATGAGGGTATCGTTTGCATCGCGTGAGAAACAAATAATATCGCGTGTAAACGAATGGCTCGTTTGCATAATGCGCCGTGTGTTCAATACGCCTTTGGCAAGAATGAGATCGGCCTCTTTCCATGCGCGAGCGAAAGTCACACTCGTCCGAATCAGATTAAGCCGTTCCCGGGTACCGTCGGAAATGACGACAAATGGATTTTCCTTGATGACATCCAGGAGTCTGTTTTTCGATGCTTTTGCATCATCGAAAAAAAACGCACCTTCATAGGCTGCGGCGAGCGTGGAATCGGATTCTCGATCCCAGTAGGTCGGCGCATCGAAATAGAACCCTTCCTTGAGGGCCATAATGACCCGGTGGCCTTGGCGCAACAAACAGCGCACAATAAGGAGGTCAAAAATATGCCCGCCACTTTCTTCGGGCAAAAATAAAATTTTCATTCTCCCGGGATTGTGGGGGGAAAGGAGACGACGCAATTCTTCCAAACCAGGGCAGTATTTGTTGAATTCCGCTTCGATTTCGGTTCGTCCAGGGAGTGGCTGATTGGTATCGAAAACTCGTTTCCATGTGCTTAGGCTGAGTGAGCGACGTAATTCGATCATGTCGAGTTCAAACCGAAGTTCGCTTATGGCACCGCAGCTTGAAAGCGGGCTTGGACAGGCAGCCAACAACGTATCAAGTGTTGTATCGTTGAGAAACTTTTGTGCTCGACGATTCTTTTCCCGTTTGCGGTCTTGATATGGATCGGCTTGTCCTGATTGCGTAAGAAAAATGGTCAGTAATCGTTTGGTCAATCGCGATGGCAGATAGATGTGAGAATGCATGGCCATATCGTATTTATGGCGACACAATGTCTCCATCCGTAAGCGGTCATTTCCTTGGCCTCCACAGAGGTCGAAAAGTTGGCGAATGCGTTGCCAACGTTGTTGATACTGGTCAAGAAGGTTGCGGTGATTACTGAGATCAAGCAATGAAAACAACGTTGTATCCGTACAGGGGACATAAACAGCATCTGGCGGAAGGTCCACCATGAAGCGCAATTGTTCAGGCGATGCATTTTTGAGTGGGTCAATGGAGTATTCAATGTTGTTCTCACTCATGAAGTGCAATAGCCATGCGTCAAACACTGGATCGATGCCGTAACGCACATCCTTGACGGAATTGATGGAGGAGAATGGGGTGCTCATCGTTCTTTAAAGAATCCTTTTTCCTTAAGACGGCCAAAATAGGAATCGCCGGAAACGCCGGCTAGAAGCAAGCGGCTTTGTGCACGATCAATACGAATACAATCCCCCGGCTCAAGAGCAAAGGCGACTTGGCCATCGGTTGTAAGCGATACATCGGAAGCTGTTTCATCAATATTGATGATGACTCCACGGTCCATTGGGAGTACCACGGGTTTAAAGTCGTTCAGAAATGGGCAGACAGGTGTTACAATACAGACTTCAAGTTTCGGGTGGACCAACGGTCCGCCTGCCGCTGCACAATATGCTGTGGAACCAAGTGGTGTGGACACAATGACACCGTCGGCGCGCAGTGTTCCAATGGGTTCATGGCCGTGGCTCAGATGAAGTTTTATAAGTCGGGCGACGGCTCCTCGACTGATAACGGCATCGTTAACGACAAAAGAGTCGAAAACTGTTTTGGTCCGCCGCTTGACTTTAACCTGGAGCATCATACGCTTTACAGTACTGACCCCATGTCCGAGAATCTCTTCTAATCCTTCTTCCCAATTGTCCGAAGAGAGGGGGGTCAGAAAACCAAGTCGTCCGAAATTGATGCCAAGCAACGGGATTCCTGTGCCGCACAGTTTGCGAGTGACGCTGATCATGGTGCCATCTCCACCGAGAACAAGCGCAAGATCGGGTTTGCGCTCATGACATCCAGGAGATATGCAACGTGTTCTCTCCATGACGGCGTCGGATTGGTTTTCGACAGTCATACTTGAAACATTGCGCTCAAGAAGCCAATGTGCCACACGACGGCTCAAGGCGAGTGCCTCTTCGTTGTGTGTTTTAATGACGATAAGAACGTGCTGCACGGATGAGGCTCACTTCTTTGCTAGAGGCGTGGATTGATCTGGGTTTATATTTTGCCCTCAGTACGATTCGGTATTCTGTATGCGACTTGGGAAACCGGTTCGATAGGCTACCAAATGTAAACGATAACCGAGTTGTAAGAGATTTTCCACTTGAAGCAAACCACCTTTGCCGGGCTTTAATACGTATGGGAAAAAAAGTTCTTCGACCTAAAGAGAATCTCTTCCAAGACGATAAGAAAGGTGAGGAAGGGGAGAAACAAGTGAGCTTGCAACCGTATAAAGTCCGCAACATGCTGCAAACATACGGCCGGCAGGTGACAACGGGCCGACGTCTTGCTCGGTATCGCCGCAGTTTGCGTGCGGCCGAAGCAGAGGATGAAATTTCTTTGTCCAAAGCGGTCAAACGGCGCGATCTCGTACAACGGGTTGCCGCTGAAGTCGTTGAAAACCTCCTGGTTACCGGCAGCGACAGTCCTGTCGTCGACGAGATTTTGGCTACTCTCGAAGACGAGTTCGGACATCGATTCCTCTTTGCCTATCCGCCAGAGGAACAAGATTTGCAGATATTTATACTTGAAGACAATGATGAGGCTCACGAAGTATCTCCGGAAGACAAAACTCAAATTCTCAACCGCGTCTGGCAGATTGCTTTGATCAAGGTTGACGAGACCATGTTGTAATGCGAGATCAGGGCATGTCCTCGGGGAGGGACACTATGGATATCAAAAACATCTACTCCGGTATGCAGTCTTACCTTCAGAATAGGGTAGACAAGGACGAGATTGCCGAAACCGGACAGACTGATTCGGCGCGCTCAAAGAAGTCCGCCAAACGCGCACCGTCTTCGTCGTCCGATAAGGTAAATTTTTCGGATGAAGCGAAGCTCTTTGCAACCAGCGTTCGCACGGCTCAGAATGCCTCTGGCACACGTGCAGACAAGGTTGCTGCGCTCAAAGCGCAAGTCGAGGCCGGTACCTACCAGCCTGACTCAAGGAAAACCGCTGAGAACATGTTGGCACAAGACCTGGAAATTTATATGTAACAAGAGGTTACGGTGTTTTGTTGGTTGGACCGCCCTCCAAACAGCAAAACCCGTAACCATTCCGGGAGTGCGTTCGCCCCGCCTCCTGGCACAATTTCGATTCTCCTCACGGTATGTGAGGAAGACTCGGTCTGCACTTCTTCCCGGAAGATGCGTCAAATAACCGCCGCCCCGGTTGTCGATGCATTGACGGGAAGAGGTCAGTTCCCTTTTGGTGGGGCATGCGCTCACCACTTTGATTTATTTGCGGGAAGATCTTGAGCACATGTGTCTTTCACATTGCCCGTAATTTGGGAATGCTCTGTATTTATTCAGGCGAACGTCATTGAGGAGACAAGAAAGCAGACAAGAGCGTCTGTGTTGCCGGAGGCCTTATGCGTTTTCAGCAGTGGCTACGGTTCCTGGCTTGAAATGTGCTGGAAAACGCGGGTCTGTTTGAGGGATCTGCATTCCGATGCGCGGTTCAAAATTAATGACGATCGGTCCCGAGAGATTGAGGGTCGTTTCTTCGGGTTTTCCTTTCGGAATGGTGACAGTGACCAGGACGGCCATTTTTTCCATGTCGTCAAGTTTCAGCAGGCGCCGCTCCATATCTCCCACAACGATTTCGTACTGCGTCATGAAGGCGTACGGGTCAGCCACAAGAATACCCAGCCGAGCATCATCCATGCTTTGCAGGATCATAAATGGCGAATCTTCTTGGAAGTTGACCAGCGTGAATTCCCGGTACGCCGAAAAACCGATCAGACCTCGTGGAAACGTAATTATCCGATCTTCGGGAACGCTCAGTTCGCCTACTCGGCTTTGGATGCGTCGTTCTTTTTCTTTGGCCATAGTGTTTGGGTCGCCGTGAGAAGATCTTGGTCAGTCGATTCCAGCGCTTTTCGATTTTGTTCCAATACTCGTAAATAAACCTCTTCACGATAGACTTGGACATCGTCAGGAACTTCCAGACCAATTTTGATCTGTTTTCCTTGAACGCCGAGCACCGTGATTTTGATGTCGTCTCCGAGGTGGATGCTTTCGCCCGGCCGACGGGTCAATATGAGCATGGATTTCCGTGAATGCTGACTGGTTTGCGATAGTATGCAAAGGACAAATTCCGTGTAACCACTTCACCTTCTACGCATTTGGGTTCTTGTCTGTCAACATGAATCCCTTCAAAACGCGTTTCAGGTCAGCAAAGGCGTGCGTGAGAAAGAGTCCGACGCGCGCCTTTGTCCATCTAAATATAATTGATCAGGCTCATGCTCATAAGCTTGCTGGAAGACTTTAAGACAGCTGAGTATGCCAGTTCTTGCTGAGCAAGCTTGGTCATGAGTTGAGTCAGATCGGCGTCTTCGACGGCACTGAGCGCATCTTCTTCATTGAGTGTGAGGTTTTGAAGAACAAGTTGCGATGTTTCCAATCGGTTTTCTCGTCCCCCCACATTCGCAGCGTAATTCAGGATTGTTGCCGATGCTTCTGTGAGGTTCTCCAGGGATTCCTGGATACCGTCCTGATTGTTCGTTTCCAAATAGCCGACAAGCTTACCGACTGTCTCGAATACGTTTGCGCCGATACTGCCGTTGATGGTGACGGCAGATGCAGAATCGCTAGATGGATCAGTATACACACCACCGAAGATATCTTTACCGACGCCGTTGATGGTGATGGATTCATTCGGGGTAATGTCTACGTTAATATCGGCCATGCGTGGACGGATAACAAATTCGTCACCAGCGTTCACGGTATTCGAACCGGCGTTGGATAACGTCAGAATACCTCCAGGAACAACTAAATTGGCCGAGGTGTTCGAGGCATCGGGAGTGCTTTGGTTTTGGGTAATCCAGCTGACGCCACCGTCTGTGCTGTATGAGTAAGCAATGGGGTTATCCAGCGTCTGGGTTTCGTCTATGCGCACGATGACGTTTTCATCGAAAGCCCCGGCAGCTTCGCCGAGAACATCGGTGTCTTGCAATGGATCGACATCCACGCCATCTTTGTCGTCACCTTGGTAAATGGCTGTTGGGCGAACCCACATCCAGGTTCCATTGGCATCGTTGGTATCCGTGGCAGAGTTGTCCGTGACGCTGGTGCCGCGTTCAATGTTAACCTGAAGGCCGCCGCCAACTTGCAGACTGAGGGTATCGCCTCCTGGATCGGTGACGGTGCCGGTCGCCCATGTCGTTCCACCATCAAAGGAATATCGAAACGTGTCGCCTGCGACGAGCTCATGCTTGTCACCTTCAGTACCGGTAAATTGGATCAGCGCAGTACTATCGGTGTCGCCCTGAATGTCGAATGAGCGATTATCAAGACTCGAATCGTTGCTGGTCAGCCACAAGCTTTCCACAAAGGCATTTTTATCGGTTTTTTGACCGGCAAAAAGGGACTTGTTGTCATACTCGGTGTTAGACAGTGAAACGAGTTCTTCAAAAAGTTGACGCACTTCAAAACTGATCTGATCGCGGTTTTCGTCCGTCAGTGTACCGGTTGTGCCTTTTTGGGCCAGTTCTTTACAGCGAGTCAACACCGTATTGACTTGCACCATAGTCTGATCGGCAAGGTTGAGCCAACCTGTCGCCTGATCGATGTTGGTTTGATATTGGCTCAATGCGCTCAACGCCGTGCGATGGTCGATCACCTGAACCATACCAATTGGATCGTCCGATGGTTTGTTGATCCTCTTTTGGCTGGACGATTGAATGTTGGTTTCTATCAAATCGGAAAGAGCCGAGTTGGTATAGTTAACCACATTGCCGTAAATGATCTTTTGCGTGACGCGCATGTTTTTTCCCCGGGCTGCTAGTTTTTCAATGCAAGCAGAGTTTGAAACATTTGATCGGCTGTGGTGATAAGTTTCGCCGCAGCCTTGTACGAGTTTTGAAATTTGATCAAATTGGACATTTCTTCATCCAGGTTCACCCCGGAGACCGATTGCTGTCGAGCGTCGAGATCACTGGCCAGTGCCGTGGTGTAATTGTTGTTAAACTCGGCTTGTTCCGTATCTACGCCGATGATACCAACGAGCGATTCGTAATAATCAGGCAAGGTCTGTTGGGTGGGACCTTCAAACTCCGTAGAGATGGTCACGGTTTTTGTACTCAGGTTGGCCATATCGCGAGCGATGGTGTTGTCACCTTGGTTGGCTTCACCCGCGCCGTTGACATGCCCGGTGTTGAGGTAATCCGAGTCATGTGACACCTTTTCATTGATTGTCATGGTCTGAGCCGTCGAGCCGGTAAACAGCGTGTTAACACCAAGAGCAGCGTAAAGCCCGGTGGCGTCTGTGCCGAAGGCGAAAGAGTTGGTTCCGTCGGCTTGAACAGACAATCGCTGATCGAGAACGGAGGCGGTGACATAATCGCCAAAGGTATCGTTGATAGCCTGAACAACATCTTCAAGAGAGTGTTGGTCCGGATCGAATAATTTGGTTCCCGGCGGGTTGATGTTGGAGAAATCGAGGTAGCCACCATCCAAGAGTGTGCCATCTTCGGAATAGGCGTAGAATGATGACGCACCGGACTGCAGTTTTGAGCCAAAATCGAGTCCTGTGGAATAGCTTCCCAGAGGTGTGTCTGTATGAATCATATCATACGTGCCCAACGTCTCTGTAAATAAGTCCGAACCTGTTCCCTGACTAAAAATGCGGTTAACTTCCCACGTAAAACTTTCGGAGAGCGCATTGAGGCGATCAATATAGCGACCTGCGTAATAGTCTCGGAAAGAAAAGTAGCCGGTTAAGCTGCCGCCAACTATTCGATTGTCGTTTGCCTCGCCTGAAAAATAGGTTTGCGGCGTGACGTTGATTGGGGTCGAAGCTGACTGATACCAATACAAACCGTCTTTGGGGACAATGGTGAACACGTCGCCGGCAATAAGATCTTCCGTTGGAGCTGTCTGGGAAGCAGATTCTGATCCGAAATAAATTTCCAAACTTCCTACCGTAACACGCTGTTCGTACGGGCGAGCTGAGAAGGTGATGGTGTCGCCGTTGTCGTCCTTCAGCCATGTTTTCCCGCCGTCAAGCGAAACCTGAAACTGCGCTGCTGTATCGTCGGTTGTTACACCACCAGACTGCACAACCTTGACGGTGTATTCAAACTCGTCTTCACCGGTGAAGTTAATATTCCCGTCAAAAGCCGGATCACGATAGATCAGGTTTTCCGTGGCTTTGGGACCTTCATATTTCATCTCGAAGGTCACGGTGCCATCGACCAAGGTGTATCCAGCCTTGGTGTAAATCTTGAGATCGCCGGTATTTGAGCCTTCAATGACATTGATATCAACGATTTCGGCCAGTTCACGGATAAGTGAATCGCGCTGATCATACAAACCGTTGGGGTGCACCACACCGGGAACTTCCTGTACTGTGATTTGCTGATTGATATCGGCGATTTGTTTGACTATTTCGTTGAGACGGTCCACGTCGTCGGCAATGTACCCGTTCACCTGCTCCTGAACGTCACGAATATTTTGTTCGCTCATGTTGAACAGGCTGCACAGATTGATAGCGTCTTCAATAACAACCTGGCGCTTTGGATAGTTGCTCGGGTCCAGGCTCAGATCCTGCCAGTCAGCAAAAAACTGGTTGATCATGTCGCTTATGCCGCTGTTGTTCGCTTCGTTGAATAAGTTTTCAATGCTCTTCAACGCTTCTTCGAGCTGGTTGTACATTTCTCGGGCCGATGCCTGATCATTGTACTGAGCTTCGACAAATTGATCGAAAAGCCGCTCGACTTCGGAAGCCGAAACACCGGTACCGATCTGGCCCGGTGAGATATCCATATAGGTCGTTGCTTCGAAGTGGACCCGCTGGAGGTGGTATCCTTCGGTGTTGACATTGGCGATATTGTTGCCCGTCACTTCAATGGCTGTTTGGTTAGCCAGAAGCGACTGTTTGCCGACATTGAGAAGAGAAGTGATACCTGACATTTAGAACCTCCCGCGCAAAACTCTGGGCCCGGTATCTGCGTCTTGGAAGCGGCCGTTTTTGGAGTACGTCTCTTTCTTGGGAATGAGTTGCTTTTGCAGAAAGCTCATGTAGGACTGACTTTGATTGAATAAGCCTAAAGCGAGGCGGTGATTTTTTTCCGCCTGTTTGGCACATTGCTGCTCGACTTTTTCCAGCAAAGCGAATGACTTCTCGACTTCGTCACGTTGTTCTTGGGTGAATGAAGGGAGCAAATCACGAACACGCTTCGCCGATGGATCGCATTTTTTGATGAGGAGGCTGATTTCGCTTCGTTCTGCAGCGATTTGACGCATGAGTTCCTGAATGGATAATTCTGTTCGGCTTACGGCCTCAGGATTGAGTTCCTTGAGGTGGGCAAACTCTTCCTGTTGCAAGGTGAAGAGAGTCTGAAGTGCTTTGCTTTGCCGGGTGATATTTTGCAGGATGCGTTCGTTCATGCCGGTCTTCCTCATATATAAAAAGTTGTATTATTACGCAGTAGTATCGATTTTCCCGGCTTTAGCCGAATTTGCCTGGACGCGAACAGGGTCTTGGGGAATACCATTTTTTCGCAGTTCAAAATGGACATGTGGACCTGTGGAGCGTCCTGTATTTCCAACTTCTGCAATTTTCTGGCCAGCCTGTACGGTGTCACCGATTTTGAGTATATTTTTGCTGTTATGGGCATAAATACTTTGCCATCCCTCGGGGTGGTCAACGATGACGACATTCCCGTACCCCAGCTTTTTCCCTGAAAAACTTACCTTCCCGTCCCAACAGGCAGAAATGGGTGTGCCCGTGGGAGCCGCAATGTCCAGACCATGGTGCTGCCGTGAATGTCCGGTGAAAGGATCATTCCGCAGGCCAAAGGTTGAAGTAATTTTCCCTGTTACGGGAAGATGCAGAGCGGAGTCTTCCACTGCGGAGGACGATCCATGCATGCCGTAAGCAGCAGCCTGGTTGGCCGCAATATTTGCTGAAGGCAATCTCGTCAGAGGATTGACGCCAGCGGCCATATCAAGATCTGTCACGGCAGAAAGGGACGTGATGGGATGCGGCACATAACGTGGTGCTGACGCTGCCTGCGGTACCAAGCGATTTGTTCCGCTATGCTGATCAAGCGGGTTGAGTTCGCTGGACTTGGTGGCATCAGGCGGGTTCGATTTGTTTGCCAAATCGGCCTTCATCTGCCTGTAGACCATATCTCCCAAGCCCATGCCGCCGTCTTTCGACATGTCTTTCGCCCATTCCTGGTCGAACATGTCCTGATATTTTTCTTGATATTTACTTGCAAAGAGGCCGTCTTTGGGGATGGAAGCCCGCATTTCCTTGATCATATTATAGAGAAACAGTGATTCAAGGCCTTCACAGGCTTCCTTGAGCTTCTTTTCATCTTGACCGCTGGCGGCCAGGTTCTTACGCACCTGGTCCAGTTGCATCTTTTTGGCCGTATCCTGGCCAATTGTCGGGCTCAGTGCGGTCATATCCATTGGCGAACTCATTTAGATGACCTCCAGGTCGGCATAGAGCGCTCCTGCGGCTTGCAGGGTGCGCAGAACGCTGATGAGGTCGCGTGGTGTCGCACCAAGCGCATTCAGACCTTGAACAAGTTCTTGCAACGTCGCGCCTTCGACCATCTTCAACTTGCGGTTTTGTTCTTGGGTCGCGATGGTGGTATCTGGCACAACCACGGTTTGTCCTTCGGAGAAGGGCAGGGGTTGCGATACCTGCGCCGATTCTGTGACGAGGATTTGGAGGTTGCCATGGGTGATGGCGACTCTGCTTAACTGCACATCCTGTCCAAGAACCACGGTTCCGGTCTTTTCATCTACGACAACACGTGCGCGGGACTGCGGTGTAATTTCGATATTTTCGATGGACGCCAACAGCGGAACAAGGTTGCCTTTGTGTTGCGGAGGAACGTTGAGCTTGATGGTCGACGCATCACTAGCCTGGGCAAACGGACCACTCAGAGTATCGTTGATCTTCCCAACCATGTTCATGACCGTTGAGAAATCCGGTGTCTTCAGGTTGAGCGTGATGCTGCTCTGGCTATTGAAGTCAAAGGGCACTTCACGTTCTATCGAAGCCCCATTGGGAATGATGGCGACGGTCGTTGAGTTCTTTTGTGCAGTTGCCCCTGCGCCTGCGACGGAAAAGCCACCGAGAAGCAAAGAACCCTGAGCGATGGCGTAGATGTTTCCGTCAATACCTTTCAAGGGCGTCAGGAGAAGTTCACCACCAAGCAAACTTGTGGCATCGCCCAGCGAGGAGACATGGATATCGAGTGTCGAACCAGCGCGAGCCGAAGCCGGCATCTGTGCGGTGACCATGACGGCAGCGACGTTTTTAGGCTTGAGGGCGGCTTGTTGAACGCGCACGCCGAGTTTTTCCAACATGTTGACCATGGATTGGATGGTGAACTCGGAACCGCGTTTATCTCCGGTGCCGCTTAAGCCGACAACGAGGCCGTATCCAACGAGTTGGTTGTTGCGCAGACCGCTGACCGACGCAATATCTTTAATACGGGCGGCGTTGGCCCCGACGGTGAAGAAGGTGGCAAACATGGCGAGACAGACCAGAAGCATAAGCCCGGCTCGCGCGATGACCGAAGTCAGAGCAGTGTCGTGGTGGGGGATGTATCGGGGTGTCGCCATAAAGCGTCTCCTTGCCGGTTCGTTACTCAATAAAGCGTGGTTAGAAGGGCCAGATATTGTCGATGACGCGACCAAACCAGCCTTGGCGCTGACGGTCGGCAATTACGCCTTGGCCGTAGTATTCGATCTGGGCATTCGCCAAAGCGGTCGAGGGAACGGTATTGTCCCCGTCGATGTCGTAGGGCCGAACCAGGCCGCGTACGACAAGAATTTGGGTTTCGTCGTTGACGCGGGTTTCACGTGCACCTTCGACCTGCATGACGCCGCCGGGTAAAATATTGATGATGCGGCAACCAACCGTCGCGCTGACCGAGGACGAACGAGAGGTCTCTCCTTTGGAGTCAAATTCGTTCTTCGTGTTTGCCTTGATGAGCGGGTTGGCTCCTGTCGGGCCATCGAGCCCCATCGTTGGCAGACCGAGCAACCCGGTGGGGCCGGCAAAGGACGCTTGAGCGAAGTAGCTGTCAACGCCCACTTCATAGGTAGAGTCCTTGTCGCTCTTGGTCTTGGCCTTGTTCTGGCCGGACGAATTTTCGATGATGTTGACCATGACGATATCGCCGATACGTCTGGCCCGATTATCTTCAAAAAGAAATTGGGGTTCGTTCTGGCTGAACAGCGAACCCGGGTTTCTGGCCGGCGGTGGTGCCTTGGTCACTGGTGGGGTGAGTGTTGGCGTCGGTGTCACCTGTTTTGACGTCGGCGTACAGGCGGTCAGGGCCAAAACCGTCATCGCTGTGGCGATAAAGATATGGGGATTGGTTTTCATAGGTATGCTCCCTTGAACTACTGCACTGTCACGACGCCGTTATCGGAAACGACACCGCTGATCTGGCGTTGGCTGTCGAGGTTCATGACAAGAATGGTTGCGCCTAAAGCCGCGTCGGATTGGGCGACACCGCGAGTCGCCAAACGAATATGTTGGCCTTGAAAGATGATGTCGACTTTGTCACCGCGAGCAATGAGCGGTTTGTGCTCAATATTTTGGGCATAAATCACTCCGCCGGCGCCGACGGTCCTATTGACTCGCCACGGGCCACCCTTGCCGTCCCATGGTTTTCCGTCCAATTTTGAAACGTCTTGGCGAGCAAAAGCAATCATGGTTGCCGGATCAATGCCTTCACCAGCACGCAATGGTCGTTTGGCTACAGGGACCTGCTTCCATTGAGCAATATGGAAGCTGACATTGATCTTGTTGATGTCGCGTCCATCAACGGTGCGGCTGGTGACGCGTACGGTAACGCGTCCTGGATTAATATCGCTAACCTGGCTGACGGCCAGGGAATCGCCTGGGTCATCAAGAAAGAAAAAGTCAGGGGTATTCATTTGAGAAAGTTCGATTTCGCCGTCGAGCTTCTGCAGGCTTGGCGTCAAAAATTCGACTATGCTTCGTTGGATTTCGTTTCGACCTATAACGCGACCGCCTCGACGGATGGTTAAACTATTCGGCAGACGAAGGTCTGCAGCGGAGTTATCCAATGCCTGGCAGATCATTTCGCGCAGCTGGGCTCTGCTCAAAATAAGCTGCTGCCCATGAACTGCAGGGGCAGCCCAGAGTCGCAGACCAGCCAGCCGGTTCCATTCGTTTGCGTCGAATTGTCCAGCTGGAGCGGCGATTTCGCCGAGGTGAACCGTGTCGCCCAGAACACAGGCCGCCTGGGCGATTTGAATAGGGAAGGCCTGTGCTGCGCTCGCTCTGGGGGCGGCGAGCGAAACGAGCGCCGTCAAAATGGTCAAAGCGGTGATGAGTGTGCAAGCGCGCATTGGCGACTCCTTTGCGGTTATTCCGTCTTTATCGCTTAATGTTGATTGCTGATTGCAGCATCTGGTCCGAAGTGGTGATGGCTTTGGAGTTGGCCTCGTAAGCACGTTGCCCCGTGATCAGACCGACCATTTCATCCACCATTTGTACGTTGGACATTTCCAGGTAGCCTTGAACGAGAAGGCCGGCATTGTCCGTCCCCGGTACAAGCTCCTGGGCATCACCCGAGGCTTCGCTCGGAATATACAGGTTGCGGCCCATTGCGGTCAGACCTGCAGGGTTGATGAACGTGTAGAGAGGAATATCGGTCGTCGCCAGTTCGCTGCCATCGGAGGCAATGCACGAGAGGGTTCCCGACTCGGTAATGACAATGTTCTTGGTTTCAGTCGGCACGGTGAATTCGGGCTGCAATGGGTAACCATTTGCACTGACGATGCGTCCATCCTGATCGAGCTTGAGTGATCCGGCTCGGGAATAGGCAAGCTGGTCATTCACGTCGAATTGGAAGAAACCGTCACCTTCAATGGCGATATCGAGTTGGTTGCCGGTATTCTGCAAATCACCCTGCGTGAAGAACTTGTGAACCGTCGTCGGTCGTACACCCATACCAACTTGCAACCCGGTAGGAATGCGGCCTCCACCTTCGGTTTCGGTCCCGGCGACATTGAGGGTTTGGTACATAAGGTCTTCGAATTCAGCCCGGCTTTTCTTGAAGCCGATGGTGTTCACGTTGGCCAGGTTGTGCGACATGGTGTCGATTTGCGTCTGCATCGCGACCATGCCGGTAGTGGCCGTCCAAAGTGAGCGCATCATGGCGAGTCCTCCTTGTTTCTGTCAGCCGTTAGCTGCGGTTTCCAACTTTCGAAATGGTCGATTTATCGAGAGTATCCGTGGTTTGAAGCACCTTGGTGTAGGCTTCATGGGCGCGTTGGGTTTCAATCATGTGCGCCATTTCTTCGACCACCTGGATATTGGTCTTTTCCAAGTATCCCTGGTTGACCGTCGTTTCGTTGACATCGACAGCGGCTTCACCAACAGCGGCGCCGTCTTTGGGAGTGAAGAGGTTTTGGCCGACCTTCATCAAGCCTTCTTCATTGTCTACACTCACCACATCAATGGTGCCGATCTGAGCTCCATCAACGAAGATGCGACCGCCACGATCGATATCAATCCGTCTGCCGTCAGGAATTTCGATTTCGCCGCCATCACCAAGCACGGTGTAGCCTTCGGTGTTAACCAGAATGCCTTCATTCGAGCGATAAAACTCACCGTTTCTGGTGTACATTTCGCCCTCATCGCTTTGAACCTTGAAGAATCCGGGACCGTTTAGAGCCAAATCGAGCTTATTCCCCGTGACCTGAAGTGGTCCTTGGGAGAAATCGACGGTCTGGAGTGCCAATCTTGGTTTCGCAACGACATATGAGTCGGGCAGTAGTTTCTTGGTGCGTATGCTTGGTCTGGGGTTGGGTTCCCAGTCATGTGCGTATCGGATGAATGTATCTTCGAATGTGAGGCGATCCTTCTTGTATCCAGACGTATTGGCATTCGCCAAATTATTGGTGATGGTGTTCATGCGCAATTCGTTGGAAAGCGCTCCATACAGGGCTGATAAGCTGCTTTGATCCATGGTGTACATTCCTCCCGCATCAGTCCATGCACTAATCTTGCCAGTGTTGTAATATCAGTGTGTTATGCTATTTTTTTGAGATTCTCGATGTTTCGGGCTCGCTGTAGGGTGCGGATAAACACAAAAAAATAAAAGATTCCAACTGCTATCATGTTGAGACGTTTTCTTGACGCTCGTTTCGGAATCTTCAGGAGGATGGCAAGAATCAGGCCGAAATAATGTTCTTGTGATTAATAAAGAGAAGAGGGTCTTGTGTTGCGCACTCTTCTTTTGTATTATTCGGACTTTGGTGTTGTAGCCGTCCTGAAGGTGTTTTGTGCTTGGCACTTGACATTCGTGTGCCTTTTGTTATCCTTCCGAGTTCGAGCGGGTGTAGCTCAGCTGGTAGAGTACAAGCTTCCCAAGCTTGGTGTCGCGAGTTCGATCCTCGTCGCCCGCTCCAGACCAGACCTCTTTGGTGTTCTTGCGTCTTTTATGATGCAAAGGGGCATGTTTTGGGGGTGGGCCCGGCTGTACGGTCCACTTTTTTTTTTGATGGAGTTCTTTACGTGGCAAAAATCGATATCCCCAGTCGCATAGCCGAATTGGCTACATCTTTTCTCGCGGCGCACGATCTTGTCCTGTGGGGCGTAGATGCGGCGCTTGGCGGGGGGCGCGGTGGTGTGCTGCGTATATTTATTGATACACCGGCTGGAGCTTCAGGCGCGGCTGAAAGTGTCACCATTGACCAGTGTGCGGAATTGAGTCGACAGCTCAGTGTTACCTTGGATGTCGAGGATTTCATCCGCGGTTCCTATCGCCTTGAAGTATCATCACCTGGATTGGATCGTCGTTTTTTTTCTCTTGAGCAGGTGGTGCCGTTTTTGGGGCGAGATATGGAACTGATGCTTTTTGAGCCGCGTGACGGCAGAAAAAAATTTCGAGGGCATGCCATAACCGCTGATGATGGCATATTGGTGCTTGAAGTGGATGGCGCTCGTTTGCATTTCCCGTGGGCCGAAGTGAAGTCGGTCCGGCTTGTGCCGAATTTCTAGACGGAACCGGCCTTTGGGCCGGCCGTTTTTTATGATGACAAAGCGCTTTCGCATACCGACGTTGAATATCTGACGTGAGTATAGCGGCAGAATTCGCCGCATAGCCCATACGGGCCAGCGAGAGGACAACGGAGACAACCAGATGGGACTGGAACTGAAAAAAGCCATTGATCAGATAAGCAAAGATCGCGGTATTGATCGAGACCTGTTGATCGATACTATCGAAGAAGCCGTGCGTTCTTCTGTCATCCGCAAATATGGCGAAAACCTGGATGTGGAAGTCAGCTTCAACGAAGAACAAGGCGAAATTGAAGTCTACCAGTTCAAGGTGGTTGTTGAAGAAGTCCAGGATGCAACCGCCGAGATTAATCTGGAAGACGCCAAGCAGCATGATCCCAACGTCGCGCTGGACGACGAGCTTGGCTTTAAGCTTCAAGTCGAAGACTTGGGGCGTATTGCCGCGCAGTCAGCCAAACAAGTTATTATTCAACGCATGCGCGATGCTGAACAGGAAATTATTTACGAAGAGTACAAAGATCGCAAAGGCGAAATCGTCAGCGGAATTATTCAGCGTCGAGATCGTTCAGGATGGATCATCAATCTTGGGCGAACCGAAGCTTTGCTCCCCAAAGAAGAGCAAATTCCGCGCGAGCGGTACAAACGCGGCGATCGTGTCCAGGCGTTCATCATCGAAGTGCTTCCTTCGGGACGTGGACCGCAGATTATTGTTTCGCGGACGCACCCCGACTATATGATTTCTCTTTTCCGACGAGAAGTTCCCGAAGTTTCCGATGGAACGGTCTCTATTTTGGCAGTCTCCCGCGATCCGGGATCTCGAGCCAAAGTTGCCGTCGTGTCCAAGGACCGCGACGTTGATCCTGTAGGCGCCTGTGTCGGTATTCGTGGTTCCCGCATTCAGAACATTGTTCAGGAATTGCGTGGGGAACGCATCGATATTGTCGTGTGGAGCCCCGATGTTGCCACATTTGCAGCGAATGCACTGTCTCCGGCACGCGTAACGCGCATCATGGTTGACGACGAAGATCGAGTCCTTGAGGTGGTTGTTCCTGATGACCAATTAACGTTGGCAATCGGACGTAAGGGACAAAACGTCAAGCTGGCAGCGAAACTCCTTGGCTGGAAGATCGATATCTTTACAGAAAGCCGCTATTCTGAACTCAATGTTACACGAAAAGGCCTTGATCAGTTGGCAAGTGTGGCTGAAATCGGCATAGACCAATTTCTTGCCGCTGGCTTTGAAAGTGTGGATCAGATCGCTTCCGCCACGGATGAAGAGTTAGCTCGTGTGGTTGGTCTCAACGACGTGAAATTGAGCAACCTGCGGGCAGCGATTAATTTTATGGTGAATAAATCCGACGAACCGAGTGGTGACGATACGAGTGACAACGTCAGTGAAAACGATGAAGAATTTGCTTCCGATACTTCAACAGCTGATGATGCTGCTGAAGAAGACGTTGTGACGCCGACCGATGAAGCGGACGGTGAGAATATCGACACGCAACCCGAAGTGTAACTGATTACAAGTTCACTGGAATTGGTTTGTCTTAATTAGGAATTATGGTCGAAGCACAGACATCGGTTGGCCGCCCGCAACGTACATGCGTTATTTGCCGCCGCCGTTTTGATAAAACCGAGTTGACGCGTCATGTCGTGGTCGTTGACGCGGGTCGATGCGGGCCCGGGCTGGTCATCGATCCCGAGAACCGTCTGACCGGCAGAGGCTTTTACGTATGTAACGACGCTATATGCCGGGAAAAATTTCCACGCTATACGGGCTGGCGCAAGAAGTGGAAAGGGGAGCTTGAACGTGAGTAAAGTTAGGGTCAAGGACATTTCAAAAGAGCTTGGCATCAGCAATAAGGAAATGATCCAGGCGCTTCGCGAACTCGGTATCCAGGTGAAATCCCACATGGGAACCCTGACCGAAGACGAAGCGAACCAGGTCAGATCTCGCATTAGCCAAAGCGTTGCCCAGACCGAGGTGATCGACACCCAGGTCAAGCCCGATGTCATTGTCAGACGACGCAAAGTATCCCGGCGCCCGGTCGGAGCAACGCAGGACGAGAGTGGAGACATCGAGGACGATACCTCTGAAAGCGATGTTATGGAACCCGTTGAGACATCTGAAGCGCCTGAGGCTCCTGAAGCCGAAGGGGAAGCTAAAGAAGTGGTGGAGACCACCGCTCATGATGGAGAGACTGAATCGGTCGAGCGGGAAGAGCTCGTTGAATCAGTCGCTGTCGATGAGGTTGCACACGAACCCGAGCCCGAGCCCAAGCAAGCCGCTGAGCCGGTTCAAGCCGCTCCGGAAGAACCCGCGTCAGATACGGTTAAGGACGAAGGCACTGTTGCCGCTGAAGTCGAAGCTGTCACGAGCCCCGATGAGGCCAAGACGGTTGAAGACGAGCCCGTAACCAAGCCTGTCGAACCCGCTAAGTCGAAATCCAAGGCTGAGCCGCACAAAGGAGCCCGCATCATTTCTGTCCCCACACAGACGGCCCGCATCGTTTCTGCACCTAAAACCGAGGAATCGCTCCCCGAATCCGCCTCGGAAGAAAAAGTTGACGATGCTCCCGTGACGTCGGAAGCTCCCCAGGACGTTGTTCCTGAACCCAAGGAATCGAAAGCGCCCGAGACAGTCGAAACGTCGAAACGCGAAGAATCTGAAATCGTGCAAGAAGAACGTACCAAACCGGTTGAATCCTCGGCCCGTGTCACGGCTGCGCCTGCTCAAGGAGAAGCTGCAGAACCTAAGCAGGACAAAAAGAAGAAAAAGCCCAAACGCATTGAACAGTCCGCGCCTAAGGTGCGTATTATTTCCATGCCCGATCCGGCCGAGAAACCGGCACAGCCGGCTAAACCAGCACGGCCTGCCGGTCGCCCGCAACCGGGCGGTGGTCGCGGTCGACCGTTTCCTCCCGGTGGTGGCAATGCCCCTGCCCAGGCGCCTGGTGGAGCGGGTGCTCCGGCAACGGGAGATGACGACTCGCGGAATAAGCGCAAGCGGAAAAAAGATAAACGTGTTGTTGATTTCTCGTCCAAACCCGATACGAGTGAAATGCCGCGCGGAGCACAAAAGCGTCGGCGTAGTACCGAAGTGCAAGATCGTACGGGAGGCCGGCGTGGCGGTCGGAAGAAAAAATCCAGAGGTATGGATAATCAGTCTTTTGACCAGGCAGCCGGGACGCAGCCTCTTAAGGCGGCTAAGCGGAAAATCCGCATGGATGAAACCATTCGTGTGGCCGACATGGCCAAACAAATGGGGATCAAGTCTCAGGATCTTATGAAGGTTCTGCTTGGGCTTGGTGTTATGGCCACAATCAACCAGTCGCTTGATATCGATACGGCAACTTTGGCAGCTAGTGAGTTCGGTTATGAAGTCGAAAAAATCGGTTTCTCCGAAGACGCCTTCATCTTACCGGCGGAAGCTGATAAGCCTGAAGAGTTGCTGCCGCGTCCGCCTGTTGTGACGATTATGGGTCACGTTGACCACGGGAAAACGTCGTTGCTCGACGCCATTCGTAAATCTAATGTCACCTCCGGTGAAGCTGGCGGCATCACGCAGCACATCGGTGCCTATCACGTGACAACGGCGCGCGGCGAAATCGTTTTCCTTGATACGCCTGGTCACGAAGCCTTTACGGCCATGCGTGCTCGTGGTGCTCAGGTCACCGACATCGTTATTCTGGTTGTTGCTGCTGACGACGGTGTTATGGACCAGACGCGTGAAGCGGTGAACCACTCCAAGGCAGCTAAAGTTCCCATTGTCGTGGCTGTCAACAAAATGGATAAAGAAGGGGCCGATCCGGATCGCGTTAAACGTGAGTTGGCCGATCTTGGTCTTGTTCCCGAAGAGTGGGGCGGCGATACGATGTATTGTAACGTCTCCGCCAAACAGCGCATGGGGCTGGATGGGCTTTTGGAAAACGTCTTGCTCCAGGCTGAAGTCATGGAACTTCGGGCGAATCCGGATAAGCGCGCACGGGGCCACATTGTCGAAGCCAAACTCGACAAAGGACGCGGTCCTGTTGCAACCGTTCTTATTCAGGAAGGAACACTTAAACAAGGCGAAGCCTTTGTATGTGGTGTCTTCCACGGCCGTGTTCGCGCCATGTTTGATGATCAGGGCAAAAAGATCAAAGAAGCGGGTCCTTCGCTTCCGGTCGAAGTCCAAGGGTTTGACGGCGTGCCCGAAGCGGGTGAAGAATTCGTTGGAGTGGAAGACGATAAAGTCGCTCGCCGCATTGCCGATACCCGTATGTCCAAGCAGCGCGAACGTGAACTCGGCAAGAAGAGCAAGGTGACGTTGGAAACCTTGTTTGAAGCCAAGCGTGATGCTGAAATCCTCACGTTGAATGTGGTGCTCAAAGCTGACGTGCAAGGTTCGCTTGAAGCTATTACCGATGCACTGAAAAAGCTCTCCACCGAGAAGGTTCGTGTTCATATCGCACACTCAGGAGCCGGTGCCATTACGGAAACCGATATCTTGCTCGCTTCGGCATCCGAAGGCATTATCATTGGCTTCAACGTCCGACCGACGGTCAAAGTCAAAGAGATTGCCGAGCAAGAAGGTGTGGACATTCGTTTTTACGACATTATCTACAAGCTTGTCAGTGACATCAAAGACGCCATGGCAGGCATGCTTGCTCCGGTTATCCGTGAGCAGTATCTGGGCCAGGCCGAAGTCCGGCAAACCTTTAGTGTTCCCAAGGTTGGCATTGTTGCCGGCTTGGGGGTACTCGACGGCAAGATCACTCGCAACGCCGGTGTTCGATTGCTGCGTGAAGGGGTGGTCGTCTATACGGGCAAGCTCAACTCGCTCAAACGTTTCAAAGACGATGTGCGCGAAGTGGCCAAAGGCTACGAATGCGGTGCCGGATTGGAAAACTATAACGACATCAAAGTGGGCGATGTTATCGAAGCCTTCGAAGAAGTCGAAGAACGCGATACGTTGTAGACCGCTATGGTGATCGGCATTTTGACCATGCACCTCGTGTTGCACGGTAATAATTCGCTGAAGGGAAAGCGCAAAGTTGCGCTTTCCCTGAAGCAAAAATTGCGCAACAAGTTTAATGTTGCCGTTAGCGAAATTGCCGAGCACGATACCCATTCTGTTCTTGTTTTGGCCGCTGTTACGGTGTCAAACGATGCCAACCGAGCACGAAGCCAACTGCAAAAGGCTCTCAACATGGTTGAAGCCACACATTTAGCCGACCTTGAATACGACGATATCGAATTGATCGGCGCCTAAACAACGAGCACGTTTCCTCGACGTAAAGGATTCCGTTTCGGATGAGCCGTCACATATCGTTGGCTTACCGGCTCCACATTCTGTAACCGATCCGGGAGACGACTTTCTTACGAGTCTATCGAATATGAAACATGCGACTTCACGCCGATCCATGCGACTTGGCGACCAAATTTTTCGTGAGCTTGCCTCGCTCATTTCCACCGAAATCAAAGACCCACGACTGGAGTTGGTTTCTATTACCGGCGTTGTTCTCAACGCCGATATGAAAATTGCTCTTGTCCGTTATACTGTTATGGGTGATGAAGCCCGGCATGCCGAGGCTCAAAAGGGATTGGAAAAAGCTACAGGGCATTTGCGTTCTCAACTGAGTCGGGCGCTGCGTATCAAGTTTGTGCCTGAATTACGTTTTGAGCGTGATCAATTCCTTGAGGATATGGTGTATGTCGACAATCCCAGCTGATATCGCTGATCTTCTTACTCGGGAAGACAATTTTCTTGTCGCTGCCCATTTCAATCCCGATGGTGATGCGATTGGGGCTACGGCAGCTCTTGGGTTTATTTTGTCCGCTCTCGGCAAACAATTTCAGTTGTATAATGCAACGGGGATACCGCCACAGTTTGTGTGGATGGCTTTGCCTGGCCCTCTCGTCACAGAGCTTCCACCTGCAGACAGTATTTCTTGGATTATTACGCTTGATAGTGGGGATGCCGACAGGCTCGGAGCAGATCTTAAAGCGCTGTTGCCGAAAAAGCAGTCCATCAACATTGATCATCATTTAGGTAACCCCGAATATGGCACGCTGAATTGGGTCGATACTACAGCTTCGTCTACGGGAGAGATGATTTCCCGTCTTGCTGATGCCCTGGGATTGGCTTTGCGTGGGTCCCTCGCTGAAGCGATTTATACGGCCATGGTTACTGACACCGGAGGATTTCGATTCTCCAATACGCGCCCCGAGACCATGGAGCTTGCCGCACGTATGATCCGTGCCGGCCTTAATCCCGGATTGGTCAATGCGAAAATTGACAATCAATGGACCATGGCGCGAATCAAGCTTTGGTCTGAAGTCATGTCGAATGTGGCTATGTACTCCGATGGACGTATTGGTGTTATCCGACTCCCGGTAGATATTTTTGATCGAACCGGTGCAACACGCGCTGATTGTGACGGACTGATCAATAATGTCATGCGTATCCGAGGGGTACGCGTGGCCATGAGTCTCCGTGAAGACACCGACTATATTAAATTTAGTTTGCGATCAGTCGGCGATGTCAATGTTCGCGATGTCGCGGCATCTTTTGGCGGCGGCGGGCATAAAAATGCTGCCGGTGGGCAGATTGTGTCTGATTTGGAAACGGCTCAAGCGCAACTGCTTGAGGCGGTCGAACCCATTGCAACGGATGGAGTTTAATGGGACGTCGACGCGGTGCACGCCGCCCAGATCGATTCCACGGGGTTGTTGTTATCAACAAACCCACAGGGCCGACGTCGGCAGGGTGTGTGAATCAGATCAAACGTATTTTCGATCAGGGAAAAGTCGGTCATGCCGGTACCCTTGATCCTATGGCTTCCGGCGTTCTCGTTGTTCTTTTGGGCCGGGGCACAAAGATTGCTTCGTATGTCTCCGGTGGGTATAAAATCTATCGTGGTGAGTTGATGCTTGGCCAAACGACAGATACGTACGACACCGAAGGGACGATAACGGCAACTGCTCCTTGGGAGCACATCACTGCAGCAGAAGCTGAAGCCGCGGTGTTGGCTTGGAATGAAACTACTGAGCAAGAGGTTCCACCGTATGCTGCGGCAAAACATGAAGGTCAGCCGCTGTATAAAATTGCTCGTCAGGGTGGTGACGTTCCCGTTAAAACAAAGCATATTGTTGTTTCCGAGGCCGAAGTTCTTTCCATGGACTTGCCTCGTATTCATTTCCGAGTCCGGGTTTCTCCCGGCACGTACATCCGCTCCCTGGTCCACAGCTTGGGGATGCGACTTTCGTGCGGTGCCGTGATGACGGCTTTGACTCGGGAATATAGCCATCCGTTTGCACTCGACCATGCGCATGAACTTGATGTTCTTGCCGCAAATCCCGAGACCGTGGCAGAGGCCGTGATTCCCATGGCCGATGCCTTGCCGCACTGGCCGCGTTTCGTGGTGTCGACAGCGCAGGCCGATATGGTCCGCAACGGGAAATGGCTCGATGTGGTCAAAACTCCTCCGCTCGAAGCTCCGAGAGTTCCCGGTGGCCCGTGCGAATCCGATGGAGATGACGCCGTACGTGCGCTCTGTCTGGATGAAAATGGAGAAGCCTTGGCCATGGTTGAGCGTCAATTGCAGGATGGCGTGGAACGGTGGGCGATACTGCGCGGCTTATGGTAGCTGCTTCGCTCGTTGGCATGACAACATTATAACAAGGAGAAGACGCTGTGGTCATGACGCCTGAAACGAAGGCTAAGATTATTGAAGAATACAAGAAGCACGACGGTGACACCGGTTCCCCGGAAGTCCAGATTGCGTTGCTTTCCAACCGTATTACTTACCTGACCGACCATTTTAAGAAGCACGCCAAGGACTATCACTCCCGCAATGGCCTGCTCAAACTCGTCGGCCAGCGCCGCAAGCTTCTGAACTACTTGAAAAAGAAAGATATTCAGCGCTATCGCGACATCATCGCGCGCTTGGGTATCCGCAAGTAGTCAAGCCGTTTTTTCGCGGGGGTCACACGGGTGGCTCCCGCGTTTGTGTCTTGGGCTGGAGCGTGTTCTGTGTTGCGATACATGAGCACGTGATTCGTCCACGATACAGCCCTCCAACCGACTGGGATGGGCAAACGTTCGCGCGGAACCGGTTTCAATACGCGCGCCCGCTGGCGCAACCCGAAAAGAATTAGGGTTTTGCGACAGCCGTCGCGCTTGTTGCGTTCCGAGACCGTCTTGCGAAATGCCCGGACCGGTACAGAAAAGGAAAGCCTATGCCTTCACCCTTTGTATCTACTCGAATTGAAGCAAAAGCCGGACAGAATAATTACATCCTCGAAACTGGTCGCCTGGCCAATCAAGCCGATGGTGCGATTTGGATTCAAGCCGGGGGAACTGTTGTTCTTGTCACGGTTTGCACACAGGCCCTTGAAGTCGACAAAGGATTCTTTCCGCTTGTTGTTGACTATCAGGAAATGTCGTACGCGGCCGGTCGTATTCCGGGGAGCTATTTCCGTCGTGAAATTGGTCGTCCCTCGGAACGTGAAGTTCTTGTATGCCGCCTTATCGACCGACCCTGTCGTCCGCTTTTCCCCAAAGGATTTCGAGACGAAGTCCAAATCATTGCAACGGTTCTTTCGGCCGATCCATTCCATGATCCTGATGTCCTGGCTATGACGGGAGCTTCCTCGGCCTTGACCATCTCGAAAATTCCATTCCTTGGACCGATCGCCGGTGGCCGTGTGGGATATGTTGACGGGGAATTTGTATTTAATCCGTCAAGTGACGTGGTGTGCGATCAAAGCGAACTCAATCTGATTTTCGCTGCCAGCCGTGACGCTGTTGTCATGGTTGAAGGTGGAGCGAATTTCATCTCCGAAGATCTTATTGCCGATGCATTGGCTTGGGGACATGAGCGCATTATTCCTTTGCTCGACGCTCAGGAAGAATTGCGTGAAAAAGTCGGGGTTCCCAAAATTGAGTTCGTTGCCCCTGAAGAAGATCCCGAACTTGTTGCGAAAGTACGTGAACTTGCTCTGGCCGATGTTGAAGCAGCTTTAAGCGTTGTGGCCAAATTGGAGCGGAAAGAAGCCAAGTCCAAAGTGAAAGACAAGCTGCTGGACGCCATGGCCGACGAAGTCGAAGCCGATCCCGCACTCAAAGGAAAAGTAAAAGATATCCTTGGCAACCTGGAAAAAGAAGTCATGCGCCAACGTATCAAGTCGCGTGGGGTGCGCATTGATGGTCGTGATACAACCACGGTGCGTCCGCTGACGATGGAAGTTTCGGCACTGCCTCGGACCCATGGCTCCTGTATATTTGCTCGTGGAGAGACCAAATCGTTGTGTGTTGCCACCTTGGGGAGCACCGGTGATGAACAGCGTATTGAAACACTGACTGGTGAAACGAGCAAACGCTTCATGCTGCATTACAACTTTCCCCCCTATTGTGTGGGTGAAGTTAAAATGTTGCGTGGTCCCTCTCGTCGTGAAATTGGCCACGGAAATCTTGCCGAACGCGCGATCACTCCGGTTCTGCCGTCGGCTGATGAGTTCCCCTTCACCATGCGTATCGTTTCCGAAATCATGGAATCCAATGGTTCTTCCAGCATGGCCTCAGTATGCGGCGGGAGCTTGGCGCTCATGGATGCAGGTGTTCCCATTAAGGATGCCGTTGCCGGTATCGCCATGGGACTCATCAAGGAAGATGACGATTTTATCGTTCTGACCGATATTCTTGGTGATGAAGATGCCATGGGAGATATGGACTTCAAGGTTGCCGGAACGAAAGACGGGGTGACTGCCATTCAAATGGATATCAAGATTACGGGCATTCCGGCCGATGTTATGCGTCGTGCCTTGAATCAGGCGAAAGATGCCCGTTTGCATATCCTCGAAAATATGAATGCCGTGCTGGAACAACCGCGCTCCGAGTTATCAAAATATGCGCCGCAACTCATTGTTGTGGAAGTGAATCCCGAAAAAATTCGGGAAATCATCGGCCCCGGAGGCAAGAATATCAAAGCCATCACGGGGACAACTGGTGCATCTATCGACATTGAAGACTCGGGCAAAGTGTCCATCTTCGCTCCTAGCCTGGAAGCGATGGAAAAAGCCAAAGAAATGGTTTTGTCCTACGATCAAAAAGCCGATCTAGGTGCGAATTACAACGGAAGAGTCATTAAGATTATTGATTGCGGTGCCATTGTCGAAATTTTACCCAATTTGGAAGGTCTCGTTCATATTTCCCAGCTTGATACTGCTCGCGTGGAAAATGTGAGTGACGTTTTGAAGATGGGAGATGAACTTGAAGTCAAAGTTATCGAAGTGCAGCCCAGCGGGAAGGTTCGTTTGAGCCGTAAAGCTGTGTTGCTGGAAGAGCAGGGCGAGACAATTGATCTTGCAGAATACTCTCGTCCCGCACCGCGCCGCGGTGCTCCCAGCGGTGATCGTCGCGGAAATCCCGGTGGCGGCGATCGTCGGGGTGGTTCGGGAGGTCGACGTCGCTAAAGATGAATTGATGCGTGTTCGAACTGGGATCATCAGTGATGAGTGCGCGTCAAATCGTTGTGCGCGTCGATATTGATATGTCGTAAAACGTGAGGCACATGGCATTGCTGCCATGTGCCTCATTTTCGTCGTTAAGATAGAAAGGATTGTTATGAATTCTCTTGCTCCTGTTCTTCTTCTCGTTTTGGTTGGAATTGTTGTCGTGAAGTTTCTTAAACCGTCTCTCCCAGAAGGATATGAAAACTTGTCGGCTGAAGAGGCACACGCACGGCTTGAGGAAATTCCAGGTGTTGCCATTCTGGATGTCCGCACCCCAACTGAGTTCGCAGAGGGACATATCGCACAAGCACGTAATATAGATATTTACAGCAGTGACTTCACCAGCCGTCTCAGCAAACTCAACACGAGCCCTTCGTATCTTGTGTATTGTCGTTCGGGAAACCGAAGTGTATCGGCATTGAAACGTATGAAAAGTCTGGGTTTTGAACGAGTATGGAATCTTTCCGGCGGAGTTTCTGCATGGAAAGGGAGTGGCTTTACTCTTGTTCAATAGAAGTAAGTTAAGGCGTGGGGAGCAAGTTTTTGGAATTGGCTCTTGCCTCGTATTGTGTCGAGTATCTTATACAGATGTCTTGAGCGTTGCATGAGGAAAAAGGTCGCGTACAAGATCGATTAAATCTTCAAACAAGATAGGCTTGGCCAAGTGTGCATTCATACCGGCATCAAGAAATGATTTTTTTTCGGCGGTCATAGCATGGGCAGTCATGGCAACGATGGGAATATTGCGATACTTCTCACCAGCTTCTCCGTTTCGAATACGTCGAGTCGCCTCCACCCCATCCATGCCGGGGAGTTGTATATCCATAAATATGGCGTCAAAAGATGATTTTTTGAGAACTTCAAGTGCATCGTAACCATTTGATGCTGTTTGGCACGTGACACCGAATCGTTTTAAAAAAAGTGACGCAATATTGAGAGAAATATCGTCATCTTCGACAAGCAAGACATGAAGTTGATCATTTTGCGTTGTGTCTGCTGTTTTTGAAAAAAATGAATCCTGCAGTGGGAGCGGCATATCTTCCGGCTTGGATACCCGCATTTGTATTGTTGCGTGGACCTCGGTTCCAATACCTTGTTCTGAATGGATTGATACGCTGCCATGCATCATCTGGGTGAGTCGTTTAACAATGGCAAGACCAAGTCCCGTTCCTCCATATTTTCTTGTAAAAGAACCGTCCGCCTGCGTAAAAACGTCAAAGACTCGTGAGAGTGTTTCGTCAGAAATACCAATTCCTGTATCGGAGACAGTGATATAGAGAATGAAGGTTTCATTGTCGACATGGTGCTGCAGTCTGCTAACGAAAAGATGTACTGATCCTGACTCTGTGTACCGGATAGCATTACCGACTAAGTTGAAAATGATTTGGCGTAACCTGGCCTCGTCCCCAATGATTTGGCGAGGTAAATTTGGATCAAGAGTATAATCGAACAGAAGTTTTTTCTTCTTTGCATCCCGTTCAAATATTCGGATCATGGGTTCAATGACTTCCGTTACGTTGAACGGAGATTCCTGCAAATGGATTTTACCTGCTTCAATGCGCGACAAGTCGAGTATATCGTTGATTAAAGTGAGCAGGCCTTTACTAGAATTCATGGCAACATTTATATATTCTTGTTGTTCCTCGTTATTTATTTCAGTTTTTAATAATTGCAGCATCCCCATAATCCCATTGAGTGGCGTGCGAATTTCATGACTCATCGTAGCAAGGAATTCACTTTTGGTTTTATTGGCCACTTCAGCAGCTTCTTTCGATTCAATGAGTTTATTCTCAGCTTCTTTTTGTGCAGTAACGTCATGAATAAGTGCATAGATGTATGGAGAGTTATCGAGGTATATTATAGATGTATATATTTCAACATTAGCAATATTGTCATCTAGAATACGATGTCGGCTTTGGAAATTGGTTTGCTCCTTACTTAACGCAAGGTGTAGGAATTGATTTATATTCACTTCATCTTCAATATCGATATTCGAAAGTGGTGTAGCGATGAGTCTCTCGCGAGATTGACCATAGAAGTATTCTGCTGCGTTATTCGCATCATGAATGCAGGCTGTTTCTGGATTGATGAGCATCTGTACAGAAGATTGATCCATAAACATTGAATGGTACAGTTGTTCACGTTCTTTAATAATTTCAAGTTCAGACTGCGCTTTTTTGCGACGAAGTGATTCTCGTTGGCCATAATGGAAAAGGGCACCAACAATGGCACAGAGCGTGATGAAAAAAATTGCAGTATAAATAAGTGTGGTTTGCCAGGAATGAAGAAGGTTAGACCGAGAAAACGCGACACCAATATACAATGGAAATCGTGAGAGTTGGCATGTTGCTCCAATGGCACTGGAGGACATAAAGGAATGCACCCCTCCGGATAAGAGGGTCTTGGTGTTCAGTGTGGCAAAGAGAGAGGTGGCATTTACGGGGTCACCGATATGGGCGTGTTGGAGTATCTCCGTGTTTCCCCATCGAGAGACAATGTACCCTTGTCCTGTATACAATGTAATGAGGTCCATGGCGTCGTTATTGAGATCTCGATAGCGTTGATAAAAAAAATTGGTATCGATGATCATAAACGCGACACCGAGAAAGACACCGTTGGCGTCTTCAATGCTTCGGCTCAGCGAGATAGTTCCATTCTCCGACGATGTACGCAGACTGCCAATGACAAATGGCATCCATGTGTCACGATGTTTTCGAAAAGTCAGAAACCATTCTGTCTCGTCGCGTGGAGAAGTTGGTCTTCCAACCAAAGCGCATTGCCGTCCTTGAGCATTGACAATGAACAGACTGTAGACTTGTGGGAGGAGTGCAGATTTTACGGAGAGAAGATTACGAAGTGGCCCATACTCTTTTGATGAAAGATAGTTTGCAACATCACGTTGTTGCGTGATTGCTTGAAGGATCGTGTCAGCAGCAAGTAATTGACTCGACGCGTGTTCTGCGAGCAGTTGTGCTTGGTTTTCGGAATTATTTCTTGCGATTTCGATAAGATGGCGACGTTCAGTTAATGCATTTTGTACAAGAAGAAAAAGAACCGAAGAAAAAACGAGGATTACTCCAATGAGGGTGGATGAGTATTTAGCTGTGGGAAGCCGCATATATCGATTCCAAATGGGCGTTTATTGTGATGAAGAGAATTTTATTCGTGGAGCAGTTCAATGGATCGCATGACAAGGTTTTGATCGAGACCGAGTTTCTTGACTATGTCATCTTGGTATTTCAGGAGGAATGTCCGAGCTGAAGTGAGTTCTTCCTGTGAAGGCGTCACGATTGCGATACCGTTCCGTTTCAGGGTGTTGCGAGCTTCTTGTTGTGCATGGACGGCAGCTCCATGTTCCCATTCCGCCGCGTTTTCCCAGCATTCGATAATGGTTTCACGGACGTTCTGCGGAAGTTTGGACCAGAACCGCCTGTTGATGATTGGGATATATTGTGGGAAATACTCTTTATCTTCATATGCAAATGCGAGTCCCTTTTCCCAGAGTTTGGCGCTTCGAATAGTTTCGTAGGTGGTTAAAACTCCATCAACCTCTCGTTTTCCAAGCCATAATGGGAAATCCGGCCAAGGGATGGTCAACGTTTCAGCGCCTGCGGCCTGCAAACGCAACTCATTGGCACGACCTCCGGCCACACGAATTCTCATGCCCTGAATATCGTGAAGCGATGTAATTTTTTTATTGGTGCTAAAGAGGTTTGCATACCCGAGATCAAGCCACGTCCCAACGATAACAACGCCAAGAGCTTGTTCGATGCGTGTATTGAGTTCTTTGCCAACAGAACTTTGTAGCACTTTATATGTTGCATTGGCACTGCGACCATAGAATTCAGGTAAGAGAAAAAGGCTTATGTTGGATTCGAAACGGGCAACCTGCCATGTGCCTGGAACAGCCATTTCCAGTTTTCCTTCACGAAGCGCTGTAAAGACATCTCTATCCCTATATAACTGAGCAGAATCAGAGAATTTTACATCAAGCACTCCCTCTAAGCGCGTTGTCAATTCCTCTGCGAAACGACGTACAGCCATAGTTTGAACATGGGTTGGCGCATTTTCGACAGAAATTCGTAGTGTTGGCAAAAGGACTTGGCTCAATCCAATGCGAGGAAGGCAAAGGAGGATGATGAATATGGCCGCTTGAAAGGAGATGAGCACGCAATGAGGCATTGTTTCGCTCCGAGGTACGTGAAGAGGTTGAGCATGAATAACATAGCCACTTCCAAGTATGATCGCCTGTTTATGTTTATTTTGTAAAGAAAAAATATTTTATACGAGCTTTGTCCCAAGGAATAGGCGTTGTAAGTATATTTATAGAAGGAGCCACGCCATATTATGTTTCTGGTAGTGGTGTATAATGGGTTTCGAGTTGCTTGTGTTAAGTCATGTTATGAATGATTTGCTTGATAAATTGATGAGGCGTATGTGTATAATCTTCTTGAGTCATATCTTCCTGTAGTCTGATGTATTGTTTTTTCAAAGCATTTCTTTGTGTCAATTGTCGTATAGAGGTACCGTCCTAGAGCTATACCCAAAAGTGGTGTTTGAAGAGGTCTGAGGGGTGACGTACCCTGTCGGGTGAGAATCCACGATGGAAACCGACAAACTGGAGGTATGAACTGCTCGTCGATCTCAAAACTCGTGGTCTGGAAATTCCTCCCAGGCTGGCTATCGCAGACGGTGCTCTCGGTTTTTGGGCGGCATTGCGTAAACTCTTTCCTGGAACCAAACAACAACGCTGTTGGATTCACAAAACAGCCAATGTTCTCAATAAGTTTCCAAAATCCATGCAAAAAAAAGCAAAAGCCGGTTTGCATGAGGTATGGATGGCCGCAACGCGTGAGGGAGAGAACACGGCTTTCGATTTGTTTCCCAAAAAGTACGAGGCCAAGTACCCCCAAGGCTGTGCAATGTCTCAAAAAAGACAGAGAGGAACTCTTGGTCTTCTATGATTTTCCGGCGGAACACTGGGCGCACATCCGGACGACCAATCCGATTGAATCGACCTTTGCCACGGTTCGATTGCGGACGAGTAAAACAAGGGGCTGTGTTTCGCGGGATACGATTCTGGCAATGGTCTTCAAGCTGGTTCAATCCGCACAACAAGGCTGGCGCCGATTACGCGGATATAAACTGCTCGACAAACTGATCACTGGCACGAAATTCGTCAACGGCGAAGAAGTCTTGACTGAGGAAATGCTGGATGAATCTGGCAGTGAAGCCGCCTGACCCCATACACCACATTTGACTATAACTCCTGATCGTATCTGCGTGGTCTTAATCTTGCTTTTTAGAGAGTGAGGCTGAGGCTTTGCTTTTTGGGAGTGAACCCCCATCTCTCTGCGTAGTTATCTCCTTAAACCGTATGTTCGGCTGCAACCATTTGAAATTTTACCTTCCGCCCTAGGCGTTTACCGTGGGTAAAACAACGTTTGTGGCTAAGAATATATCAGAAGCCTTGGACAACAAGCCGACAGGCAAGCAAGAATGTGGATCAGCTTTGGTATGATTTCCTGCGAAGATCTTGAGTCCGTCTGACCAAGCGCGTTGCACTGAAACCAGGCTGTGAGTATTCCCTTCAACCATACCTTCTCACCTTCTTATTTCTTGGTTCCAACATCCATACTCATCATTTTTAGACGTATCGCGCAGACGATTCACGGCTCATTGTTTTTTGATGCACGATTTTTTGCGAGATAAAATGTAAATAAATCAATAGTATATTGTGGAATATTTATTGCTTCACATCCTTGTATCGCGCAAACAACCCGCCAGCCAACGATACGGGAGGAGTCCATGTGGAGCGATAACAAATATTCCAGACTGCGCTGGAAAATAATCGGCGGGACAATGGCCTTCTCGCTCATTCCTTTGCTCGTTGCGGGTTTTTTCGCCACCCATACCTTTCAACGTGCGTTCAATGCAACAGTGACCAAGAATCTGGAAACAATGGTTGGAGACAAGCGCAGGGCTTTGGATATGTTTCTTGAAGAACGTGTTGCTCAGCTCAAGACCTTACTCATGACTCATTCACCCGAGGAATTAGGAGACAAAGCTTCGCTGGAAAAGCTTTTTAACGCCATGCAGTCAAGCTCAGAGTCTTTTGTGGATGTGGGGTTCATAGGCCAAGAGGGGCACCATCTCGCGTATGTGGGGCCATACAATCTCGAAAATGTGAACTACTCCGGTACAATGTGGTTTCAACAAACCCTACTTAAGGGCATTTACATCAGCAATGTATTTCTTGGTTATCGAAAGTTTCCTCACTTTGTCATCGCGGTCTCACAACTCGAGAATGGTAAAACATGGATACTCCGGGCCACCATCGATTCAGATGTATTCGACAGGTTAGTCCGTGCGGTGCAGGTGGGAAAACGGGGAGATGCCTTCCTTCTGGACAGTGAAAATCGTCTTCAAACTGCATCCAGGTTTCAGGGGAAAGTTCTTGGCCTTTCGTCTTTACCTCCGGCCATGCCGTTTCATGGCATTCATATCGATACGGCGATGGTGGACGGCTCTCCCATGTTCATAGGAACTGCTTGGCTTGAAAGTGTACGTTGGCGTCTGGTTATTCTCGAAGACCCGGCTGAAGAGATGTCGGCATTGTTCCGGACACGATCTTTGCTTTGGCTCGTGGGATTGGTTGGTATGCTCGTCATCGCGACTGGGGCGACGATCATGGCCAAATCCATCGTCAGTAAACTTATAGAGTCGGACAGCGAAAAAGCCGCACTTGATGCTTCGCTTATGCAGTCGAGTAAGATGGCTGCACTGGGCAAACTGGCCGCAGGCGTTGCTCACGAAATCAACAATCCTCTCGCTCTCATTCGCGAAGGTGCGGGCTGGCTTAAAGATCTCCTTGCCGAAGAATCGTCCGAGGCAATGCTCAACTATGAGGAGTTTGATCGAAGCTTGGATCTCATTGAACTTCACGTGGACCGCGCCCGCGATGTGACACATCGCATGCTCGGTTTCGGGAGGCGTATGGAGCCGGCACAAGAGCACGTGGACCTGAATTCCCTGGTTGACCAGACCATACGTTTTTTGCAGCAGGAAGCCATACATCGCAATATAGCTATTCATACTGATTTTGCCCAAGATTTGCCCCGCCTCACCACGGACCCCAACCAATTGCAGCAGGTTATTTTGAACATTGCGGACAATGCTCTGGATGCTGTGGGCCGTGATGGGGAAATTCATCTCAAAAGCGGTGTGCTGCCTTCGAATACGGAGATTTTTCTGGAAGTCAAAGATAGCGGTCCTGGGATGAGCAAGGCTGTTCTCGAACACCTTTTCGAACCGTTCTATACGACCAAGGTTGTGGGAGAAGGAACGGGACTTGGCTTGTCCATTTGCTTCACCATTATGGAAAAGCTCGGCGGACGTATAGAGGTCGACAGTACTGTAGGTCAGGGCTCTACGTTTACCCTCATCTTGCCACTGGCTAGACTGTAACAAGGGGGGAAGCTGGAATGGAAGACGCAATCATTGTTCTTGTCGTGGACGACGAAGCCTATTTTCTTGAACTCTTTTCAAACAGATTCCGTAGGCGAGGCATCAACGTTCTGACGGCTTCAAGCGGCCAACAGGCATTGGAAGTACTCGACGCCGAACGGGTAAATGTCGTGATACTCGACGTGCTTATGCCTGGCATGGACGGCATTGAAACTCTGAAAAAAATCAAGAAGCTCCACCCGCACCTGGAAGTCATCATGCTTACCGGCCACGGCTCTGTGGATATGGGCCTCAAAGGAATGCGTCATGGGGCCTACGATTACGTTATGAAGCCATTTCAGATCGACGACCTGTTGGTCCGCATCAAACAAGCGGACGAACGCCGTAAACTGAATGAAATCGAACGGAGCTCCCAGTGACTCCCGCGTTTTGGCTCTGTTCAGCAATGCTTTTGGTCGGGATCGCCTTTTTTGCGATAAGCAAGGAGCGACGCTGTGCAGAGGAAAAAAAAGATATCGACGACCAGATTATTCATTCTCAGAAGATGAGTGTACTCGGTGAACTCTCTTCTGGCATCGCCCATGAAATAAATACTCCTCTTGGTATTATCGGCCAAGAGACCGAGCTGCTGCAAATGCTTGCGAATCGCTCTTTTAATGCGGGACCGGACACAACCGAACTTCTCGACCGCCTGGAGCAAATCGCTCTGCAGGTGGAGCGTTGCGGTGAAATCACCCACCAACTGCTCGACTTTGCCCGAAAAACCGGTGCGATCTTTCAGGCAACAAATCTTTCACAGGTGAGCGAAGACATGATCCGTCTGGTGGAACGCGAAGCGAGCTACAACAACATAATCATTCAGCGCGAGTTCACAGAGAAGGAGTGTATGGTACGCACCGATCCCTCGCTTGTCCGTCAGGTTGTTCTCAATCTTCTTCAAAATGCGGTCCAGGCAGTAGAAGAAGATGGCAACGTTACAGTCTCTACACGGAACAACGGGAAATGGGCAGAAATCACGGTATCGGATACAGGCTGCGGCATCTCGTCTGAAAACTTGCGCCGGGTGTTCGACCCCTTTTTCACAACCAAGCCTCCGGGTAAAGGGACAGGGCTTGGGCTCTCAATCTGCATGAAAATCGCCCAACGATTAGGTGGGGCAATACATGTCCGAAGTGAACAGGGTAGAGGTACGGACTTTACCCTGTTGCTTCCGGCTACGGAAATGCCAGGGGAAGCGCAAGAGTCCAAGACGAAGACCAGACTGTAGGAAACCAACAAGCGCGCATATCCTCAGAGATCCCACAAAGCGATCTCGGGGAGGCGTCTCTTCAAAAGAACAGAGCTCCGCACACAACCAAGGAGGTAGCTATGAAAGACAAGACAACCGTACTCGTTGTAGACGACGAGGAACGTTTTGCCAGCAATATGGTCAGGATTCTCACGGAAAACGGTCTTGTGGCAAAAGCGGCGAATACGGGAGAACACGCTCTGAACATACTGGCAAACGAGGAGTTCGATGTAGTACTGCTCGATGTCAAAATGCCCGGCCTCTCGGGTGTAGGCACGTTGGAGCGCATGAACGTCATGGATCTGCCAAGTAAAGTGGTCATCCTCACAGGCCACGCTTCAATGGATGATGCCATGGCTCTGCTCGATATGGGTGCGGTGGACTATCTGATCAAGCCGGCGAAAACGAGTGAGGTATTGAAAATGATTGATCACGCCAAGGATCTGCATGACCTGCACCGGGAATCTGTTACCGGGAGTCCTCGTCCGTAGGCCCTCCGGCCAGCTCGTGGCCTGGAAACAGTTCATACCGCGTGGCTGGTCCACTTCCAACCTTGGACAGAAGACCTTTCTTGACCATGTCATTGAGATCGTAGATGGCCGTGCGCGCCGAAAGTTTACCACCGATAAGCTCCTGGTATTCACTGCGCGATATGCTCCCGGAACGAATCAAATAGCTATGGGCTTTGAGCTGTCGTTCATTGAGCCCCAATCCGGAGGGACCGCTTTTCACGGAACGAACCTCGTCAGACTTCTGTGAAGCTGGTGGCGGTCCCAGGGGGGGAATCGGTGAAGATGTATCTTTTTCGGAAGTTGGCGTCGCGGATCGATCAAGCGGAATGGGCAAGGTCGAAAGCGGCAAGGGTTCAGGAAAGGCTCCGTCCTCAAGATGGATATCCTGGGCCTGAATGACCGGCCCCTCAACCATAATGACCGCCCTGGTAATACAGTTGACCAATTCCCGGATATTACCGGGCCAGTCATAGGAAGTCATCTTTTCCATGGCTCCACGTGAGAGCCCAAGGCCCGACTTACCAACCAATTCCTCGGCCTGGCGAAGATAATACAGCGTCAGCGCGGGAATGGATTCCAGATGATCGCGTAGAGGCGGTACATCGATAGTTAATACCCGCAATCGGTAATAAAGATCTTCCCGAAATCCCTTTTCTTCAATCTGTTTGAGCAGGTCTACATTTGTAGCGGCGATAAGACGGACGTTGACATCCATCTCTCTATCGCTTCCCAAGGGTTTAATCTTGCGCATGGCAATGGCTCGTAAAAGCGCCTGTTGCCCCTTCAGGGAAGTGGCTTGAATCTCGTCGAGAAAGAGCGTTCCTCCGTCTGCCTCCAAAAACGCACCTTTACGGTCAGTTTTAGCCTCGGTAAAGGCTCCCTTCGTATGACCAAAGAGCGTATCTAAAAGCAAATTTTCGTCCAACGCTCCGCAGTTGATGGAGATAAAAGGCTTTGCCTTGCGAGTACTGTGTTTATGGATGGCTTCGGCTGCAAGCTGCTTTCCCGTGCCGGTTTCGCCGATAACCAGCACATCCACATCCACGCGGGATGCCTTGAGAATATCCGTCTTCATCTGGGCAATGAGAGGTCCGGCTCCTATGATTTCAGGCAGAAGTCCCGATTTTTCTCCATCCGTGGGGAGATCTGTTTCGAGCGCTACGCGTTCTTGGAGGCTCGCTATACGAATTTCTTCATCTTTTTGCCTGTTGGCTTCGTGCTGCTCCTTAAGGCGAGCAATAAGGCTATTCACGGCCTCTTTAAGATGACTGGTTTCATATCCGGGGTAACAGATGTCGATGGGGTCAGGATGCGCCAAATCGATCTCCTGTACCGCTTTGGACAAACCGAATATTGGCCGAGCAATGACTCGAGAAAGCACAATAACGACGAGAACAAGAACGACGACTGTGGACAGTGTTACAAAAATCATCATGTCCAGATGACGATAGCCCGCGACCAGAGTCAACTGGCTACGATCCACAAAGGCCACACCGCCTACAACGGTATTCTGATCCGGACTGCCATGAAAGACAACAGGGGCGTAGGACAGAAAGGATACGGCGCTGAAGTTTTCTCTCCCTCTTGTGGAGTCCAAAGCGAAGCCGTTGTGTTTCTCCTCTGTTAACTCGGAGATCATTTTCCAATGTGTGACATCCGTCTTGGAGGGGAGAAAAGCACCGGGCAGTCCAGGCCTCCCGAGGCTGCCTTCGACTCCACTCCGAACCAGAAGCGTGGATAACGCCGCATTCGGAGCTTTTACAGAAGCAGATTGAAAAAGTGCCCATCCGTCCAGATCAACCATATATGAGTAGCGCTGTTCTTCACTGCGTGGAAAGGCGTAGATAGGTGAATTTGTCGAATTGTAGAGCGAAAGGATGTTTCGCAACAATTTAGCTTTGAATCCAAGCAACAACACGCCTCGCCCGCCGTGAGCGTCCGGAACGGCCGTAGCCATTTGGACCAGAGGGTCCACAAGGCGATGATTTTTGTTGGCCTTTATGGCGAAGGGCAGTTCTACCCTCTCGACAGGGAGAAGAATACTCTCGTCCGGAGCCAAAGCGAAAATTTTTGGAAAATACGAAAAAGGAGAGGGCCGAACATTGCGCACCTCGACCTCGGAAAGTCGAACAATCCCTCCTCCATCAGTCACGAGAAAAATAAATTCGTCTCCGTCAGGCGGAAAGTAGGCCAACTCCAGGATGGGATTGTCACCGGCCAGGGAATGTCGCTCCAAGGCATCACGGAGTTGGTTCTCGTTAAGAGAGCCCTGGGCGATACCCAAAAGCATTCGACGATAGCCATCAAGGCACGATTCGATTTCGTGGGCCATGGCCATAGATTGAAGTCGAACACTGCGTTCAAGCCCGATACGCGTGTATTGGTTGCCTATTTTATAATGAATATAGCCGGTGATGAGTACAACGATGATGACGGTCGGAACAAGAGTCAAAATAAGTTTGACCTTGAGGCTGCGGTTGGAAAACCAACCCCAAATGCTGGTGCAATTGGAAAGACGTGTACCCATATCGGTGCCCTCCTGGCAGGAATCACGCAATTGCACAATTGCGCAATACGACACGACGGTCAACAGGAAAATACATTATTAAATTTAGTATGATAAAGACGATGTTTGCGAGGAGCAACTGGCATTGACCTTGCTGTTAACATGAGATCGCCAGCCGGCACGAGGGGGGAATCTTCCCCAAACAGCTCAAAGGAGATTTCATGAACAAGTCCATTTCCGTCCTTTTAGTGGACGACGAGCCGGGACTGCTCGATTTTCTCTCCAAACGATTACGCCTGCGCGGGTTCAACGTGGATATAGCCTCGGGCGGCCGCGAAGCACTTAAAAGCATAAATCTTAAACAACCCGATGTTGTCGTACTCGATATGCTCATGCCGGAAATGGACGGTCTGACAACGCTGAAGGAGATCCGTAGCCATTTCCCTGAAGTCGAAGTGCTGTTGCTCACAGCCCATGCCTCGACGGAATCGGCACTCCGAGGAATGGAACTCGGAGCCTATGACTATTTGCTTAAACCCGTGGTGTTCGAAGAATTGATAGGTCTGATCGAAGATGCCTCTGGTACGCGAGGTATCCCAGAAGAAAAAACAGATCGTAGCCCGGTCTTCCCACATAAGTGAGGCAGCCATGAGCGGAATAGTGCAACGTGTCGCCCGCATCCTGGGCCTTCGGTCTCACGAAGACGAGGCAATGAAGCGTGCCATGCAAATTGATTTTCGTCGTCGGTGCTCTCAGTTTCGACAGCTTATCAATGCCAACAATCGGGCTCTGGAGGCCATGAGCGATATCGAGGAGTTGCTCAACGGGACAACGCCCTTTGATCTCCTGGGTGTGCGCACCCTTTGTGCACAGGCCACGGCCAATGTCTTCAAGATGGTCCGAAGTTTGGATGGCATGACCAACGGACGTTACAAAAGTCTCTATCATCGGCTCCATGAGATTCAGAAGAAGATAGGAGAGCATGTGGAGGGAGGACGGGATCCTGTCGCCGGTCCTCTCGTATTGTCGCTTCACGATATTTCCATGGCCAACGTGGGCGAGGCAGGCCCGAAGATGTCCAATCTCGGTGAGTTACAACGTATGGGGCTTGCCGTACCACCGGGGTTTGTGATCACGGCGAGCGCCTTTCGACTGTTTTTCGAGAAGGCCGGACTATTCGATGCTGTGGAACGGCTCATTCGCGAGACATCTCCCGAACGGTTGAATGAATGTCACATGCTTTCTGCGGCAATCAGGAAACGTGTTATTGAAAGTGATCTGCCCCCAGCGCTGGAAAGTACAATCATCGCACAATGCAAATCGCTTGCCGAGCAGACGGATGGCGAATTGCTTCTCGCTGTCCGTTCTTCGGCCCAAGGTGAAGACCTGCACGGGGCATCCTTTGCAGGGCAATACCGTACCAAACTTGGAATACGGCCAGAAAACGTTATCCAGGCCTACAAGGACGTTGTCGCCAGTAAATATGATGTTACGGCCATGGTTTATCGTTGGAGAAGGGGAATTCCAGATGAACGCATGGCGATGTGCGTTGGCTGTCTAGCTATGGTTCGGGCCGAAGCTGGTGGTGTAGCTTATTCCCTTGATCCCGTTGACCCGGCATCGGATACGATGGTGATACACGCTTCACTCGGACTCGCCTCGCAGGTCGTGGACGGTGAAGGGCAGGCCGATCATTACCGCCTCTCACGTGAAGAAGAGCCTAAGCATATTGAGTCCTATGTGCCGTGCAAACGATTTCGTGTTGACGTAAGCGACGAGGAAGGATCGTGCACGACCATGTTGGATGCTAACGGTCATGACCTCCCAGTGCTCGAAGAGGAAATACTTACAGAGCTGTCTCGCTATGTTCTTGAAATTGAACGACATTTTGAAGATCCTCAAGACGTTGAATGGGCGTTGGACAAACAGAAGAAGATCGTCTTTCTTCAGGCCCGTCCGATGACCAATCTTGATGGAGCAGTCCAGCAACCGCTTGCGGACGTGGGACAAGCGCCCCTTCTTGATAAAGGCCAGCCAGCTTCGGCCGGAGTTGGATACGGACCAGCTTTCGTGGCTCAAAAGAATTCTGATGCTCTGCATTTTCCTGAAGGCGCGGTGCTTGTTGTGTCCAGGGCGCTCCCCCATTGGGCGCCTCTTCTCGCACATGCGGCTGCCGTGGTGGCGGAGACAGGCAGTGCGGCCGGACACTTGGCCAACGTTGCCCGCGAATTCGGCGTTCCCGCAGTTTTTGGACTGGAGAACGCCATTGCGGTTTTGCAAGGCATGGATATGGTCACAGTGGACGGTAGCATTGGGCGCGTGTTCGAAGGACGGGTTTCCGAGCTTCTCAAGGAAGCACACAAAGAACGCCCCTTACCCATGTTGGGCAGTCCGGTACATACCATGCTGACCAAAGCCGCGCAGTACATCGTCCCGCTGAACCTGCTCGACCCTGAATCTCCACAATTTACACCCGGATCATGTCAAACTTTGCACGATATCACCCGGTTTTGTCATGAAAAGTCTGTAGGTCAGCTTTTTGATACCAAACAAGGCACCTCCCGCAATATCTTGGCCAAAAGATTGCGCTACAAAGGGGCGCCATCCATGTATTGGCTCATCGACCTCGGCGGTGCATTCAGTGGTTCACCACAGGGAAAATACGTGGAATTTGAGCATGTTGTGTCTCGACCGTTTCAATTTCTCTGGGAAGGCATCACGGTGAAGCAATGGGCCGGGCCACCAGCCATGGATGTAAAAGGATTTGCTTCTATTATAAGTCAGGCCGCTTCCAACCGTCATCTGGAACCTGCATTGGCGTCCAACTTTGAGGTCCGCAACTATTTTATGCTTTCCGATACATTCCTTTCGCTTCAATCCCGGCTTGGATTTCACTTTTGCACCTTGGAGGCATTGATGGCCGAAGAGGAAGAAGAAAACTATGTCAGTTTTCGCTTTAAGGGAGGTGCTGCAAATCTCGATCGTCGTGTCATGCGTGCCGAATTGGTGTCCGATATTCTGGAAGAACATGGATTTCGTACCGAACTTCGTTATGACGCTCTCCTTGCTCGGGCTGAGGCTCTGCCCGAGCAGGAAATAGCAACCAGACTTCGTGTGCTGGGTTATGTCATGATTCACACCAAGCAGTTGGACATGGTGATGAAAAATCAGACTACCGCAAGAAACTATGAAAACCGTATCCGCACCGATCTGACGACACTTTTGACAGGGCAGTGGCGAAGTGAGGCAACCTCATGAAAAAGCAGACACGACAAGAAATATCTTCCCCAAAGAACCGGGGATTGACCGGAGGCAGAGATGGAGGTTTAGGCGCAATCGCCCGAACGCTTTTCGGAGTCATGATTATTCTTCCTCTCGTTCCCCTCCTTTTGCTGCTCACCATAGGTTTCACCTTCAGCGCGGACAATCTCAAACGAGAAGCAGTTTGGCGACTCCATCACATCGCTCTGGACCACGGGCGAATGCTTGATGCTTTTCTTCATGAACGAATCAATGACTTGGACATGGTGGCCGCATTAGAAAATCTGCCCGATCTTGCAGATCGGAACAAATTCGAGTCCGTTTTCAAGAGCCTTAAAAATTCTAAAAATGCCTTCGTGGACATGGGGCTCATCGACCCGACCGGGCAACAGGTGGCTTACGCCGGTCCACTCAACCTTCGGGGAAGAGATTATGCGAATAGTCCTTGGCGCATCCAAACTCTGGCCAGGGGGGCATTGGTCTCGGACAGTTTCTTGGGACATCGAGGGGCACCACATTTCATTGTGGCTATCGCCGGACAAGGGGACGCTTCGGGATGGGTGCTACGAGCGACCATCGATAACGAGATATTCGACAGACTTGTAGAGTCTTTTTCTCTCGGCGCAACGGGCGAGGCGTATGTTATGGATTTGCAGGGCCGTCTTCAAACCCGACGGAAATCATCCACCAGCTTGATGGATATCACCTCAGATTTTTCCTCTTTCCCTCCGATCGAAGATAAATTGCAAGATTTCGTCGTTGATACCGGCAGTGGAACATACCTTTACTCCCTTGTGCCGGTCAACGAATCACGCTGGCGCCTTGTTGTTCGACAGGAGGAGGGCGAAGCATTCGAACCATTACGCCGCGTTGGACTCTACTCGCTTGTCACCATGGTTCTTGGCGGCGTGTTTATTCTTGCAACAGCCTGGCCTCTTTCGCGCAGGCTTCATCAGCATATTTTGCGTGTTGTGAGTGAAAAAGAACAACTCCAGGAACAGCTCTTTCATGCCGGGCGGCTCGCCGAAATAGGCGAGATGGCCGCAGGCATAGCCCATGAGATCAACAATCCATTGCAAACCATGAAAAGCGAACTCACGCTCATGGACATGGATATGGGGGATATAGAGAACAAAGAAACTGAAAATTGCGAGAAGCTTTTTGATGGATTGCGCGAATCCATGGCGCAACTCGAAAAACAAATCAATCGTTGCGCCAAAATAACGACTGGTATTCTTAAATTCGGTCGCTATGGTGAACCCGAACGCGCAAGTGTGAACATTCAGGACGTTATCGACGATACCTTGAATTTGGTGGAGAAACAAACCGAAGTCTCTGGCATTACGTTAGCTAAGGACATTCAACGTTCCCTCCCAAATGTCTATTGTGATCCTGGACAATTGCAACAGGTTCTCCTCAATCTTCTCAACAACGCCCGTGATGCAGTTTTGGAACAGCATCCAGAAGGCGGCGGCAAAATCGAACTTCGAATAGGACAAGTATCCCCATCTAAAGTGCAAATTATAATTGGTGACAACGGCATAGGTATGACCGAGGAAATCAAGGATAAGGCCTTTTCACCTTTTTTTACTACCAAACCTGTAGGAAAAGGGACAGGTCTCGGGCTCTCCATTTGCTATGGTATCATTCAGACCATGGGAGGCTCGATCGATCTCGACAGTACTTCAGGTCAAGGAACAGTCTTCACCATTGCCTTGCCCATAGCCTAATATCACGCAGAGGGCCCCCAACCCTCCCCCCCCAGTTCCCCCCGCTACGTATCAGCGACGTAGCGGGGGGAACGCTTTCGACCACGTAATATTTCCTCCTCAGGCACAAGCATTGTTGTCTCCATTTGCATGCCTACGCAACGACACACAACCTCGGGAAGCTTTGTAAGCTGCAGACTGTTTTTCTTGCAGTCAATGAATCGTGCAATCTCCTTTGCACGTTATTGAATCGTGTGATTCCCATCTTATCTATCTGATTTTAAATGTTATATTGGTTGGAACAAGAGTTGCTAAAGAAGTCTCTGAAAACGTCATGCAGGATTATTCTTGGCGAGGATTTGCGAGAAAAAGGGGCAACTCAACCGATGAAAACAATAAACATATTACTCGTTGCCGATACAGAAAAGCTGATTCTCACAGTGCAGAGATTATTTCCCAAAATGGGATTCAACGTGCTCGTGTCCGACAACGCAAAGGAAGCATTGAAATACTTGCTGGAGCATGACGTGCCCGTGGTTTTTATCGATCACTCCATGCACGGGCTTGACGCCTTTTCGCTCCTTGAAGCGATTCGTCTTGGACACCCCGTCGTGGAGGTCTTTTTTCTGGTCGACTCGCATGAATTGGACAATGCGGCTGAGGCGATGCGCCACGGTGCCAGTGACTATCTCGTCAAGCCTGTGAGCATCAAGTCTTTACTCGAAAAATCAGAAGCGGCTTGTCGACGATATCAGATCCATCGACACCGCATAGACGATGCCCTGCATACAGCTCCGTTGTTCAAAAAACGGAACAACGGATTGGATTAACATACAAATGCTGTTCTCGAAACATGAAGAGGAGGCAAGGATGGTAGAGAAAATCAGAGTGCTCATGGTCGATGACGAGGAGCAGTTCCGGATCACGACGAGCAAAATACTGGAAAGGCGCGGCTTTGAGACGATTATGGCCGTGAGTGGTCCGGAAGCCATCGAAAAGTTGTCGGAGCACCCGGATGTGGTTGTCCTCGACGTGAAGATGGAAGGAATGGACGGTCACGAGACGTTGAAAGCCATCAAGGCTAAAAAACCTGATCTGCCCGTCATCATGCTTACCGGGCATGGAGCTCTTCCGAGCGCTAAAAAGTCACTGAAGGAAGGAGCCTTCGACTACCTCAACAAACCGTGTGACATTGATATCTTCGTGTCGCGCATCAAAGATGCCTATCGGGTTGGACACAGCCTCCCGGATACCGAAAAAAATGCCAGAGATTTGATGATTCCACTCGCAGATTATCCCTCCATTTCCGATTCGGCGACTGTTGCCGAGGCCGTCAAGATTCTCAAGGAAAACAACGAACGCATTGTGACCACGGATGCCATCAATGACCAGGGACGACGTTCACTGCTCGTCTTCAACGCGAACAAACAACTTGAGGGAATTCTGACACCGCAGGCGATCCTGACTGCACTTCGACCGGAATATCTTTCGATCTCCATGCCGAGCACGGCGCCGAAAATGTACTCCATGGGGTACTCAGCAATGTTCTGGACTGGTCTTTTTACAGCCCAGGCCAAGACGCTTCTGGGCAAATCAGTGCAGGACATCATGTCGGACGCACCGCCCAGCGTGGATGCCGAAGCGAACCTCATGGAGGTCATCCAGGCCATGCACGAGTCCGGCAAACGTCGTCTCGCAGTGAAAAAGAACGGCGATGTCATCGGTCTCGTTCGCGAGCAGGAAGTATTTTACGAACTGATCAAGGTCCTCGGCTAGTCCGACCGCCTTCACCATACGATACCAATGAGGTTCGAAATGACACACGAAACCAAAAAGAAGGCCACCGGCTACGACAAATACGTCAACTGGAAGTTGCTCATTATACCAGTAATTCTTTTTTTCCTCATCCTCGTTCTCCCCACACCCAACGGCATGGTCGAGGTCGGCATTCAGTATAAAGTTGGACCGGAAGCTGTTCATTCTTTTTTGGCCGAGGAACTTTTTCATAAACAAGTCAGCGACCTTGAACAATGGCAAGTGGCCACTGTCGAAATGATGGAACACAATATGCGCATGGGCGCCATGACCAAAGATCGTCTGCTCAATCGCAATCTCAAGTGGGCCAACAAGTACGACATCAAAGTAGGATCAACCAATTTCAAGAGAGCAAAGGACTTCGTCAAACAGGATGTGGAGGCCGACCGGTTTGAAACACTGATGAAGAAAAGTTTTGAACTCCGCATGGATGGGCTCCACTACGATGCTCTGTCCGATAGTCAGAAGAAGAAAGCGGATGTGGGAGCATGGCAAATCAAGGTCGCCATCGCTATGGCCGTGTTCGTGGTTTTCTGCTTCATGACGGAGTGTATGCCGCTTCCCGGCGTAGCCTTTATGATCGGCCTGATCCTGGTGTTTTGCAAGGTTGTGCCTAAAGACACCGTGACCCAACTCTATTGGTCTGACGCGGCTTGGTTTATCATGGGCTCGCTCATGTTTGCCGCAGCGTTTGTCAAAACCGGAGTGGATAAACGAATGTGCATGGCTATGTTTAAGCGCCTTGCCACACCCAACGTCAAGCTTATCACTTTTATCTTCTTTATCATCATTGCTCCCCTGGCCGCGTTCATCTCGGACCATGCTTTGGCAGCGATGTTTTTGCCTATCGGTATGCTGCTTTATCAGAACAGCCTCACAGATGAAATTCCCGATGATAAGGAACTGGCCAAGCTGCTCATGATCACCATCGCCATGGCGTGTAATATAGGCGGACCTGGAGCTCCCTCCGGCGGTGCACGGAACGTCATTATGATCGCCTATCTTAACGACATGTTCGGGATGGATATCGGCTATTTTCAGTGGGTTACCTACTGCTTCCCGTTTATTTTGGTTATGATTCCGATTACTTGGTTCGTCGTCAACATGCGTTTCCGTCCGAAAATCAAGACGCTGGCTCCGGCCATGAAGCATCTTGAATCTGAAATCAATAAGATGGGGAAGTGGAACAAACATCAAATTTGGGCCGTTATCATCTTCGTCATCATGGTTTTTGGCTGGTTTACAGAAAAGGCTTTTTACCAACTTGGTATCTACCCCGTGCGCCTTGGTATCGGCACCATCGCCGTAGCCGGTGCCATAGCCTACCTTTTGGCAGGCGTCGTCAACTGGCGTGACTATCAGGAGAAAGTGGACTGGGGCGTCGTCTGGCTTTACGCGGGTGCGATCATCTTCGGAAGCGTGCTCGACAAGACCGGTGCTGCCTTTTGGCTGGCGCGCAGTGCCATTGACGGACTCGCTCCATTGGGCATGAACTCGGGGTTGCCGCTGATGTTAACCTCCAATGGTCTCACGGCCATCCTGACTAACCTCATGGCGGATGGTCCGGCAGCAGCCGCCGTTGGTCCCATCACACTGAACATGGCAGCATTGGTGCATCCAGGGACGACCTTCCTTCCCTTTATGGCAATGGGTACAGCTATCGCGTCCTCATTCGCCTACTGCCTGATCATAGGCACTCCGCCTAATGCCATCGTTTATGCCTCTGGCTACCTGGAGCCTAAGGATTATCTCCGAGCCGGACTGCCCATGTGGATTCTGGCCAATATCGCGCTTATCGCCCTGACTGCAATCTACTGGAGCATGAGAGGATTCAACGGACTTCCCAGCTTCTAATCGCAAAAACGTGACGTGGCGGCCCGGAATATCGGGCCGCCCGTTCTGCAACGTGTTTCACGTAATGATAACCTCCGAAAGGAACCGGCAATGAAAAAAACTTTTCATACTGAAAACGGCATAACCTACTTTTCACGACGGACCGAACGGACAATTTTTTTCATCCTGACCATGGCCATGCTCCTCTGGCTGGGACTCGAAAAACTTTTTGCATGATCACATGATGGAGGCAACACCATGTCTACGATGAACATCCAATCGGCAATGAGTACACCGATGACTGATTCCGGTCTCCCTGGGCATTATAGCGCCCTCGTTAATGTGCTCAAGAAGCCACATGTGTTTTTTGCAGACTTTCCAGAACAGCCCGGCTACAGCCGTCCCCTTACTTTCTTGCTCTTTTCCGCCATGTTCTACACAGCGGTCAGTGTGATGTATTTCTTGGGCAACTCCATACCTCTCGCGATAGCCGTTTTCGTCAACGCACTGGTCATGCCGTTCATCCTGGCGGCCGTCTCGTGGGCACTTCTGACGATGACGACGGGCCGTTATGCCTTTGAACGTATCTTCAGCATGTATGCGTATGCCTCCGGCGCGCTGATGCTCTTTTCATGGATCCCGATGGTTGGATTTATTTGTGAGCTTTGGAAGGCTGGCCTTATGGTCTGTGCTTTGGCCAAGGGACTGAAGACAGGATGGGGACGATCTTTGGTTATCGTTGTGGCGACATTTATCATCATCATGCTTTTGATTTGGTCTATCCTGCCCGTAGTGGCTGAACTTCGAGTGCTTATCCGTCCCAACATTGCTGGCTAATGCATGGTGTACAAAGAAATGTCGGTTGGGGGGGGCAGGCATTGGTAATTTCCGTTGTTTGCTGCTTCTAGAGGAACTGCTCACTGTGAGTCCTTGAATCTCGTTGACTCAATAGGGACACAATGGGGATATATTTCGATAAAACTGACCAGCGACTGTTGGAAGTCATTAATGAGGTTCTCGACAGGAGAATCGATCATGCCCAATTTCGGACACTGCTCACTCCCTATCTGAAGCCGCACGGAATTAAGGAGTTGGCTGCCGTACCAGGTATCCGTATAGCCTATGCCATCACCCACCTGATCGGATCTCTCGAGTCACGGCAGGCTCAGAACCGGCTGACCGCGCTTGCAGCCCTCAAAGACGAGATGTTAACCGCCGCGCGCGTCAATATGCGTAACAACAGGGCGAGAGTCTTGATCCAGATTGTCAAGGAGTTGGTTCGCGCTCGGGGCGATCATACGGCCCAACTGAAGCTCGCCCACGATTTTAATATGGTCGCAGGTGGAAAAACGCATTTTTTGCGCAAGCAGCTCAAGAAGTACCACCTGCTTGAAATGCCCGAAGAATGGAACCAGATTACCTTTGACGATCGCGTGCATGACGCCAACAGCAAAGGCCGAAAGTCCGCCACACATCTGATTATGGACGCTTGGATTAAAGGTATCAAGGAACTGCGCGTGGTCTATTATGACGTTCTGGATCGCGGGGTAGCGGTGGAGTTACTTAGCGCAGCACGCATTATGGGGATTCGCGTACGTATCGGCATCGAATATCGGGCCGTATTCCGGGGTCGGTTTGTTAATATTATTTGGGATCCAGTCGTACTACGGGACGAATCGGACATTGACGATTTTTTCAATAATCCCGAAACGCTGGAGCTGATGAATCAGGGACAAAAAGCTCAGGAATATCGCATACGTTATATCAAAGATGTGATCAAAATTTTTAATGAGGTGCACCGGGCATCCATCTACCAGGAACTCGGTATTGAACTCCCGCCCGTGAGCGCCGAAGGGTTGCAGCGGAACGTTGTCGCGGGCCAGCCGTCGCTTCTGCACCTTGGTAAATACATTCATGAGATGGCTCTCCCCCTTTTTCGGGAGCGCATGGTTGATCTGACAACACCCTATGCCGAGGCCGGATACGACCAGAAAGCTGAAATCGCCATGCTCGTGGAATCGTTGAATGCCTTTGACGCAGATACTATCATTGAGCGTTACCTTGCACCCGAGGCCAATCCTGGTCTGCGTAACCCAGACCTGCCGTATTTAACGGAGGATGTGCCTCAGCTTTTATGCATCGGCCCTGCAGAACTGACGGCCCGCTTAAAACAGGCTCTTGGCGGAAGCCGTTTGAGCCTCATTTTGTCCGATTTGCAATTAGAAGATGTCGTTGAAATAGTCTATGATTGCAAAGGTGCTATTACAGATTTCGAACTCTTCAATCTCAAAAATATCACAGCGGAGCAGGTTCGTTGCCGCAAGCCCATCTGCATGTTTCAACAGGCGATCAACGAGCAGAACACGTTTGCCTTTAAGCAAATTATCCTCGACTGTATGGAGGCTATCCGCTGTTCGGACAATGCTTCTTCCACGGATAGGCTCGCGCACTATACGGACATCCTTAACCACTTCGAAAAGCTTAGCGTTTTCTATAAACACTCCAGAATACGTACGCTGGTCGGCAGCGGTTCAACGGGCATTTCGTCTCGCACTCCGGGGATGGGCTTTGCTGTTGTCATGACGTTATCTCCTCGTTCCCAGCGCGATCTACGTAAACGAAAGTACGCCTGGCGTATTCCTCTCGTCGCCACAGTCGCGCAAACTGTGGAATTTATGCCCCCAGCACGCGGCAAGGGACATCTCGACGCGTTACTCCAAAAGGCCAGTCGTATGCGGCTGCTTCGCCACCTTTTGTGCTCCAAGATTGAAGGCTGGCACATGGCGGGCTTTCAAGTCGATGATTCCTGCGCCAGTGAGGTCGCCAGTCTCGGCGGGATAAGAGAAGAGGTGGACAACGGACTCAGGATTTATAGCGAGGAAGAAAAATCCGATAGTCGGCTTGAACTACGTTATCTTAACTCCACACTCGTCAATTGGATTAAAGTCGTGGTCGGTTTTGTGCCTGCTTTTTTAACCTTTTTCTTAACCAAAGAGTGGTGGGTGTTAGCCTATTGTGGAGGTCTCCTTTGGTTCGGTATCACCTGCGTCAGGAATATCATTCAATCTGTACTCGGGGGTGGGGGCTTTGCTCGTTCCAAGTATCTACGTTGGAACGAATATGTGAGCTGGAACAGGATTTCCGATTCGCTCTTGTATACGGGGTTTTCCGTGCCACTTCTGGACTACTTCTGCAAAAATCTCCTCCTTAAGCAGGGACTTGACATCACGACGACCACGGCTCCGATGTTGCTCTACGCGATCATGGCCATAGTAAACGGAGCCTATATCTCCGGACACAATATTTTTCGTGGACTCCCTAAGGAGATCGTGGCGGGCAACTTCTTCCGCAGTGTCTTTTCCATCCCGGTGGCCATTGCCTTCAACTGGGCTTTGAGTATCCTTCTGGTTACGCTCGGCGTGACAGGCATCGACATGGTGCTCCAAACGTGGGCAGCGGTCATTTCCAAGTTTGCCTCTGATTTTGTGGCCGGGCTGATCGAAGGGCTTTCGGACAGAAAGCATAACATAGCTATGCGTCAGTGGGACTATGCAAACAAAATTAAGCAGGTCTTCGAAACATACACGAAACTTGAGATCCTCTTTCCAACCATCCGCATTGTAGACGCTATGAAAAATCCGGCAGAGTTCTGCGCAATTTTGCGCACACGGGACGAAAACTATATTCATATCCTCATGGTCAATGCTCTGGATCTCTTGTATTTTAAAATGTATCAGCCCCGGGCGTCCGAAGCTTTTCTCCAAGTCATCAAAACGATGTCGCACGACGAAAAGGACATCCTTTATTCCTCGCAGCTCATTCTCGACGAAGAACGGGATATTGCACGGCTTTTTGTTGATGGCCTCGTGGGGCAGGACTTCACCCGGCCGCTCACCTGTTATCTCCTCAACTACCGTACATATCTCGAAGAGCTTAAGGAGATTTTCTCTGTCTAGTGGTTCTATATTGAGTCCATAGCTTCTACTGGGTCTAAATGGTTAGTTCTTCCTCAAAGACGGGGGCAGGGGCGAAAATCGTTTTGTTGCATAATAAAAAAGGTTGCATCGGTTTCATATACCGTTGCAACCTTTCGAAAAGTGGTACCCGCGGCCGGATTTGAACCGGCACAGCCTTGCGGCCGAGGGATTTTAAGTCCCTTGTGTCTACCAATTCCACCACGCGGGCACGAATCGGTTCTATTAGCCGGAATATGGTGCCTCAGTCAACTTTATTGTTCATGTTTGCTGGCGTTCAGTGTGGCTTATTGATATAGCCCCCTCCATGAGTTCGATACGAAAACGATGTGTAGTCCTGGGGTTGGATGGCGTTGCCTTGACCATGGCCAAGAATTTGGCCGCAACGGGGAAATGTCCGAATCTTGGCCGTATTGCTGAAAAGGCTGTGGCCATGGATGCAGAGCTTCCGGAATTGTCTCCGGTCAATTGGACGTCGTTTGCCACGGCTGCCGGTCCCGCAGAGCATGGGGTATATGGGTTTACCGCCATCCATCCCGGTTCATACGCCATGTCCATCACCGACAGCACCGCTGTCGCCTGCCAAACGATTTTTGATCGGCTTGGTCATGCCGGATTGGTCTCCAAAGTGATCAATTTGCCGCATGCCTATCCGGCCCACAAAATCAACGGTGTCATGGTGGCCGGGTTTGTTGCGCCGGACTTGTCGCGCGCAATATATCCACCACCATTGTTTGGACCGCTTCGCGACATTGGATATAAAATTGAAGCCGATACCACGCGGGGTGCCGACGCTCCGGAATATTTGTTCGATCAACTCCGAGCGACGTTGGCCGGGCGACGGGCTGCCTTGAGAATGTTTTGGCCGGACCTTGATTTTGATCTGTTTGTTTTCGTCTTGACCGAAACCGATCGCCTCTTTCATTTTTTTCATCCAGCTATCACGAATCCCAATCATCTTCTTCATACAGATTGTCTCGACCTGTTGGCTGAGTGGGATCTCCTCGTTGGGGAAGTGCTGGATCGATATGACGCCTTGCCCGAACCCAAACGGCTTATTGTCATGGCTGACCACGGATTTGCCGACCTTAAAGTCGAAGTAGATCTCAATGCCTGGTTGGCTTCTGTCGGTTTGCTCAAGCTGACCGGTGAGCCCGGAGAGTGGAATTCTGAACGTATCGGTCATCCCACGGCCGCGTTTGCTCTTGATCCGGGACGTATCTACATGCACATCAAAGAACGGTATGCCCGCGGGGTGTTTCACGAGCACGTCGGACTTGAACATGCCGCCGCCATTCGTGATGCCCTGCTTGAGATGGAATATGAAGGTAAGCCCATTTTTGAAGCTATCCATTTGAAAACCGAGTTGTATTTCGGTCCGTTGGCCAAGTACGCTCCTCAGATTGTTTGCGTACCCAATCCCGGTTTCTGCCTGACCGGCAAGTTTGATCGCACCGAAGTGTTTGGTCATTTTAATCGTCATGGCGTTCATACTGCCCACGATGCTCTGTATTATGATTCCACAGGGTATGCTGCTCCACGAGTACGGGATGCTGGTCGAGCCGTCCTTGACTTTTTCGACATCCCCAGAAACAACCAGCCCCATGCCAATCGACTTTGAACACGATCTCAACCCGGCCCAACGTGAGGCCGTGGAAACCACGCAAGGACCAGTCCTTGTCATTGCCGGAGCCGGCAGTGGCAAAACCCGAACCGTGGTCTACCGTCTGGCCCGGCTTGTCCATATGGGCGTGCCTCCGGAGAACATTCTTCTACTGACCTTCACCCGTAAGGCCGCACAGGAAATGCTCGACCGAGCAGCGCGATTGCTTGGTGGAAGCGGGCAGGACGGGCACCGCTCCCGGTTGTCACTGGTCGCGGGGGGAACGTTTCACTCCTTTGCCTTCTCTCTTTTACGACAACATGCCGCCGCCGTCGGATTTTCCGGCGGCGTCTCCATGCTTGATCGAGCAGACTCCGAAGACGTCCTTGGATTATTGCGCACGAATCTCGGTATTGCCAAATCCGACAAGAGTTTTCCCAAACGTTCGGCCGTCATGGGGCTCATCAGCAAGTCACGGAACAAGGAAACAGCATTGTCCGATATCTTGGACCGCGAAGCATTCCATTTGGCGCCGCATGCTGAAAATCTCACCCGGCTTGCTGACGGGTATACCGCATATAAACGGGAACACGGCCTGCTCGATTACGACGATTTGCTGTTTTATCTCGAAAAATTACTCGTCGAACATCCTGATTTACGGGATTATCTGCGGATGCGGTATTCCTACATCATGGTGGATGAATACCAGGATACGAACCTTGTTCAGGCCCGTACCGTGCAGCATTTGGCCGGGGAAGGGGGCAACATCATGGCGGTGGGGGATGATGCGCAGTCCATTTACGCTTTTCGCGGAGCGAATGTGGAAAACATCCTTCGATTTCCAAACCGATTTCCCGGAGCCAAGGTCATTCGGCTCGAAGAGAACTACCGGTCCACGCAACCGATTCTTGATTTGACCAATTCTGTTCTGGAGCATGCCGAACGTAAGTTTGAAAAGCATCTCTTTACCAAGCGCAAAACCGGCCCCAAGCCTGAAATCTTTCGAACCTATTCCGACATGACCCAGGCGCGACTTGTCGTGGCCAAAGTCGTGGAGCAAGCTAAGAAGTATCCGCTCCACGAAATTGCTGTTCTGTTTCGCGCTGGGTATATGTCGTTTCCCTTGGAAGTCGAGCTGAATAAAATAGGCATTGCCTATCAGAAGTTTGGCGGCATCAAGTTTTCCGAAGCGGCTCATGTGAAAGATGCCCTGGCGTACTTACGCGTGGCTCATAACCCCGATGACGTCCCTGGATGGAGGCGGATTCTTTCCTATATCAAAGGGGTGGGGCCGAAAACTGCAGAAAAGATATTTCAAGCGATCAAGACCAATGATGACCAGGCGTTATCACGTTATACCAAGAAAAACGAAGAATTGGCTGAACTCATCTATTTCGTGAAATCGCTCAACGGCATGGATTCTCCCAAGGATCTCCTCGATAAAGTCATTCAATTTTATTTGCCGCTACTCAAACAATCGTTTCCCGATGACTATCCGCGTCGTGAGGCTGGGCTTGAACAGCTTTATCAAATTGCGGCCGATTATTCCGGGCTCGATATTTTTCTTGCTGAACTTGTGCTTGAAAATCCCGAGGACGATCGCAAGAAAGCCCGTGAAGACACGTTGTGTTTGTCTACGGTCCATTCGGCCAAGGGGCTTGAGTGGTCTGCTGTCTGCATTATTGATCTCGTGGATGACCGCTTTCCTTCGCGGCATGCGTTGGTGAAATCCGAAGATCTCGAAGAAGAGCGCCGGTTACTGTATGTCGCGGCAACGCGTGCTCGTGAGTATCTTGGCCTGTTTGTCCCGAAAACGGTGTATCAACGACAAAACGCGAGCCATGTGCCGGTCATGCCGAGTCTCTTTTTACGTGAACTTGATCAGCATCTCTATGTTGAGCACAACGAGAATCGGATGGGTGGTGTTGATGTCCAGGCTCCACCACCTGTTCCTGAGCCTCTGTCGCGACCGCAGGAATCCGTTTCACCGAAACGCTTGGGTGCATCGGGCAATACCGGGTATTGCCGCCACAAGATTTTCGGTCGCGGCAAAATTGTTGAAGATATCGGCAACAACAAGTATCGCGTCAATTTTCCCGGTTTTGGTCTCAAAGTGATTGTTGGTGACTATTTGACCATGGAAGAAAGCTGATTCGGCATTGCAACCAGAGGGAGGCTCCATGTTGCTCAGTGAAAGTGAAGCGAAATTTAAATTCTGTCCCTACCTCAAGACATCCGACGACAAGCTCAAGTTTTGTCAAACCAGCCAGTGCATGATGTGGCGTGTCGTTAAAGACAAAGGCTACTGTGGTCTCGCCGGTGTGCCGGCTGGGGCTGGTGAGTAAGTAGGGTGGAAAGCGAGACCCCTTCACCTCTTTGTAACAGTGGATGTATTGGATAATAGGGTAAATGTTGTCGTCTGCATTTCACGATAAAGCGAGGAAGAGAGATCGCTCTCTTCCTCTTTCATTTCTATTTCTTCTCTCCATGATATAACACCATGCTTCGACTGGGCAATGTGATGCCGTCGGCGATGATGTTGGGGGCCTGGGCTGAAGGCCCGCTCCACACCGGGTCGGCAGAGTCGAGAATTTTAATGGCATTGCTCGTCGGGCTCAAGCTGGCGGCATCAATGATTTGTTCCTGCGTGGAAAAATTGAACAGCCCCAGTGTTGAGGCGAGTTCGTTTTGCCGGACCACGGCAAGGACGTTTTTACCGCGAAGTGCGGTGACCTCCAGTCCATTTTTTTGCGGCCAGCTCAGCGTTGAAAGCGCACGCCGTAATTGCAACAGGCGCTTGTAGAATTCCAGCAGAATTGCGTGGTTGCCCGTACATGTCTTGGACCAATCGAGCTTCGAATCGATAAACGTCGATTCGGCCTGTGGATCAATCGGTGTGCCTTTCCATTTGAATGATTTGAACTCGCGTGCTCGTCCTTTTCGAACGGCTTCGATGAGACGATCATCCGTATGGCTCACGAAATAATGGAAGGGGTGATCTTCTCCGAATTCTTCGCCCATAAACAGCATCGGGATACATGGCGTTACCAGAAGAAGGCCGGCAGCAAGCTTGAGGCTTTCGAAACCAACCAACCCCGCCAAACGTTCTCCACCGATTCGATTGCCGACTTGGTCGTGTGTCTGGATTGAATTCACAAACGCTGTGGCCGGTGATTCCCGGCAAGGGGCTCCAACGGCATGGTCGCGTGATGGAGCGTATTCTCCCTGGTAGGAAAACCCGTCACGAACTGCCGTCCCGAGATGATCGATGCTCCCGAAGTCCATATAATAGCCGTTTCGTTCACCAGTGAGCAGTGTATGCACGCTGTGGTGAAAATCATCACTCCACGTTGCATCCATACCGAGTCCATGCGTATCGAGCGGGGATGTCAGTCGAGGGTCATTCAAATTGGATTCGGCAATAAGATACGGCGAGAATCCACAGGCTTTGCCGTACGATGAGACGACTTGGGCGAGTTCCTGCAGAATGTGAATGGGCTGCTGGTCATAAATAGCGTGCACGGCATCCAGACGGAGACCATCAATGTGATAGAGTCCCAACCAATGGAGAGCATTTTGCAGGAAGAAGTTTCTCACCCCATCCGACCCCGCGCCGTCAAAATTGAGCGCGTCTCCCCATGGTGTGTGGTAGTGATTGGTGAAGTATGGCCCGAAGTCGCGCAGATAGTTTCCTTCCGGTCCAAGGTGATTGTAGACCACGTCCATGATAACGGCCATTCCTCGACTATGACAGGCGTCAACGAATGCTTTGAGCGCGTCAGGGCCTCCATAGGCCTGATGAACGCTGTACGGAAAGACGCCATCGTATCCCCAATTACGCTCACCGGGAAAGGCCGCCACCGGCATAATTTCCACGGCTGATACCCCAAGCTCCACAAGGTAGTCGATTTTTAACATGGCTGCGGCAAATGTGCCTTCAGGCGTGAATGTGCCGACATGCAGTTCATAAATCACCAGAGCACCGAACGGTGGTGGCGTATAGCCATGATCGGTCCAGCGAAACGCGTCATGGTCCACCACGGTTGACGGGCCATGGACGCTTTCGGATTGGAAATGCGATACCGGGTCAGGCCGACGGATATCGCCATTGAGTACAAACTGATATCGATTGCCTGCTTTCACATCATCAACACGAAGACGATATAATCCACGACCTATTGCATCCATGGGCAACCGACGGGGTGTCGAATCAAGCAGTTCGAGTTCCACAGACTTGGGCTTGGGAGCCCATACCGTAAATTCATAGGCTGTATCATCAATGCGGCGATGTCCAACATGTGCGTTCTGTTCCATTACGATAGCCTTTCATTCATGGTGTCGTAGCGAGGTCTTTTTACGTACGTTCTCAACATGACTAATCTTCTTCATCAAGCAGGTGGATCAGACCACGCAGTGGAATAAGGAGCCATTCCGGTTTGGTTTTGATGTACCGTCCGACTTCAAGCAGGGCTTTTTCCACCAAGTACGCAACAAGCATGCTGTCAATATGTTCACGCTCTTCAGGCAGAATAGGACTCGGGCCGAATTCCGTGAGATACCCATCAAGATAAGCCTGTCCCATTGCCAAGTACCACATGTCGGCAAACGGGGTCAGATAGGGGATATCGGCTTCTCGGATAACCGAACGTTCGACAAACGGATGGTAGGCGGCAAACTGGAACGACCTGAGCATGGCGGCCACATCGCGTAATGGTGAACGCTTGATGCGGCGCTCGGAGAGTCGCCGTTCGGGATCGCCTTCGAAGTCAAAGATGACAAAGTCATTCCCCGTCGCCAAAACTTGGCCAAGATGGAGATCACCATGAATGCGCGTTTTTTGTGCTCGTAACTTCTGACGAATGATGCCGCGCAGACGTTCGATAAGGACAGGTTCGAGACCGATGACGATTTCAGCCTGGTTCTGTACACCTTCACTCAGGCGGGGCCACTTTGCTTTGAGTGCGCGGAACTGTTCTCGTCCAAGGTTACGCATCGATTGATACAGTGAACGCTGGTAGAGCTGGGAGAATGGTTCGGGCGTAAAGGAAGCATCACCGTAATCTCTGGCCAGGGCTTTGTGCATTTGCGCCGTTCTTCGACCAAGAAGTTGTGCCCCCTGTTGTTCGTCGCCGGCGAACAGAGCCTGAATATCTTCCGGAAGAATCGTGAGATCCAAAGTATAGGGATTGGCATTTCGAGGAAACACCAATTCCGTTTCACTCGGTAAGGCCAAAGCGCGTTCATAAAAACGGGCCACATTATCAAGCATGAGTTGCCAGAGCTCTCCCTGGTTCGGAACAAACGCCTCAAGCAAGCCAAGAACAACGGAGCCGCCTTCAGATACTGTACATTCCAACGATCCCGCATAGGCGGGAACGTGCGTAAATTTTGTTTGGAGTGTCAGAAAGCGGACAATCTCCAAGTCCGGGTGGACGCCGAGTTCGGTTTTGCGAAACATTTTGAGGATAAGATGCTGACCATAGCGAATGGTTGTGTTGCTTTGTTCATCCGCATCGACTTTCGGTGTGAGGTCGTTCGATCCGAAAAAGATACGTCGGGCACGCTCGGTAGACATTCCCGTAAAGAAGTGTCCCGGCAGTCCAGCTTTTTTTCGTTCGCAGATAAGACGGAGAAGTTCAAGACAGAAGCTTTCGTCTTTGACGGCGTCAATGAGGAGCGTTGATGTCCCGTTAACATTGAGCTGCGCAATGGATCCGATGTTGTGATCTTCTTCAAACGGGACCTGGGCAAGCGGTAAGATATGGATTTCCGGCTCTCCATCATCGTAGACGGTCTCAATGAAGAGCACAAACCAGTTCTTGTCCGGTAGCAACCGGGGCCACGCCGACAGAGAAAGCCGCCGAATACGTCGAGTCCGTCCTCCGAACCAATGTTGCGTTTTGAGGTAGGTTGGCAAGATACGTTTTTCGAACCCGAGACGCAGGGTTTTATCGGACAGAAGAGCTTCCAGTGAAGAGGCTTCCAGCACCGGCAGACCGGTCCCCATGGCTTTTTGATCCGGCGAGTGGAGTCGGAAGACATAGTACCCATACGGTGACAGACTGAGTACATACGGCGTTTTGTCGATCGCCTTGAACCGAGAACCGCCGAAAATCTCTTCGGGGGTGTGACCTTCATAGGCATTGAGATCAATTTCCGCCATGCGGGAATAACGAGACAGGTTGGCGACAACCAGAATCGTTTCTTCCTGGGATGATCGTATATACGCCAGGATTTTGGCGTCCTCCATGGGAAGAAAGGTCAGATTGCCTCGACCGAGCGATTTGCATTGCCGGCGCAGATCGATGATTCGACGCATCCACCAGAGCAGCGAGGCACTGCTTCGCTCTTGGGTTTCAACGTTGACCGATTCATAATGATATTCCGGGTCAATGATGACGGGAAGATAGAGGCGTTGTGGGTTGGTCGCGGAAAATCCGGCGTTTTTGTCTGAGCTCCATTGCATAGGAGTCCGAACACCATCACGGTCACCAAGATAATAATTGTCTCCCATGCCGATTTCATCCCCATAATACAACACAGGGGAGCCAGGCATGGTAAACAGAAGCACATTCATCAACTCTATTTTACGGCGATCATTTCCCAGAAGAGGGGCGAGTCGTCGACGAATACCAAGATTGATGCGGGCGCGGGGGTCTTTGGAGTACATAGAGTACATATAATCCCGCTCTTCATCCGTCACCATTTCCAAGGTGAGTTCGTCATGGTTCCGGAGAAAGAGCGCCCACTGACAGTTTTCCGGAATACGCGGTGTTTGGTCGAGGATATCAAGTACAGGGTACTTGTTTTCCATTTCCAGTGCCATGAACATTCGTGGCATAAGCGGGAAGTGGAAGGCCATGTGACATGAATCGCCCGAGCCGAAATACTTGACAGAATCCTCTGGCCATTGATTGGCTTCGGCCAAGAGCATTTTATCCTGGTGGTGGGTGTCGATGTGGGCCCGTAACTTTTGAAGGAAGGCGTATGTTTCCTGGAGATTCTCACAATTGGTTCCTTCCCGTTCATAGAGATACGGAACCGCATCGAGACGTAAGCCATCCACTCCAAGGTTGAACCAATAATCGAGAACCTTGATGACTTCAGCATGGACTCGGGGGTTATCAAAATTGAGGTCGGGTTGGTGGTGGTAAAAACGGTGCCAATAATAGGCGTTGGCTACGGGGTCAAAGGACCAGTTGGAATGCTCGAAGTCTTTGAAAATGATGCGTGCTTCACTATATTTTTTGGGGTCATCGCTCCACACGTAGAAATTTCGCCAGCTTGACCCCGGTTTTGCCAAACGCGATTTCTGAAACCACGCATGCTGATCGGAGGTATGGTTGATGACGAGTTCGGTGATGACTCGAATGCCACGAGCATGGGCTTCACGCAGCAATTTTTTGAAGTCTGCCAATGTACCATAATCGGGGTGCACAGTGCGATAGTCGGAGATATCATACCCGTCGTCGCGGAGTGGAGAAGGATAAAAAGGTAAGAGCCAAATGGCCGTTACTCCGAGATGTTCAAGATAATCGAGTTTTCGGATAAGCCCAGGGAAGTCGCCGATACCGTCCGCGTTACCGTCGCAAAACGTTTTGACGTGGACTTCGTAGATAATGGCGTCTTTGTACCAGAGAGCATCGCTGACGAGTACGCCGTTTCGGGTCATAAATAGGTATCTCCGTACAGATAGAAATTAAATATAATGGGTGCTTGCCTGATGGTCTCATATCAATGTGTTTGCGGCCTTGACGTATCATAGAGATGCTCGGAATGGTATCAGTCCTGCGGCCTATTGCAAGCTGGTTGTCCTGAATTTGAAGGAATCATAAAAAAAATGTTTTTGGGCGCGACGTCGTCACGAATTCGTGGTAAGAGAAAGCAAGCTGAAACCAATCCTTATCAATCGGGGAGGAGATAATGAAGAACAGGCTCACCGTTGTGGTTATGGGGTTGTGTATTGTTTTGTCACTTGTTGCGTGTCAAAAGAAAACTCCTCCTCCGGATTCCGGCTTGGCGCTTGAGCAAGAGGAAGCCAATCGAATTTATGCGCTTTTGTTTGATTTTACCAAGGCGCGTAATGCGCATGATTCTGGGCAGATTATGGCGTTTTATGCCGATGACGCCGTCATTACATCGCTTGATGGCCAGACCTGGACCAAAGCTGAACAAGCAGAGAGAATGAAGAAGGTTGTCAAGATGATGCAGCAGCATGATGTTATTCAGAATGTTTCCGCAGTTCGCGATATTGTCGTGAAAGATGACAAAGCGACGGCTGTCATGGAAGTTGACGTATATATAGCCGGACACGTACAACCTCGGCTTGTCTACGATCTAGAGCTAGCCAAACGTCACGGTGACTGGTATCTCACCAAGTCGACCACCAAGAAGCTGTAAGGTCGCCGACAGATGTGTTTCGGCGTGTCGGTAGCTGCGTTACTGCTGCTCGACACGCCATATTTTCATTGACGTTTGTTGCGGATTTGGTAAAGCAAGCCCGCCTCATTCGATTCCAAGATCATGAAACTCATCAAGGAAAATTCTGGCAGGCCGATGAAAGCGCTCATTGTAGACGACGATAATATCAACAAAAAATACCTTGCAGAAGTGCTTTCTCCACATGCAGATTGCCATCTTGCTTCAGACGGAAGCGAAGGTTTGGAATCATTTCGGAGAGCCTTTGATCAAGGGGAACCCTTTGACGTGATTCTTATGGATATCAGGATGCCTGGTATGGATGGACATCAGGCTGTTGAATCCATTCGACACTTCGAATCGGAAAACAATATTAACGAAGCTGACCAGGTTAAGGTCATCATGATTTCTTCTCTTGATGATCCGAAAAATGTCTCACGTGCTTTTTTTCAAGGGCAAGCGACATCGTACCTGACTAAGCCTTTCAATCACGAAGCTCTGATCGAAGAATTGCAAAAGCTGAACTTGATCGATTAGGCGATATTTTTCTTGCGGCATCTTCCCGTATGTTGAAAAATCTGTCTGGCGGTCAATGAAGCCTGCATTTCGGGAATGATCTGACGAGAAAGGTCTCGTTTCATGTCACGTGTTGGTGTTCTCTATTCCCTGCTTTGGATTCTGTTGAGTTGCGGATGCGGTTCTCGACCCGTCCTCACGACGCTTCAAGACCCTGTTCTGGTTGATATTCCCGTTACTGAAAGCACACAACCTGTCATGTTTACCAAGGCGGTCATTAAATTGCGCCGTGGACAGGTTATCGGTGAAATACAATCCGGGCCTTTATGTTTGCCTGAATCCGAAATGGTATGGCGAGGTGGAAGCCGGCCATTTTGGGATGAAGAAGTCCAAGACATCTTTCGCGATGAAATGCAGCGAGCAAATATCACGGTTGTTGGTGATCGAGAAAAGCTTTTCGGTGATCCGATGCAGTCGGCTGCCCGCTATTATGTTGCTGCATTGGTGCGAGATTTTCACCATAACGTGTGTCGGCCAAATGATTACCTATTTGATTCGGCGAGCAGAACAAGTGAGGCGTCTATCAAGGTGGAATGGCAGGTGTTCAGCCTGTTCGACAAAAAAATGGTGGCAACAATTCCTGTTCGTGGAACCGCTCGTATTGATTCTCCGCGTGATACAGCTGATATGGATTCCATTTACGAGGCTTTTGCGCAGGCTGTGCGCTTTCTTATTGCCGATCCGACGTTTCAAGCGCTTGTGCGCGACACCCCTGAACACGCCCCTCGGTCTCGTAAGGCCCATGATGCTGGCTCGACGGGGCTGAGACCAATTGTTTTAGTGGGACAAAGCGATTCCAGCTCTGTTCGAGTTCCGTTAGCCGAAGTTCGGGAGCGGGTTGTTACCATTGATTCCGGGGCCGCCATCGGAAGCGGTTTTTTTATTTCTGAAGACGGTCTCGTATTGACCAATCAGCATGTTGTTGGAAGTTCCAAGGATGTTCGCATACGCCTTATTTCCGGTGTTGAAATTACGGGGTCAGTGGTGCGAACCAATGTTAGGCGCGATGTCGCATTGATTCAGGCCGATCTCACCAAGACACCATGTCTCCCCTTGGCAATGTCCAGCCCTGAAATCGGTGCTCCGGTGTATGCGATTGGTTCTCCAGGTGGTACAGAGCGGGAGGGGAGCGTGAGTTGTGGTGTTATTAGTGCCATACGACATCAGTATGAACAGGATTATATTCAGAGTGATGTCGGGGTAACGCATGGAAGCAGCGGGGGGCCGTTGATTGATGTCGATGGGCACGTTGTCGCGTTGACTGTGGCTGGTGATGAAAAGGCGACCAGTGTGAATTATTTTATACCTATCCTTGATGCCACTCGGGTGTTGAATCTTGTTCACGGGCAGGAGCTGCCAGTCCCGGAACAAGCCCATCTTTGTAGTTTCCTCCCAAGGGGAAATACTATATTGAAAACAGTGATGGGAGAACCTCATGCGGAGGATTGACGTATGAAAACTGGAATAGGTTGGCTCTCGTTTGGGGAATAGCTTTGTCGTCTTATGAGGTTCTTCACGTGTTTTTAATGAAGGGATTGTTTCTCAATGCATGTTCTAAGCCGTCTGTTCGAAGCTTTGTGGAAATTGCAGAGCCAACGATCGTTTCGTCTCGCTTTTTTTCTTTCTTCTATCCTCTTTTTCTCCTTTTTTATAACGAGCATTATTAATTATAATTTGGCGCGAGAATCTATCCGTCAGGATATCCTTCAATCATCTCTTCCGCTCACTCGAGACACTATTTTTTCTGAAATTCTTCAGAATTTAATGAAGCCCATTTATGTTTCATCGTCGATGGCAAACGATGCGTTTTTGATAGATTGGGCTTCTTCTGGAGAAAAAGATATTTCAAAGATAAAGAAATATCTCGATTCAATAAAATTGAAGTATGGCTTTTTTACGACTTTTTTTATTTCAAGTCGTTCCCACAATTACTATTATTATGGTGGGAGTCTGAAAAAGATAACACGTATCGATGATCATGATAAATGGTACTACGATTTTATTGCGTCAGGAAAAGAGTTTGACCTTGATGTTGATGTAAACCAAGCAAATAACAATCTTCTCACGATATTTATCAATTTTCGTGTTCAGAATAAAAAGGGCCATCTTGTTGGTGTTACCGGTGTAGGGCTGAAATTTGATACGGTTTCGAGGCTCCTTGAAGAGACGCAGGAACGATTTGGGCGTTCCATATATTTTATTGATCTCCATGGATATATCGTGGCTCGGGCCAAGTCATTTAGACATGCTGTTCCTTCAATTCAAAATATTGCTGGTATAGCTCCTTTTGCGAATGAAATTTTACGCATTCAGACGCAACCCATTGATTTCGAATATGACGAAGACGGAAATCATTATCTGCTGACCGCTCGCTATATCCCGGAGTTGAATTGGATTCTTATTGTCGAAGAGAATGAATCGAAAGCGCTTGCCTTTGCTCGGTATAATTTTCAACGCACACTGTTTATTGGCCTTTTTGCTTCATTATTTGTGCTGTTTGTCAGTGGATACATGACCTACCGTTTTCAGAAAAAATTGTTCGATTTAGCCACAACCGATGACTTGACGGGCTTATCCAATCGTCGTGAATTTGAACGTCAATTCAAGCTGGCAGTTAAACGATTTGACCATGACCAGCGTCCGTTCTCCGTTATTTTGGCGGATATTGACGGTATGAAACAGGTGAATGACAAATTCGGTCACCTTGCCGGGGATACTGTGCTTGTTGAAACAGCCCAGCTGCTACGGAACGGTGTTCGTCCAGATGATCACGTCGCGCGCTGGGGAGGCGATGAATTCATTATTCTTGCTCAATGTGATCGAGAAGAGGCAAAAAGAATCGCCGAGCGTATTCGTAGTGGTATAGAAGGACAGGAATTCAGCGATAACAATTCGCCGCATTTTTCCCTCTTCACTCATGTGACGATGAGCCAGGGGGTCGCTGAATTTCACCCCGGAGACACCATTGATTCCATCACCATGCGTGCAGATGCGTTATTGTATCAATGTAAGAATGAGGGGAAAAATAATGTATGCGTTGAAGGGGAAGACGTTCCTACCCAATGAGATGACTTCAGAATAATAGTTCTACTGTGTAAGAATTTTGCGACGTCACGTTTATGAGAACGCTAGCGCCAAAAAGTGATTTCATATTTTGCGGAGATCATTGTTCCCGGTGTCTGCCTTTGGTGAGAAGCGTTTGGATGACATCCTTCATGGTATCCATATCAATCGGTTTAGCGAGGTAGGCATCCATACCTGAGACGAGAAATGTTTCGCGATCTCCTGTCATAGCGTAGGCTGTCATGGCAACAATGGGAATGTCTGTATTTTGTGCTCCTGCCTTGCCTCCACGTATTGCTTTCGTCGCTTCCACTCCATCCATTATGGGCATTTGAACATCCATAAGAACAATATCGAACGATTCATTGTTCAGCATGTTTATGGCTTCCTTGCCGTTTTGCGCATACTGGACATGGAATCCTTGTGCTTTCAACAAATGTGTCATGGTAAAGAGATTAACCTCGTCATCCTCGACTACAAGAATATGACCAGCATGTTGTGGTGGCGAGTCAGGAGGAGTCGGCATCGTATTGTCAACCAAAGGCATTGCAATCGGCATGGGTTCGGGAGATGCAAAGACTCTGACAAACGGAATTGAGAGGTAAAAGGTTGTTCCCTTGCCCTTTTCCGATTCGACAGACAGAGATCCACCCATCATACTGACGAGTTGTTTGACGATACTTAAACCAAGGCCTGCTCCTTGGAAGCGTTTGGAATATGAACTTTCAACCTGGCTAAACGGTTGGAAAAGCATCGCTATATGTTTGTCATCGATACCGATGCCAGTATCGGCTACCTGAAAGAGGATTCGAGCGATAGAATTTTGATCCTGAGTACGAGGATCAATGAGTGATGCCTTGATAGAAATTGAACCACTTGGGGTGAACTTTTCTGCGTTGGCAAGAAGGTTGAAAAGGATTTGTCGAATACGTTGTTCGTCGCCCATGAGTGTATGTGGTATTTCTGGAGCACACTCCAGCTTAAGGGGCACTCCGGCCTGTTGTGTCGTGGGACGGAACAGGTTGACCGTGTCGTTGAGAACAATATGAAGGTCAAGCGGTTCGTTCACGAGCTCCATATGCCCCGATTCGATGCGTGAGAGGTCAAGAATGTCACTTAAAAGTCGGGTGAGGCGTTTATTGCTCTGGAACGCGTACTCGATGAACTCCTGTTGTTGGCTGTCGAGCTCGGTTTTTTTGAGTAATTGAATCATGCCCATAATGCCATTGAGCGGAGTACGAATTTCATGGCTCATATTGGCCAAAAACTCACTTTTTGCCCGATTGGCCGTTTCTGCTGCATTTTTGGCTTCGAGCAACTCGGTCACGACCTCGCGTAGTTGAGTTTCGCTTTCGCGCAACTTTATTTCACTTTCTTTCTGATGTGTGATGTCTTGGAAAGTGCCTTTTAGTTTCACGCACGTTCCGTTTTCAAACTGTGGGTAGCCAATGATCCGAGCCCAAAGCTGGCGACCTTTAGCAGAATGGCAATGCAATTCAAGGTCAAACGGTTTTTTCTGTTCTATGGCTTCGGTGATGGCCTGTTGCAGGAGAACGCGATCGTGCTGCGGATAATAGGCAAGATGTTCATTGGGCCCAGGAGGTGGACCATCGTCGAGTTCTATAATGCGGTAGAGTTGCTCGGTCCATGTCGCTGTATTGTGTACAAGATCATGCTCCCAGCCCCCAACTTTGGCTATGTGGCTTACTTCATTGAGAAACGCTTCACTTCGTCGCATCGAGATATCGGCCTGCCTGTACCATTCGACCATGAGGTTGGCTGAAGAGCCGATTTGTTTGAGTTCATCAAGATGAAAAAGGTTGATGTCGAGGAGTTCATCTCTTTGGAATCCTTGGGCAAAAAAATCGAGAATAATCTTTAACTGACTGCCGACCCATCGGGAGAGGCCTATCGATATAGCGATGACAAGCGCAAGAAGAATTAATGCGATGAAACTGATTGTAATGATATCACCGATGAGCTTATGTTTGAGCGCTACTTGTTTTGCTGCAATGAGCTCGTCGATATCGTCGACATAAAATCCCGAACCGATAATCCACTTCCATTCTGGAATGCCTCGTACAAAAGCGACTTTGGGAGATGGCTCACTTTCGGTGAGTTTTTTCCAAGAGTATTCGACAAATCCGCCTTCCGGATCACGCACGGCATTACGCTGTTCCTGAATAATTTTTACGCCATACGGGTCCGTTAACTCTATGATATTTTTTCCACCTTTGGTTATCGTTCCATTGGTGAAAAGAGGGTCTCCCGCGAACGTACTGCCAAACAGGTATCCATTTTGTCCGAAACGGACCTGAACAAGCCAGTCGAGGACTTCTTGCTGAATATCCTGAGTGGCATCTGCAAGGGAATCACCGGTGCCAATAAGGGCATTGAGCGGCTCAAAATATTTAATGAATGCAATTCGTTTCTGCTTCTCTCCAGTCCCTCCCGGCAATTGTCCCTCATACTCAATAAATCCTTCGTCTTTGGATTGAACAAGACTGATCATTTGGCGTAGGAGATCTGTGTCATTTCCCGTTATGGTATCGTGTTGGGATGAAATCGGATTGAGCAGCCAATTTCCGTCGAGATGCGCGACGAAGAAATATCTTCGATCTTTACTGAATCGAATATCTCGTAATGCTGTCAGAACAAGGGATCTGAACTGATCCCGAGGCATGCCGTTGTTATCGGCATTATACAACGCCCAAGCCATGGATACTGCGTTGTTGGTATGTTCCCGCAGAGAAGCCATAAGACGTTTTTGAGCAAGATCCATATGCTGCCTGGCGTATGCTATGGCGCGGTCCACTTCGTCGCGAGAGAGTTGACGGTTGGCAGCAACATAGGAGGAGCGAACATCATCGGCTTCGCGCAGAAATGTGAAATATTTATCGGCGCTCCAGAATCCTACACATAAGATGATCGTTAAAAGCGTTATGGAGAAGATACAAACGAAAAAAAGAGTAGAGAATTTCTGATTGCGCAACATGACGTCCGTTGCCTCATAAAGCTGCAGTCAAGGGTTGAATGAGGCCGTATGGTCAGCGATACGACGGAAAGAAAACCTGAGTAATGTTGAAAATAGAATCACGTTTTGTTCGTTCTGTCTATGTTGCCATGGGCGTACGTGTGTGTCCATGGTGATAACGTAGACTTTTTTGAGAGGTTCATGTGTGTTTGGGACGAGCTTTTTTTCGATTAATGTTCGTCATCGTTTCAAAGAGTTGCTGAACATTGACGGGTTTCGCAATATAACCATCCATGCCAGAGTTGAGCATGTATTCTTCATCCTTTGCCATGGCATATGCCGTCATGGCGACAATGGGAACGTGGGATACATGGCTGTATTTGGGATTGGATCGGATATGTCGGGTCGCTTCGAGTCCATCCATGACAGGCATCTGTACATCCATGAGGATGATGTCGACAGTAGTCTGTTGGAGGTGTTGCAAAGCCTCAAGCCCATTGTGTGCCTGGCGTGTCGTGAATCCTTTATTTTCGAGAAGGTCCAAGATGAACATGCGGTTATGTTCATCATCCTCGACGACCAAAATAGAAACTGGAGATGGTTGGAGTACAGGAGGAGAGAGCGCGGGGGAGGGTGTTGAACACACTTCTGTTTGGGGAGGAGATGTGAATGGGATATTAATATAGATGGTTGTTCCAACTCCTGGTTCATTCGAGATAGTGAGTGTTCCATCTAATAACTGGACAAGTTTTTTGGTAATGGACAAGCCGAGTCCTGCGCCTTGGTAGGCGCGTTTAAAGCTTGTCTCAGCTTGGTTGAATGCATCGAAGATACGAGAAATATCAGCGTCATCAATGCCAATACCGGTATCACGTACTGTGAAGAGTAATCGAATTTGTTCGCCTTTTGCTGCGAGCTCCTGAACGGTGATATATACGCTCCCTGTATCGGTGAATTTGACGGCATTCCCCACGAGGTTGTTTAATATTTGTTGTAAGCGGATAGGATCACCGTACAAGACGACGGGTACTTCCGGAGCAGCTGAGATGGAAAATCCAATCTGTTTGTTTTGAGCGATGGGTTCGAAAATTTGGGAAACGGCGTCGAGAACAGTATCAAGTCGAAATGATTCATGTGTTATATTCATTTTGCCCGCTTCGACACGCGATAGATCAAGTATATCTCCTAAAAGCCGAGTGAGTCGATTGCATGAGTCGAGGGCTGTTTCTGTGTACAAACGTTGCTTGTCGGTACAGGCAACATTTTGCAGTAATTGGAGCATGCCCATAACTCCGTTGAGCGGAGTGCGGATTTCATGACTCATATTGGCGAGAAAGACGGATTTTGCTTTATTCGCACTCTCTGCAGCTTGTTTCGCCTCCAAAAGCTCGGCGTGGATTATATGCATTTGCGTTAAATCTACATCAATGCAGAACATTTCCTGTGTTCCATCGGCAGAAATAAACATAGCATGAGAAGAATAGACATGGATGGGAGAGCGGTCTTTTCGACAGAGCACCAATTCTCCCGCAAGAATTGGGATACCGTTTTCCATCCAGTTGGAGATTGCATTTTTGACATCATCCCGCATGGGGTCTGGGATAATAAGATCTTCAAGTTGCCGTCCTAATGCCTCTTCTTTCGAAAAGCCGTACAATACTTCGCTGGCCTTGTTCCAGAACGTAACACGTCGATTGACGTCATATCCCTGAACTGCGACGAGTTCTACATTTTCGACCAGTGCACGAAAACGGCTTTCACTTTCCTTGAGTGCCTGTTCGGCTTCATTTCGTTCTGAAATATCTTCCAACGTCGCAATAACTTCAGTTGGAAGATGCTCCGTAGACACGGGATTGAGCACGACCCGGAGAAATGTGGTTTTGTTGCCTGTGATCGATGTATAAGTACCTTCATACGAAATATGTTGACCAGCGAGAGCCTTTTGCAGCGTTTCGCGTATTGGGTGACTACTTCTTTGCAGTCCATCAAAACCGATAAGTTTATCCCGGGATGAGCCCATGAGTTCAATGAATCGTTCGTTGCAATCACGAATAATACCTTCAGGTGAAAAATGGACCATACCCAAAGGAGATTTTTCAAAGATAATACGATGGCGACGTCCACTGTCGGTTAACTTATCCTGCGCACGTTTGTACTGCGTGATATCTTCGAAGAGTGCCACAATGTGTTGAGGAGAATCGTTTCCGTGCAGAATTTGTGGCGTAGCGCTGAATGATATCCAGCAAAATTTTTTTGTTTGAGTATTATGGAAGTGTATGACTTGGTTATGAATTGCCTCTCCTCTTTGTAGTGTCTCTATACATGCATTCATACAGGGGTAATATGCGATATAGTTCTCATTCTCCAATTGTTGAAAGAGATCATGAAGAGTCCTGCCAAGCATTGTTTCACATGAGCGATCAAAGAGTTTCTCGGCAGCAGGATTGGCTTCCGTTACTCGTCCGTTGTTATCAAGGAACAGAATGCCATGATGCATGGAAAGAAAAAGATGACGTAATTTTTCGAGTTCTCTATGTACAGGCTCTTCATCAGGATATTTATGAAGCATAGCGATCACCACAGGCTCGGTTGCAATGTCCATCGATATGAGTGGAATTTGAAACAGGTATGATCGTAAGGGAACGTTGAGTATGACTGAGCTGTATATCTCGTATTGCATTTTTGTAATGTGAATACGACATGTGACAACATGGAGTGTTTGTGGATTGAAAATGAAATCGACAAACGTATGTTTGAGAAGAGTGCGAGGATGTTGTGAACAAAATTATACGATAGGCATAACTGCTAAGAAAAGAATCAAGCCTTTCTGATTGAGGAGAAAGGTTGAGGGCTGGAGTGCGCTCACGACGAGACAGGCAAAATTCAGCATGTTGGTGCATTGCGTAGTCTCTACCATAATTTGATTGATCAGCCAATACAATCATAATGCATCTCCCACCTCACGATGCTATCGTGCGTGATGGGGGGACACAGAGCACAGCTTCGTACGGAGAATCTCTCTGCTGCACCCTCGCCAACATCATAGGCATGATGTAGAGTTGTATTGGCTCAAGCTCATGGAAGATTACGATCAAAAATGCAGTTGATATTTTATTAAAAAGTCATGATATCGTGTTTATTCATGTATTTATCAAAGAACAGGGCAAAGCGTTGCTTGCCAGGGTCTCAAGACGGTTGTAAGGGAAGCGGCCTGAGCCTGTAGAGTAGAGCAGATGGTACACAAGTCACACGTAAAGTAGGTTGAATTCTATGGAGTTAAAGAAGCATGAATTGCAGGAAGCCCTTGATCTGGCGCTATGGGCCGGGGAACTTATGTTCCGTTCAGGAGCAGAGATAGACAAGGTAAACCGGGCTATTACGAGCATGCTCACCGGCACGGGATGCGATAATGTCAGTACGCTTGTAGCTCATAATGCGCTGATGGTGACGATTTCACGAGCAGGAGAGTGTCAAACGAAAGTTCGTCCAATACATAGCTTGGGTGTTGATTTCACAAAGCTGTCGGAACTCTTTGATTTGGCCATGGAGGTACAGCAGTCAGGCTATGATTCCGTCGTTATTCGACGTCGTTTGACACGTATTCAAAACGCTCGCCCAATTTTTTCCATGACGAGTACATCGGTGGCTGTCAGTATTGCCTGTGGGGCTTTTGCCGTCATTTTTGGGGGGCATGCTCCAGAATTTTTCGCGACGGCGGCCTCGACATTCTTAGGGGCGATGGTTCGATTCTCCCTGGCTAAGATGCGTTTCAACGTCTTTATTGTTTTTGCGGCAAGTGCGTTTGTTGCAACGTTAGCGGCAATGCTGTGTTCTGGCTTTGTACTCAAGCCCAATGTAGTTCAATCGGCAGCTGTATTGTATCTCATCCCCGGAGTGCCGTTGATTGATTCCGTTGAAGATCTCATTCGAGGATACGTTACTGTCGGCTTGACGAGAGGCGTTATGGGATTGCTTATGATATTGTTTTTGGCGTCAGGTATGTATTTGGCGTTGAGTCTTCGGAGTGTGTTCTAATGGAAGACTTTTTATTGAATCTGGCGGTAAAGCTGGTTTTCGGGGCCATTGCATCGATAGGGTTCGCTATTTTGTTCAATGTCCCCGTATATCGTTTGTGGTTATGCGGATTTTGCGGTGCGCTGGGGATTGGCCTGAGGACGTGTGGTTTGGCTGCAGGGGGTTCTTTGGAAATGTCGACGCTCTTTGGTTCTCTTGCTGTTGGGTTTGCCGCATATGCTTTTCATAAGCGCCTCAGCATGCCGACGCATATTATTTCCATCCCTGGAACGATCAATATGGTGCCGGGCGTGTTGGCCTTTAAAGCCATGACTGGATTTATGCAGTTCGCAACAACTCACGACCCGATTGTATTTTTAGAGGCCTCCCATCATTTCCTTGAAATGGCATATGTTGTCCTTGCTATCTCATTCGGATTGGTTTTGCCGAGCTTGTGCTTTCGCATTGAGAAACGAACGTTGTAATGAGGGCGTTTTTTTCCAAAACGCACATCACAAAAAAAGAAATAATCATTGCGTTGGCGACATCAATAAAAAATGAACAGACCAGAGGGACAACAATAAATGCTTTGTGGGCTGCTCCGTAGCGTTCTGTTACGGCAGTCATGTTGGCAATAGCAGTTGGCGTGGACCCCATGGAGATACCGCCAAACCCGGCACAGATGACGGCAGCTTCATAATCTTTTCCCATGATCTTGAAAATAATAAATGCTGTGAAGACCACACTCAGGGGGCGGACCTTTGAGAATGACAGACTACGGGTAAAAATGCTGTGCGGATAAGAAGATAATCATGTCGGAAAAGCGGTTTCCAGGCCCATCTTTGAAGTAGAACCAACCAACCTGGAACCGTAGAACCAACAAACCAGTTGAGGCTAGAACCCAACAAAAAAGCCCCGAAAGCGGCAACTTTCAGGGCGTAAATATATTAACTGGGCATTCTCTGTTCCCAGTAAACATAGTTAGCAACTTCTAACTATGCAAAATCTTTGGCGTCCCCAAGGGGATTTGAACCCCTGTCGCCTGCGTGAAAGGCAGGTGTCCTGGACCAGGCTAGACGATGGGGACGCATATTTTATGGCTGGGGGACAAGGATTCGAACCTTGGTTGACGGAGTCAGAGTCCGTAGTCCTGCCGCTAGACGATCCCCCAGTGATTCGTAGCGAGGAAGTGCTTTTATTCTTTTGGCTCTGCGTTGTCAAGATCAAAATTGAACTTTTTACGTTTTTTGTGAGCCATTCCCTCGTCACGTAAAGGAAGGGCTAGATAGCTTGAAATGGTATGGTTGGCAAGTAAAAAAAACGATTTTTTCAAAAAAATGTGGGAGTGTTGTTTGGTGCATTGGTCGTGCTATGTCTTGAGTTGGAAACAACACTTTTCGCTGAATGTTTGGTATGTTGGAAAACGAAAAGGCCGAAGATGGCGTGCATCCCCGGCCTTTTCCTTCACGAGGTGAAGTACGTTTAGGAAGCGCGCGCCAAGCGGCGAGTGCGCTTTTTGATCTTGTTGATCTTGCGGCGAATGATTTCGCGATCCTTGCGCGGGGTTTCTTTGGACAGACCGGCTTTGTCTTCACGGAGTGCCTTCAGCGACGCTTTGAGGCTGAGGATCTGTTTCTTATATGGGGAAACAGCGCCTTCTTCATCGACAATTCCGAACAGTTCCTTGATGGTAGCGACGAGCTGGTCTTTGTCCATGCCCGAGGCACCGGTGATCTGCGGAATTTTTTCGATGACGAGTTCGCGCAGTTCTTTGGCGGTCATTTTGTCCAGGGGTTTCTTCAAATTCAGTTGCTCAAGCGTAATTTCTTCGCTCATGGGTTCCTCCAAAAGTGTCTTCCTCAACGGCGTCTTGGGACGCCTCGGCTCGATCATACAGGGCCGCGTATGCAGCGTAACATCGTCCCAAGGCCGAATCAGCTGGAAAACGGCCAACCAAGTGGCCGAACCCGGTTGGACGAATGGGCCTCGGTTTATGAAATTCTGGTCCTTGGACAGTGATGGCGTCCAAAGGAACTCGACCCTGTAACAGGTCGAACTTTACTTTGTCAAAGATCTTTTTCTGCAAAAAGCCATTGACGCGGTCCAGGATCTCTGGACCATAATAACTGAGCTCCTGCATGGTCACGGGATCCTCGACACCGAGAAGCAACGTTGATTTGCGTGTTCCCAAAGGGCGGGCCATATCAGCCATTGATCCCATGACGCGAGGCCAATTCCGCCAGAGTTCTGCCAAGCGGAAACGTTCTCGTCCATATTCACCGACACTTTGGAAAATTACTTTTGCCAGTGGCTGCATAAATCCTCAAAGTCGCATTTTTTCATCGACATCCATTGCGATTTCCCCATAGGGCGCGTCGGGACGGAGGATGAAACGGCTTGTTTGCAGACAAAATGGTTCCAGGTCGAGGAGTATTTTCGCCAGGTGTTCGCGTAAAGCGTCGCGTTCATGTGCAGATTGTTTTGTCTCATCATGCCCGGCCAACAACGTGGAAACATCAGCCATGATATAAAAAACATGTCCACAGTGAAAAAGCGTTTCACGCACGGTCTCGTCATGCAGGCCGATTGTGGCATCGACTGCTAAGCTCAATCCGGTTGTGCTTGCTGCATTGCGGAGTGCTTCGGGGCTTTGAATATGGATAAATTCCATATTCAGTCGCTCCGCCGTATCTTTGGCAATTTTCACATACGGGCTTCCCGGCAATCCCAGAAACACTGCATTACTGTTTTGGGAGGCAAGAGGTGGGGATACCTGTTCGCTTTTTTTGAATGTTACAGTCTTATTAGATTCATTGACATCAAATTTTTTTTTGATGAAATGGCTCGTTGGAGGTCTCGGCATGGTGTGTTCCAATGTTGCGCCTCATGTCGACTCGGCACGAGGTGTTGTCGCGAAGCGAAAAAAAGCCCGAAACGAAAGGCGCTCACCATGGTGTCGTGTTCGAGTCGGGCCGATATTACTCTTACTCGTCCGTCATACCAAGAGCGGCCATGAGCTTTTCAGGAGGGCGACGTTCAGGAACAACGTGGTGTTCCACTTTCCCCTCGTTCCAGTCTTTGCTGACATAGAGCCCGCAAAAGCATGTGCCGTATTCTTCGACATCAGCAGTACGGTAGTTACATGGGCAAATAATGTCTTTATCGGCCTCATAATTCCCTGAGGCAAGACGGCAAGGGCATACCATGTATCCGTATCGATCTTTGTTGGTCAGTAAGCTATCCATCAGAGCGAGGGTCATTTTTTCATCAGCATTGAAAAAATATCCTTTCGGTTCCTGGATTTTACGAAGGGTTGTGCGAAGAGTTTGAGCATCCATGGCTATATATCCAGCGCTTTCAGCATGTCGTCTTTGTTGAAACCGATGACGACAGTGCCACCGATGATCATCGTCGGAAAGGACAATGCCGGATTCACTTTTTTGATTTCTTCAATCACGCTTTTACGGTCATCGCCTTTGAGCGTATCGACAAAAACGCAGTCATAATCCACTTTTTTTTCATCAAGAAAACTTTTAGCGTTTTTGCAGTGAATACATGTGCTTAGTGCGTATACTTTGACATCTTGAGCCATGCTGCTTCTCCTTTACTATGTCATAATCAAGAAAAAAATGTTCCTCGTGACGAGGATGCATTGCGTTTTTCGTAATTCATCCTCTTTTCCAACCTGTAGGTCAAGGCAGAAAAGGGGAAGGTTAAGAGGAGGTAGATGAGGGCCAGCGGAAGGTATGCTTCAAACGTTTTATAGGTGGTGGCGTTTACTATTTCAGACGCCTTGGTCAGTTCCCGTACAGATATAACAGATAGGAGGGAAGAGTCTTTGATGAGAGACACAAATTGACCAGTGACCGGCGGTACTATTCGTCGAAATGCCTGAGGAAAAATGACATGGAGTAACGTCTGATGGTGTGTCATGCCAGTAGACATCGCTGCTTCCCACTGACCATTATCAATGGATTCAATGCCGGCACGAACCATTTCCGTTATATACGCGCCGGAAAAAATGGCCAGAGTAATCATGCCAATGATAAAGGGGTTGTCATAGTGCACGACCACTGCCACACAGAAATAAAAAATGTAGATCTGTGTGAGCAGGGGCGTGCCACGAAAAGTTCCTACATAGAGTGATGCAGCTTCACTGAGCCAGACGTTACGCGAAACACGTGCCAAACCTGCAGAAAGACCGATGGCAAGACCCAAGACAATGGCACCGAAGGATACAAGGATTGTATTGATCAATCCTTGGTAATACAATTCACGGTATGCCCATACAGCGCGAAAATCCCAATGATATCGCAATGTGCTGAGCAGTAGAGCGAGAATTACCGTGAATGAGCCGATCAAAATGACACGGACTGTAAAGCGACTCATACGAAGTCTCCCCGCAGTCCGCGCAATATGATTCTATTGTCTTGCATCTGGAAGAATATCGCCAAAATATTTCGCGCGTAAGGTATCGAGCGTACCGTTATTTTTTATCGTTTGGAGATACATTTCCAGCCATTGCCATAAGTCAAAATCGCCTTTGCGCATCGCTATGCAATACGGCTCGTAGGTAAAGGGCTTCAAGATGGCCTTTGTTTCCTTGGGATATTGTTTGTGGTGTTTACCAATGGAAATTTGGTCATAAAAAAAAGCGTCGGCTCGACCATTAACCACTTCTTGAACGCAAGAAGTTTCATCTTTATAGCGATTGATTTTGGCTTTGGGGAATCGTTTACTCGCAACCAGGTCAGCTGTTGTCCCCGTCTTTACCGCAAGAATACGTCCTTCGGCATTGAGTTGATCGACATCGGTTACATCGTTCGCTCGTTTGGTGCTGAGTAAGGTGCACAGCCCTGTCGTAAAATACGCATCCGTGAATGTCATACTTTTCGCACGCTCAAGCGTACCGGTAATACCGGAGATGATGATATCGATCTTTCCAGCTTGCAATGCAGGAATAAGCCCAGTCCATTCCATGTCTTTGATTTCGAGTTCGACACCGAGTTCTTTGGCTGCCTGTTTGGCGATATCCACGTCGAAACCAACTGCATTACCTTGTTCGTCGGTGTATTCGAAGGGCCAGAATTTGAGTTCCATGCCAACGATGAGTTTCCCACGTTTCACAATTTTGCGTAAATCACTCCCTTCGAAAATGTCGTACGGTGTCACTGCAAACGCTGGCGCGGTCATGGCCATCAGCAGGGCGAACACGAAGAGCGTCATACCAACGCGTTTTACCATGGTGGTCTCCTTAGGTTTCATACGAGAGGATGTCGCAACACAACGAGTTGGGCGACAGATACCAAACCTTGGCTACAAGAAAAGCCGATATCAGAGAATTCCTATACCATAAAAGGCAGAGAAGGAAACCCCAGAACCGGCTTTTGTATTTCGAGTTGAATTTTTACCTTGAAATTCGACTTTCCACCGCACAACGCACGTTGTTAAACACGGTCTCTTCATTACCCTCGGCATCCACGATACACATACGTTCCTGGTTCAGAGCTGCCCATGTCAGATAGCCTTCACGAACGCGAGTATGGAATTCAATACTCTCCGCTTCGAAGCGACCTTCTGAATTGTCCATACCGTCACGAAGATTGCGTGCCACTGCTCGTCGGAGGCCGTTCTCCGGAGCTAAATCAAGCAGAAGAGTGAGATCGGGCCAAAGGCCTTCAACAGCTGTATCATTGAGTGTGCGGAGAAGATGGACATCAAGACCTCGACCGTAGCCTTGATAAACGATGGTGGAGTCGGCGAATCTATCACAGATGACAGTTTTTCCAGCTTTCAGGGCTGGCCCTACGATTTCACCCATATGCTGGGCGCGATCGGCCAAGTAGAGGAATAGCTCACATGCCGGTGCAATATGGGTGTTCTTGGCATCAAGGAGAATGGAACGAAATTGTTGACCGAGTTCGGAACCTCCCGGTTCGCGAGTGACCAAGACATCGTGTCCTTTTTCTTCCAACAATGCCGTGAGGAATTGAATTTGAGTAGATTTTCCTGAACCTTCTATGCCTTCAAAGGTAATAAACATTGTTGTACCCCCTTGTTGTCTTCGGTCTTGTTCCCCCGGCCTGCCGAGTTGGCGCAGGGTGTTTTGGTGGCACAAAACAGCGCTCGTCCAAGTGATGGCACGAAGGCCGACCACGACTGCCCGTTTTCTTCAGTATCGGCCAGGGCTTCAAAACCGGTTTTGAGCTTGGCATCGATGTTGTCGGCGAAATGAAGCACGAATGCTTCAGGGGTTTTGGGCCGTTTGGGGGAACCGAATTCGAGTTCCCCATGATGACTGAGTAAGAGATGTCGAAAATGGAGCTTGAGTTCTTCGTCAAGATCTTTGGCTTTCTGTAAAAAAGGGTCCAGTATCTGCTGCGTGATGGTGATATGTCCCAAAAGCCGGCCTTCACTGGTATAGTCTCGCGAAACATCAGCAACAAGTTCCCAGGCTTTGCCCAAATCGTGGAATATTGCTGCTGCCAGCAATGTTTCTCGATCGAGTTGATCATAGAGCGCGCAAATAGCAAGACACAGTCGACACACCCCGAGCGTATGTTCGAGGAGGCCTCCTCGGTAGGCATGGTGAATGCTTTTGGCTCCAGGAGCGGCGAGAACTCGTTCACGGATCGTGTCGTTCGTCAGCACTTTTTTACAAAAACGCTTCCAGGGTTTATGCTGAAACTCATCGTTACACAGTGCAAGGAGCGCGTCATAGAGTTCCTGTGGTGGAATGGCGCTTTGCTGGATAAAATCGGCCATGTCGAGACCGTCGGCTTCAGGATCAAGAAATGTCATATGATCCAGAGTAAGCTGAAGCTTATCCCGGTATTCTCCTACAGCCCCTCCGGCGAGAACAAAGCTTCCTGGTGGAATATCGGAAAACGCTTGACTGAGCGGACTCCAAATTTTGGTTTCAATACTTCCGGTGACATCTTCTAGAACCAGAGACCAAAAGGGTCCGTTCTTTGCTTGGCCAGGTCTGGCAGATGTAATGAGAAACATGTCCTCAATCACCATGCCGCGAGCCAGATTTTCAATAAAAATACTTTTGACGGTCACGTCCTTGCGTTCCCCCATGTCTTACGATAGGCCCCAGCCAAGGATGCCTTTTTCTTTGCGATGGCTTGCATCGCAGATGCTTGTTTGAGGTATCACACTTAAACCAAAGAGAAAAGATAGCGAGAGTTGGCCGAACCTTCATTGTTTATGCGGTGTGTTCTCGATTTCAATTGCAAAAATGTAAAGGACGATTTTCTTATGCGTATTCTTCTCACCAACGATGACGGAATTCAGGCTATTGGTCTGCGTAGCCTATACAAGGCTTTAGTCGAGGCTGGTCACGATGTCGCATGTGTGGCCCCGGTCACAGAGCAATCGGCCGTGGGACACGCCGTGACAATTGCTTCTCCGCTACGGGTCAAACAGTTTCATGAAGAGAATTTTTCCGGACTTGGGGTGTCCGGTACTCCGGCCGACTGTGTTAAAATTGGCCTGACAACGTTGCTGGAAACACCTCCCGACATTGTTGTCTCCGGTATTAATAGCGGCGCGAATGTCGGAGTCGACATTTTGTACTCCGGGACTGTATCCGCCGCCACGGAAGGTGCCCTCATGGGATACCCGGCTTTGGCTGTGTCGTATGACGATTTTGCTCCCGTGGATCTGTTGCCGCAAGGTCGTTATGTGGCATCGTTTCTAGATACAATAGACTGGAGCACATTGCCCCAGTTTCGCGTGCTCAACCTGAATTTTCCCAAACATTCCATAGATGAAGTGAAAGGCCTCAAATTGTGTCCACAAACCGATGCGACGTATGAAGATTGGTTTGAAGAAAAAAAAGATCCTCGCGGTCGCTCATATTATTGGCTTGATGGAGTGATTCCGGCTGAACGTGTGGCTCCGGACTCGGATCGAGGCTTGTTGACGCAAGGCTACATCACGTTAACACCGCTCCGTTTTGATTTCACTGATCATGAAACGCTGTCTTCGCTCGAATCTCACCTGAATCTCTCATAATACCGCCTTTAGATAGAGTGAAGAGAAGGGATGGATCACCCTGGAAATGTGCGGTTCTTTCCTTCTCTTGGTGACTTTTTTGTTTAAGGTTTCGTTCCCCTCTATCTCAAGAATTTTCCTCGCACTTGCACATGAGCCAAACTCGTGTATCCTTGAAAGATTCTTATATCCGGACAAGGCAGATATCATTGTCCGTAAACACAGGAGTGCGTATGCCGAGTCAAGAAGGTCAAGTTTACACGTGTGAGTCTTGTGGGGCTGTCGTTTTGGTGCAACAAGGTGGAGGCGGAGAATTGGTCTGCTGTGGGGAACCTATGGTTCTCGTCAGTAAATAACATCATCAGTGCCTTTGAGACTGGTTTTATGTCCAGGAGTGAGTGCAGTATTATTCGCTTGCTCAGGAGAAAAGGAGAAAGATATGCGATATATAATATGGGTTGTTTTGGGCGTTTTTCTTATTGTGGGGGTGAGCGCGTGTGATTCCGGTGAACAGGCCAAAACAGAGGCTGAAAAAACTCCGGCAAAAACCGAACAATCTCCGGATGACACTATGAACAAGGCAAAAGAGTCGTTATCCGACTTGGCCAAAAAGACCCAGGAACAAGCCGAGCAAACTGCTGAAGCTGCCAAGAATCTTGCGGGTAAGGCCATGGAAGAAGCGGGGAAAGCCGCTGATAAAGCCATGGAATACGCTAATGAACAGTCCGGTGTTGTTCTGGAACAGGCTCGTCAACAGGTTGATGCCATGCAACCTCAAATCGAAAAGTTCAAAGAGAAGTCTGCCACTCTGTCCGAGGAAGGCAAAGCCAAGTTGGACACGACGATACAACAAATGAATGATCTTCTCGCGAAAGCCAAAGAGCAAATTGCGGAATTGGCGAAATCGGCTCAACCGACCTTGGAACAGATTCGGAACGGTTTAGAGAAAACACTTGCCGAGCTGGCGAAACTGTTTCAACAAGCTTCACAAACGATTGAAGAAGACAAAGGACAACAGACGACTTAACGAAAAAGACATATGAGTCACCAGTACGATTACGTGAGGAGACACATGCTGGGGCGTGGGCAACAAGTCTCGAAAGAGCTTGTGCCCAGGCCCCGCATTCATTCTATGCCACCTCGCATCGCTGTCACTGGTCCGGAAAATGGTGGTATCGCCATGTGGATATTTCTTTGGTTCGCTGTGGTGCTGGCTGGGGGCCGACCAACGAGAATGACACCACGACATCGTTTCTCTCTCGATGAATATGATGGGCTTATTATAAGTGGAGGAGTCGATGTCGATATGAACCCGGACGACGCCGCAGAGAGCCTTGGTCGTTTGACGATGGAAGAGGCTGGCCAAGAAACGCGTATATTGCGCGCTCTTGCGCATTATATTGTGTACCCGCTTGTAGCTTTGGTGCGTTGGCTTTTTCGAACAAAGCACCCCAATCGTCTTGATCACGAACGAGATGCAATGGAAATGGCGGCCCTGAACGAAGCAGAGCAGTTAGGCATACCGATTCTCGGGATATGCCGTGGTGCACAGTTGATGAATATTGTTCGTGGTGGCAGCCTTCACCGTGACTTGACTGCATTTTATACAGAAACCACGCAGATACGGACAATCTTTCCAAGAAAACGCGTCGAATTTGTGGAGAAAAGTCTTCTTCGACGAGTGTTCAATGCTCCATCAGCCAAAGTTAACGCACTTCACAACCAAGCTGTCGATACGCTTGGTGCCGGACTCGACGTCACTGCTGTTGAAGATACCGGCGTTGTGCAGGCTATTGAGGATCAATCGTTGCCGTTTTTTATTGGTGTGCAATGGCACCCTGAATTTCTTCCGCAAAAGGCATCACATCGGGCATTGTTTCGAACACTGGTGGAGATAAGTGCCCAATACCGCAGGTCGTGCCCTGACCTCTTTTCTGTGTAAAGCGTACAATATTCTTCGAATCCATTCAGGCTCCTTCTCTCCATATACCGTTTGTTTGTCGAGCTTATTTACGGTTACATCGCATGACGCGAATCACATTTCGTGAATCAAGAACGGGACAGACGGTCTACATAGGGTGAAGTTTCCTGAATGGATTGAAGGAATGACGTGGTGATTCTCTTTATCGCAGGGCGAGAATTCCCGTGATAATGAGGTATGCTGCGACAACGTAATTGAGAATGGTTGGCTTGATGAGAATGACGATACCGGCAATAATAGCAATGACAGGTTGCAAATGCATTGAAACGTTCATATTTCGCCTCCTTGGGAAAAATTGGGATGAAATAGTTGAGCAATACATGCGATAAAGCGTCATTGAGAGTGGGGTTGTCTCCCTATGCTCCGCGAATTTAATGTGAGCCTTCATGAATTTCAGGCAAAGTTTATGGCGTCGCGAACTCTTGTGAAAACAACGAGTTGTGTTGTCTCTTACAGGAATTGAGGAAAAATGGCGAGGAAAGAATACATATTGTCTCGTTCTCATGAACAGAGCAAATGGACATGTTTTATGAGCCTAGCAAAATGTATCGTAAATCTGGAAGGAGATCAGTGATGAAAGGCGTATGGGATGGGTTGGACAAAGAACGGGTATCTCGTGGTGTTGTTTTGGCATATATGAGCGACGAGTATTTAGAGGCATTGGAACACGTAAACAATGCCCAATCTGCGGAAGAACTTGCCTCGGCTCGGGAGATTGTTAAAGATCTTATGTCGTTATGGCGTGAGGAGTGTCCGGAATATGCCTTCATGGTTGATTGTTTGTATTTGTTCTCAGAGAAAATTGAGCAGTCCTTTCTTGCAGAAGGTTCTTCTGATTGAGATATAAATTGGTATTTTAGAATAAAAGGCAAAATATTACAGCGTGTTGTCAAAAAGTTTTCATTTTTATGACAGTTTTATTGGACGAAAGGGCAAACCGGCGTTATTGTTAAATTAAGCTCGCATCCTAAAAGAGGATCAGCGGTAATGTCATTAGAGACGCAGGGAAGGCCTTGCAAGGACTCCATTCCAGAAGGAGGGATTACGACTGATGAAACTGCCTCTTGATATCTCCTACCGTGGCATGGAAAAGTCGGCTGCCATTGACGAACTTATTCATAAGAAGGCAGCCAAGTTGGAGCAGGTATGCAATCAGATTAACAGTCTTCGGGTCGCTCTTGAGGTTGATCACAAGCGACAACGCTCCACGATGAGTTTCCGGGTACGCCTGGATTTTACTGTACCTCCGGGACATGAATTGTGTGTAAAGAGGGAGTCCACCGGTCAAAACGCAAACGATGACCTTTATCTGCTTGTTCGGGAAACGTTTGACGCAGCGAAGAGAAAGGCAAGCAAGCTGAATCAAAAGCAAGGGGGACGGGTTAAGCCCCATCCCGAGCATGAAGTACAAGCTGTTGTCTCGAAGCTGTTTCCTGGAGAGGATTACGGATTTGTCCGCACCTTGAATGAGCGTGATGTGTACTTTCATCGCAACAGTGTCGTGTATGGCGACTTTGAAGATCTGACAGTAGGCGACGGCGTTGCTTTAGAGGTAACACAGGGAGAAAAGGGGCTTCAGGCAACATCAATTCGGCTTATCGAGAGCCGAACTCGACCTGAAGCGTAAATAAATATCCATACTTGAAGTAAAATTCATAATGGCGGCCGGGAAATTATATTTCCCGGCCGTTTTGTATATGGTGTCTCAAGTTTATTAATATGAACCACTGTGCGTGAAAAATGTGGTCGAAAAGAGCGAGTCAAAGAAAGGTGGTTTTCGTCGTGGTATCCAAATCTTCAGTATGTAGGGCATCCGTCTCGTAGGAGAATGATACCTGGTGAGTGATCAGGATGGTGTCTCCGTCATGATGGAGAATAGAGAAAATTATTTGATTTAGTAAAAAATTTTTGACTTCCTTTTTAATTGAGATTAGTTATCATTCTCAAGTGATGGCATTTTTTAGTTTATGCTGTGTCAATTCAGTATGTTGAAGGAGATTGTTTGTTATGAAACGACTACTGTTCGTTGCTTCGTTCTTTACGCTTCTTTTCGGCATGTTCACTGTTGCCAGTGCTACCACAGAGATTCGTATGGTAGGGGATGCTCGCATTCATGCGAACTGGTATGCAAACTATCAATTTACAGGCTGGAACCGTGATGGAACCGAAACCGTTGATCCTGTCACGATTTGGGAACGCTTTCGTTTGCGTACCGATTTTATTGCAAACGAATCATTGAAGTTCCGGTTAGGACTTAAAGTAGAAGAAGTTTGGGGACACGGAACTTTTACGGCAGACAATTCGGATGTCTCGCTTGAAGTTTATCAGGCCTACCTGAAATTTAAATGGCCTGATACGGATATTGAGATCACCGCAGGTTACCAACCTTTGGCTTTGCCTCAGAGCGCTTTTTTTGATGGCAGCATTGTTTTTGATTCCGAAGCTGCTGCTTTGGTCGTCACTTCGCCGTTAATCGACGATACATTGGCCATCAATGCTGGTTTCATTCGTTTTTTGGATAATGGCCAGGATGATTTCACTACGACGCAAGTCGCTGATGAGCTCGATGCCTATTTTCTGGCATTGCCCATCACACTTGACGGCGCAACCATTGTGCCGTGGGGCATGGTTGCCGTTGCTGGTATCAATGGGAACTACGGTGCGTTTGGTGACGGCAATGGTGCGGAACTCTTCACTGCTGGCACGTACATGATCGCTCCCGTTGGGCTGAAGAATAACCAGAATGTGTATTGGTGGGTTGGAGGTGCGTTTGAAGTGGACGCACTCGATCCGATCAAATTGTATGCTGACGTTCTTTATGGTGAAGGTAATTCTGGTGATCGTGACAAAAGCAAGCGATGGGGCTGGTTTATCGATGGCGCCATTGAATACACCGGACTCGATATGCTGACGCCGCAATTGTCCGCTTGGTGGAGTTCTGGTGAAGATGGAAGCACGCGAAATGGTTCCGAGCGCATGCCTTATCTTGTTTCTTCATGGAATTCATCTACCTCGTTCCTGTTTGACGGTGGTCAGGAGTTCGAAAATGGTTTTGTTGGGGTCAATCCCATCGGAAGCTGGGGAATTACGGCGTCTCTGAATGATATTTCGTTTATCGAAGACCTGACTCACCGTCTGACCTTCACGTATGCTCGCGGGACCAATTCAAAGACAGCCTTACGAGATGCTAATCTTATCCTTGGAACCAACAACTTTTTCATCATGGGCAAGGACCTTACAGTAGACGAATATGTTCTCGGATTATCGTTCGATCATCAATATATGATCTACGAAAATTTAGCCCTCATTGCTGAAACGGGTTGGGCGCACGGTGAATTCGATAAGGACGTTTGGGGACGACGTTTTTACAATCAAGCCAGTGATATGTGGAAAGTTTCCTTGGGATTGAAATATCAATTCTAGCTTCTCGCAGTATAAACTCGTTCATACAGATGCAGCCGGGTCCGAAAGGGCCCGGTTTTGCGATGACATTCTGAGTGGTGATTTTTTGTTTTTGAAGCAGAAGCCGGGAACAAGGTCGTTGGTGGTTATAAAGCCTGCAATGTCTCCGGTTTTGTCAGGCAGGCTGCCAAAGCCAAAGAATGGAGCTTGGTTGCTTCACTGTCACCGCGTGATGGTACCACCAATGGCACGGCACTCCCGGCAACAATTCCGGCAATCGGGACTTTGTTAAAGCTGTTGAGGCTTTTATACAGGACATTGCCGCTTTCAATAGCCGGTACGACCAGTATGTCGGCCGATCCAGCTACAGAATTGGTTATTCCCTTTATCTGGGCTGCTTCATGCGACACGGCAATATCCAAGGCCATGGGCCCAGCCGCGTCTACCTCGCCGAATTCACCATGTTCGGCCATTTTGGTGAGCAGATCAGCATCAAGGGTGGCAGGCATCGCCGGATAATTGACTTTTTCCGTTGCGGCTAAAAAGGCGATTTTGGGACGGGAAACACCGATTGCGCGCATGACGGTAACGGCATTTTTGACGATATCGACTTTGCGCTGCAGGTTCGGACGAATATTGACTCCAGCATCGGTCAAAATCATAAGTTGGTGTGTCATTGGGCGTTCGAAGAGCGCCACGTGGCTTAAAACTCCCTGTGGAGGGGCGCCTGTTTCTTTGTCCAGGACCGCTTTGAGGAGGTCAGCCGTGGGAACAAGCCCTTTCATCATGAGGCCGACTTCACCCTGCCGATATAAACGCAACGCAAACCGTAGGGCGTTCCCCGTATCAGGTTCATCATAAAATTGAAATCCATCAATATCTAAACCGATGTCTTTGGCTTTGGCCTTGGCAGTGGTTAGATCGCCAACAAACACAGGGATAGCGACATTGCGTTGCATGGATTCAACCGCAGCCCGCAGAACAAAACCATCCACCGGGTTGACAACAGCAACACGCGGCATCTCGGGCAGCCCCGCGCAGGCCGTGATAAGATCGTCGAGGCAGGTAATATGCATGATGCCCCTTATTCGTCGCCACGCTTGAGCGCGATCATTCCGGTGCGACAGAGACTTTTGATGCCAAATGGTTTGAGGAGTCGAATGAGTCCATCAACCCGCTCCCGATCTCCGGTCATTTCGGCAGTGATGGAGGTTTCCCCCATGCCGACCACAGAGGCTCGAAAGACTTCAAGTACTTGCATAAGCCGGCTCACGCTCTCTGGTTCCATGGCCACTTTAACGAGCAGTAATTCGCGATCGACGAACTCTTTACGGGCAAGATCGTCCATTTGAATAATGAAATCCATGTCGGCAATAGCCTTGGTTATTGCGTCGACTTGGCCATCTTCAGCTTCCAGGCACAAAACCATGCGGGAGACTTCAGGATTTTCCGTTTCACCGCAGGCAATGCTTGTAATGTTGAGGTCTTGGGTCTTGAACGCCAGAGCCATATCGGCCAATACGCCGGGACGATTGCGTACAAGAGCGGAGAGGGTATGTAACACGTTGGCTCCTTCATAATATTGAACGGTAACTTGTGTATACCCGGTTCTGAATTTCTTGGAAAGGCAATCGTTCTGACTTTGCTTCACAGTCCAACATTGTGGAAAATGAAGAGAGGACTTGGTCTTTCCCTTAAGGAAATAACAAAGAGCTCAATCAAAAAAATGCAAAATGATTGGACACATATTTGTCGTAATTCAGATGCATCGTTTTATTGCTTATGATAATTGTTGGATTGCATTACGACGTGTTTCTAAAAATCCTAGATATTGGGATTGGTTATAGCTTCGACGGCTTATTGTGGATTCTTCGCTCCGGAGCCCCATGGCGTGATCTCCCAGGGGGGATTTTGGCCCTTAGCAAACTGTTTATAAATGGTTCAATGCTTTAGCCAAGCCTCATATTGGGCAGAGAGTTCTTGCTACTTTTTCCCCGAGAAGCGGCCCTCGAAGTGATTCACTTGGATACCTCCTATGTCCGCACTCATCAGCATGCGGCCAGGGCAAAAGGGGGCACGATGCCCAAGCAATCGGTCGTAGCCGCGGTGGGCTGACAACCAAAATCCATGCCGTCGTCGATGCGTTGGGGAATCCCCTTCGTATCAAACTCGCCGGTGGGCAGGTACATGACAGCGTTCCGGCTCCAGAGTTAATTCAGGGCCTTCAGGCTGAATTCGTTGCCGCCGACAAGGCTTATGACTGCAACAGCTTCATAAGTCTCATTATCGGACAAAATGCCAAGCCCGTTATTCCGCCCAAGAAGAAGCGTCCCAACCAGCGGAAATACGACAAGCACATTTATAAAGAACGACATCTCGTAGAGTGTTTTTTTTTGCAAACTCAAAGGCTTAGACGAATTGCTACTCGTTACGAGAGATTGCAGATTACTTTCTTGGCAATGATTACTATCGCCTCATGTCTCATCTGATTGCGGTAATTTGGAAACACGCCCTAGTTGTTCTCTTTGATACTTTCTACTGCAAGATATTTGGGCGAATACACGCAATTTCCTTCTATGCGTACAGAACTGCTTTTCGTCATTGCTTTATTGAGTGCGCGTTGCAATTTGGAGTCATCGGAGCAGACTTCGATGTGTCCATTTTCCTCAAATGGTAAGGGAGCTGTTCCGGCAGGAGCTGAACCCGGCATATCGGTGACGCCATAGTCAACATTGAGGAGGTAACACGTCTCACTTTTGCGTTCCACTACAGTGCCATAAAGTGCGCAGTCTCCGGCAAACGCAGATGTGATACCAAACGTCATGAGGAAAAGAAGCAAGAATGCATATTGTTTCATAGGAATAATCCTTAGCGGCAAGTTGAACGTACAAACCCTAGCCGGTTTTTTAGGGAAGATACGTTGATTTGCCCTGCCGGGCAAGGCAGGGGGGAAGAAGCGTGAAATCTTCTGATTGCTGACAATTTTGGTTGCAAACATGACCACGCTGCTGTTCGCAAGCCAACCGCAATAGAAAGAAAAAACGCCATACGTTTTGCATCGCGCCCTTCATTATGTTCAGAGGGAATACCTTGCGTATGTGAATGTTTAGCCAGAGGACACTTATCGTATTCATAAATGTGCTCAACGGGTTGGTTTACGTTGAGGGGATGGGTATAGAAAAATACTGATATTTTTGAATGGTTACACTAAGATGACAAGCAAATCTTGCACTTCACAGGGTTAGAAGTGTGTTTCCTCTTCCTTGATGATTTGAATTGCTTTATTCGATTTGACCCTGCCGGGCATCCCCTGGAATTTGCGTACGCCCTGAACTTCCGCTTCAAGCAGGTCGTCGACATCAGTATCAAGTAAAAGGATGTCACCTTTATGCAGGTTTAACAGTTGTCGTCCTGTGATGTGTGTGTGCCCAAGTCTGACAACCATCTCAACCGGTGTTTCCATCAGTCGTTCTTTGAAACGAGCTATCCACGCATGGTCCACTTCCAAACGTTCGGTTTGGAAGGACGCAAATAATTTGGAGCGAATGGGTTCGATGGTGGCGTATGGGAGACAAACAACAAGGGAACCTATCGCATTTTCCAACTCCACCTCAAAGGTGACGACGACGACAACGTCTGACGGTGGGACAATGGCAGCAAACTGGGGATTGATCTCCGAACGGACCAATTCGATATGGACCTCATGGACTGGGCGCCATGAATCCTCGAGGTTAACCAGTGCGAGTTTGACAACTTTACTGATGATGGCTTGTTCGATGTGAGTAAAATCCCGCCCTTCAACTCTTGGCTGCGAGCCGGCTCCACCAAAAAAACTTTCAACCAGGGCAAAAACGAGTCGCGAATCCACGACCATAATGGCATTGCCACGCAGAGGGTCGAGTTTGAAAATATTAATGGATGTCGGTACGGGTAAAGACCGCATGAAATCACCGAATTTTGACATGTCGATGGAGATGGGATTCACATCTGCACGTTTTCGCATAGCATTTGCTAAGGCATTGGTTGCCAATCGAGCGAATCGATCGTTGATGATTTCCAATACGGGCATGCGGCCACGAATGATGCGGTCTTGGTTGGAGAGGTCAAATGAAACAATTCCCGACTCATCTTCCAAGATGTCGCTTTCGGCCTCAACTTCGCCACCGGTCAACCCGCGGAGTAACGTATCGACTTCGTCTTGAGAAAGAATTTTGCTCATGCCGGACCTGTATCTGTGGTGGAAGGTAGACTGAGGATCTTGTGGCTATTGGTGCCGTCGTTCGTTTATTGTGTACACTGTGTATAGATTGAAATGTCAGGAAAAGAAACGAATGTCCACGGCCATGAAAAGAGGTATTCTATTGATTGCAGTGTAATACAATTTGCCCTGTCGCACTCTTTGCAAAAAGCCTGAGGATATCGGCAATGAAAATTTAAAAATGGGTTTCTTCTTCCTTGAAAATTTGGATTGCTTTGTTTGATTTGACGCGACCAGGCATACCCTGGAATTTGCGAACACCTTGGATTTCGGCTTCAAGCAGATCATCGACATCGGTATCAAGCAACAGAATATCGCCTTCGTGTAAACTTAAGAGTTGACGTCCTGTAATTTGTGTGTGTCCAAGTCTGACAACCATTTCAACCGGCGTTTCCATCAAACGTTCTTTGAAGCGGGCTATCCATGCGTGGTCTACTTCAAGGCGTTCTGTCTGGAACGATGCATAGAGCTTTGATCGAATAGGTTCAATAGTGGCGTAAGGAAGGCACAGAATAAGCGAGCCGATAGCGTTTTCCAATTCCACTTCAAACGTCACGACAACGACAACGTCTGATGGCGGGACAATGGCAGCAAACTGGGGGTTGATCTCCGAACGCACCAATTCAACGTGCACTTCGTGCACTGGACGCCATGAATCCTCGAGATTGGCCAGGGCGAGTTTGACCACCTTGCCTATAATAGCCTGCTCAATAGGGGTGAAGTCTCGTCCTTCGACTTTGGGTTGTGAGCCGGCTCCTCCAAAAAAATTTTCGACAAGGGCAAAAACGAGACGCGAATCCACGACCATGATGGCATTGCCGCGCAGAGGATCAAGTTTGAATATATTAATGGATGTCGGCACGGGCAGAGAGCGCATGAAATCGCCAAATTTGGACATATCGATGGATATGGGGTTCACATCGGCACGCTTCCGCATAGCATTTGCCATCGCGTTGGTTGCTAGCCGGGCGAAGCGGTCGTTGATAATTTCCATAACTGGCATACGCCCACGGATAATACGATCCTGATTGGACAAATCGAAAGGAACAATCCCTGACTCATCTTCCAGGATGTCGCTTTCGGCTTCGACCTCGCCGCCTGTCAACCCTCGTAATAGGGTATCGACTTCATCTTGAGAAAGTATTTTGCTCATGCCGTATCCAAGGCGTTGATGGAAAATGTCCTAAAGTGACCTGTTTCATGAGATTCAAACATCTCGATAAAACGAGTTTGAAGATCAAAGCGTTGACTCGGTTTACCGATTGCGATCGATTCTGTCTACTCTCGGTAACGATTTAAGCCTTTACTGGGATTAGAGTTGGTTGTTTCTTGTCATATTGATCTAGAAAACGAGCATCTCTCTTGAGCATTGATGCCGAATGGAACTGCTCCAATAGAAAAAATGCTGTTTTTGTCAATCTTGACGTGTCGGTACTCTGTTGTTTTGTTCATGAATTCAGAGTTATTTACTCGCTTATTAGGTAGTATGACAGGATTGAAATGAGAATGCTTTGGTATGCGCTTCACCTCGTTTCTTGAGTCGTATTACGCACTTTTCATCGTCGAATATATTATGGTAGTGTAAGTTGAAAATTATTTTTTCAGCTTGAGAAGAATTCTGATAGTATTCACGGGGATGTTCTGTTAAAAGAAAAATACTATACTGGAATGTTCACTTTTTTGTTGAGTATGTCGTACACATTATTTGAAAATTATTCTGATGGAAAAGAGTGTTGTAGCGTTCCTTTTTTTTCGCTTCTATCTTTACAGGATTATTGCATAATGGTAGATATAAATGGAGTTTATTCCCCTTTCGGATTTTAACAACGCCGACTTAACGGAGGGATGGCCATGAGTGTTCCAAGCAAGTCAAACAAGACTTGGACAGACATTGTAACGGGTAAGAAGACGTATCAGTTGAAGTTTCTTGCTGCAAAGATTCTTCTCGGAAGACTGACACATGCTGTTAAGGATGACCCTTCTCCTGGGAACATCCAAAAAAGTATCGATCAACTGCATGCATTGTTTTCTAAAAACGCCCATATGCCGAACGTTCAGGAAGATATTAAAACTATTTTTGGCTAGGAGGAGCTATGAGCCAGGCCATCATGTCGATCGATGAGGTGAAGGGACTTATTGAAAAGGGCCGGATCCTGCTTCTCTCCGGAGACGAAGCCGTACTTGGACAGTTGCCTCAAGGGAAGTGGATCGGGGGAACCATTCCATATTTTATGTCTAAGAAACACGGTGGAATCTCCACCAAGGAAATGGTGTTTTGCACTGATTTAAGCGATGCGGTTGAAAGTGCCAACATCATAGAATATAATGAAAACTCTTTGGCCAAAGTGTATTCTGAGGCTCCGGAAGATGGATTCTGTTTTGTTTTGATCCCCGCACTGTCTCAAACTCATTTGACCTTTGCTTTGAACGCCCCGAATTATAAAGATTTCGGTGTACGCCCGCTGATCGGCTGGATTACCGGTGTGCACTTGGACGATTTGGGGAAAGTGGCTCCCAAAGTCATAAATGGTGAAACAGGCAAATTTTTGGAAGATGCAGCCTTGGTGATGCAAGCCAAGTTGCCTCAAGGCAAAGCCGCTGATATCGGCATCATCAATTTGTTTGAGCAAGGCGACGGCGACATTTTGACTTTTCCGCAGGATGGATTTTCTGCCACCGATGTTTTCGTCAATGGCGAAAAGCAGAACTTTGCGGAATATCTGACGAAAAATAATTTTGATACGAAGTTGCCTTTGGTTGCAGACTATTACGGCGCCTCGGTGAATATTAGCTTTCAGGCCGTTGATACAGACGCCGGTGAAGTGAAATTCTATGCGCCGGTTTTCAGCTCTATTCGTTACAAGCACGCCAAACCTGTTGGCGATTATGTTAATGAATTCACGGAAAAACTTAAAAGTGAATGCGGCTTGGATGAGAATCGCCTTCTTTTTTCCTGCAACTGCATCCTCAATTACCTCTACTCGGAACTTGAAGGTAAAAAGACTGACCCCATGGTTGGGCCAATCACCTTCGGCGAAATCGCTTACCAATTATTAAATCAAACGCTCGTGTATCTTGAGATTCACGACGTCTAAGTCCTCTTGAAGGCCCGGAACAACTCCATTGTTCCGGGCCTTTTCTTTTGTTTCTTCCGTTATGAAACATGCAATGCATAGAGTGCCCGATGTCATCGGACCTGAGATATCTCAGGAGCATTGGAAGCATGTCATTATACCTTGGGTTGCAGTTCATTTTTTTTTCGGATAGAGTTCCCCCCTCTTTCATGTACAATTCAAGCCGTATCCGAAGCACTATGCGCACGCTCTGTCTGAATAACTATTCATCTGCTTGCCTCCAAGATTCATGGTGGACCGGCTCGTGTTGCCGATCTTCTTGATATCTTGTCCTTCGCCGCTTCGGTCCTTATTTCTTCTCCTCCACACCTCTTAAGCGAAAAGGCAAAATGCCATGCCAGAAAAAAAACCTCATATTTCTCTTCCTTTGGAACGTCTGATCCCGAGAGTTCTCGGGATTTCGCTGCAAGAAGTCGATGCCTTCCCTGAAGACGTAGCTGAACTCACGAAACGTCTGGCTGCCGAACTTTTTCTCGTGATTTACAATCCCTTTATTGATGCTGAAGACGTTCGTGCCAGTGCCAATAAACGGTTGCAGAAAGCGAGCAATGTGACGTCGTCTGACTATATGAAGATTCTGCGGCAAAGCGTGGCATTGTTTTGGAAGCAGTACGAAGAAGACCGGGCTTTCATTACGAGTGTTATTGAACGGCTTCGCGAGCATCTTCCTGAAAAGAATATTCTCACCAGTGCGAATCATCGTGTTGAGTGCGCCACCGATGCCACCGATCTTCGTATGGCACTTCCCATGGCCGTGCTTACCCCGAATTCTATTGATCAGATTCAAGCGATACTGCGGTTGGCCAATGAAATGCATTTTGCCGTCATTCCCCGCGGTGGCGGATCCGGTTTGACCGGTGGGGCCATTCCTGGAGATGGTCGTGCCGTGGTGTTGAGTCTCTCTCGTTTAAAAAAGATTTTGGATATCGACGAAGAGCAAAAATTATTATGCGCGCAGGCTGGTGTTCTCACCTTGAATGCCATCAATGCCGCCGCTGAGAAAAATCTTTTGTTGACGGTGGACCCGGCATCCAAGGCGGCATCGTCGCTCGGTGGGAATATTTCGGAAAATGCGGGTGGTCCCTTTGCGTTTGAATATGGGACCACTTTGGACAATATCGAAAGCTACAAAGTCGTACGTCCGGATGGGTCGCTTGTTTCCGTGGCACGTCGCGACCATCCTCGCCACAAAATCATGCCTGATGAAACGGCGATTTTTGATGTTCGCAATGAGTCGGATGAGATTATCGATGAAATTCGGTTGAGTGGCGATGAAATTCGCGGAAAAGCATTGGGCAAAGACGTTACCAACAAATTTCTTGGCGGTCTACCTATTGTCCAAAAAGAAGGCGTGGATGGAATTGTCTGCGAAGCATGCTTTACGCTGTATGAAAAACTTGCGTACTCGCGGACGCTTTGCTTGGAATTCTATGGTCGAAGCATGCATAAAGCCATGCTTGTTATTCGCGACGTTGTCGGCCTTCGCGATACAATTCGGACACAAGGCGATTTGGTTAAAATATCGGCCTTGGAAGAATTTGGCCCCAAATATGTCACTGCCATTGATTACCAAAAGAAGTCCGGCCAGTACGAAGGGGATCCAATCTCCGTTCTGCTGTTGCAACTGGATTCCAATGACGAAGAAGCACTGGACAAAGCCGTCGGTGAAATTGTGGATATCGCCACTCCGTATGAGCAGGTCGATATCTTTGTAGCCCATGACGAAAAAGAGTCGGAACTGTTTTGGGAAGACCGGCATAAATTGTCTGCTATTTCCAAGAGAACATCCGGATTTAAGATTAACGAAGATATCGTTATTCCCTTGAGTGTTGTTCCCGAGTTTTCCGATTTTCTTGAACAACTCAATTTGTATTATACGTCCAAAGCATATCGTCTGGCCCTGCAGAAGGTCAGTCAACTTGCCGGTATTCCGCCTTCGGACGAGTTTGTTAGTATGGAAATGCAGTTCGCGGCCGGTATCTTACGCGGAACCCATAACGCCAAAGACTTAAGCGATACCGAGCTGCAAGTGCAGACATCCTTTTTCTTTAAAGATCTGCAAAGCCGTTATCCCAAAGAAGCCAAGCCTATTGCTGCAATTTTTGATAACATGCTGGCAACGCGAATCGAAGTGGCCAACCATATGCACGCCGGAGATGGCAACTGCCATGTGAATATTCCGGTCAATTCCAATGACGCGGAAATGATGCGTCAGGCTCTGGAAGCAGCAGACAAAGTTTTTGAAAAAGTTACGGAGCTTGGTGGTGCGATTTCGGGCGAACACGGCATTGGCATCACGAAAATTGGATTTTTGGCCGAGGACAAGATTCGTGCTCTTCGGGAATACAAGGAGAGGGTTGACCCGAATAATGTGCTCAATCCGGGAAAGCTCGTCACACGTGAACTTGCATTCGAGCCGTATACTTTTTCGTTCAACCGTCTTATCCGCGACTTGAAGAAAACGGCATTGCCGGAAAAAGACAGGCTCATTGCACTGTTGACAAATATTCAAGTCTGCACGCGTTGTGGGAAGTGCAAACAGGTTTGTCCCATGTACAACCCTGAACGCGGCCTCATGTTCCATCCCCGGAATAAAAATATCAGTTTAGGGGCACTCATCGAAGCCGTGTATTATTCCCAATTACAGCACGGTCGACCTGACCCGTTTTTGCTCGATAAGCTGCGTGAGTTGGTAGAACATTGTACAGGATGCGGAAAATGTGTGGCGGCCTGCCCGGTCAAGATTAATACGCCGGATGCAACCCTGCACATGCGTGCCTTTTTGCATGAAAAAGGGGCCGCTGGCCATCCGCTAAAAATGCGTGTTTTGAATTTTCTGGCCGATGATCCAGCCAATCGCATTCCAAAAGCAGCGAAAGCGGCTGCATGGGGACAAGCCTTCCAGAATCGTATCACTGGTTTGATACCGGCAGCGTGGCGGAACCGCTTTGAAAATCCCATGTTACATGGTCCCGGTCCGCTTGTAGGATTCAAGAATCTTTCCGAGACACTGCATCTGGACAAAGGGTCGTGTTTTGTTCCAGAGAATGCTGCACTGTTGTCGGAAACGGTCTTTTATTTTCCTGGTTGCGGTGCCGGGTTGTTTTATCGATCCATTGGCATGGCTGCATTGCATTTGTTGCTCAAAGTCGGTGCGTCGGTCATCATGCCCGATGTGCATCTGTGTTGTGGCTATCCGTTGCTCGTGAGCGGATGCGAAGAAGCCTATGCTAAGAATAAACGGCGTAATTTGGAAAATCTTCTTGAATTGTTTCATAAGGCTGGAAACAAGGGCCTGCGACCCAAATATGTTTTGACGTCGTGTGGAACCTGCCGCGAAGGTCTGTCGCATTATGACTTCAAGGGTGATGCCGGCGTTGACCTTATTCATCAGGATGTCACGCAATATCTTATGACGAAACTTGACGCACCGAGCACTTTTTCTGCGGAAGACATCTTGTACCATGCGTCCTGTCATAGTGAGTGGAGCGGTATTTCTTCCTCCAAAGTTCCGGAAGCATATCGCCAGACATTGAGCGATCTGACGGGAGATAACGTCTTCCTGTCTCCGGGGTGCTGCGGAGAATCCGGACTTGGTGCGATGACGTCGCCGGAAATTTACAACAAGATTCGTGAGAAAAAGCAGGAACAACTCGAAAAGGATTTCACAAAGATTCCGGAGTCGGGGCCTGTGATCGTCGGTTGCCCCTCGTGCAAGATCGGTATTAAACGAAGCTTGATTGACATGAAGCGAAAAAATACGGTCATGCATTCGTTGGAATATCTTGCTGAACGCACTGATGGCCCGGATTGGAAGAAAACCTTACGGCGAAATGTCGTTCCGCAAGCCCAATTGATTGAAAAATAAATCAACGATGACAAGATGTTGAATGGAATAGTCGTTGTGTAACAAATATCACGGCCGTCATGCCTAAAGCATGGCGGCCGTTTTTGATATGTATGGGGCAGCACGCTGTTTCTTTTGGACGTACTGCCATGTGTTTCCAACCAAAGGGCCGGACATCGTATGATGCCCGGCCCTTTGGTTGGAAGGTTGGGAGGCGAAGAAAATATATTAGGAAGTGATGACGCGGAAGTTTCGTTTTTTCAGGAGCAGTGTTGTCAGTGACAGTACTCCCCATATAATAACGGAAAAGAGGTGAATCCAGTCGATCAACAAGGTTGTTGTTGGGCTAAAGAAAATATTGGGTTCATTTTTCAATACTCGGAAAATTCCTGTGACAATGATAAGACCGATGAGACTAAACTTCGCTATCCCGACGGACGTCACAGCGAACTGTGTTTTCAAGACGGTGATATACCGAGTGACGAGATTAAAAGTGATGTATAAAAACACCGCGGCGAGGATATAATGCAGGATATTCGTCAGGTAAAAATCGGCTAACCAACCCATTCCGGGAATGTCGGCAATATAATACCGTTTGAAAATGGGCATTTGGGCAAAGCCGGTCAGTGCAAGACCAAAAACAAGCCATTTCCACACCCGAATCATTGCAGGGGAAACCAGCGCCTCTGCCTTGACCACCGTATTAGTCATGATGATTCTCCTTCCCGCCTTGATTGGATAAGAAGCTTTTCACTTTCCATAATCCGGCAACCATACCAGCGACAGGAGCAACCATAACGGCATAGCCAATGTTCTCTTCGTTTTCCATGGAGTTTGGAACTACAGACAAACTCGGTTTTCCCGGCCCTTTGTCAATTGCCGCGTTGAGTTTTTCAAACGGCACAGGAGAGACGTAGAATGTATTGGTCCCGCCGTTTTCTTCAACGCCATACAGGTATCCGTTTTTTTCTTTGGCCATGCGTTGAGCCAAGGCAAGCATTTCGTCGCGCGGTCCAATAGTTTGGACTTCTTGTGGACATACCTCAATGCAGGCCGGTTTTTCACCTTTGGTCAGGCGATCGTAACACCGGTCGCATTTGTACATGACGCCGTTGCCCGCAAAACTAGGCAGTAATCGCAGATACAGCCCGACCCCGGTTTGTCGTTGGGGGATGTCCCAAGGACAGACCGTTTTACATTTGGCTCCACCAAGACACAAATCGGTTTCAATACGAACGACGCCGTTTTCTTGTTTCCTGGCTGCGCCAAAAGGGCATAGGTTGGCACAAGGTGGGTTCGTGCAATGAAGACACCGGCGGGGGACATTGATGTCATAGGATTGGCCTTCATGTTCCACCTGAGCAGACTGAATGAAGAGCCAGTTATACGGTGTCAGCCGGTCATTGACATCACGTTTATCTGACCAGTCCGACACTTTTACACGCGGCGGATACATTGTAGGAAAAGGCTTTTGGGGCTCGGGAAACTTGGCCGCATTGGCTTCGTGGCAGGCATCGACGCATGCGCCACAGGCAATGCATTTTTCCAGGTCGAGCACTGTGGCCAGCTCTTGAGAGCTGGAAGTGCTATCGGTTGCAGCTGCCGCAACGCTCGGCATGGCAGTGACGGCAGCAGAAACGCCCAAAGTCTTGAGAAAAGATCGTCGTGAAAGCAGAGGCGAAGATGGGGTTGTCATATTCGTTATTTCATTTCCTGGCTTGTGGTTCGATGGAAAAAGTGTTGGCGAACCGAATGAGCTTTCTTCTGCGCCGAATAAGCAGATTTCGTGCCGTTTGAAGGGATTTAACAAAACCCCTTTGAAACATGGGGAATAGAGAGAAATACCGAACAATATCGTGTACACAAATGAGCAGGTGATTGCACACCTGCTTAAACAATTGTATATTTGGACAATATGAGACAAATATATGGAGGAGGATTCGTGGACCTGGATCGACACTGGAAACGCATTGTCAACGCGATGGTTGAAGGCGTGTTTGTTGTGAGTACAAGCGGAAAGATACTGCTCGTCAACGATGCAATGTGCTCGTTAACCGGATATTCACGTGAAGAACTCCTTTCGACAACATGTCATATATTCGAGTGTGATGTCTGTGAAAAAGAGCGATCGTTGGATGGGGCATGGTGTAAACTTTTTACGGTATCGCGATCCATGCCGAAACGTTGCGCGATTCGACGTAAGGACGGTTCTTTTCTACCTGTCCTCAAGAACCAAGCACATCTTTTTGATGAAGAAGGAGCCATTGTTGGCGCGGTCGAAACTTTGTTCGATGTTTCCGACCTCGACGAACGAGAACGTCAGATTGAAGATTTATCGCGGCGGCTTGGACACGAAGGAAGTTTTCACGGCATGGTCGGTCAAAGCGAAGTTATGCTCCGTGTGTTTACCCTTTTGGATAAAGCTTCGAAGAGTGATGCACCGATTCTTCTTCTTGGAGAGTCGGGGACTGGGAAAGAACTGGCTGCTCGAGCCATTCATGAACTTGGAAGCCGTCAAGCAGGCCCGTATGTTCAGCTCAACTGCGCCGCGCTCAATGAGGCATTATTGGAGAGCGAGCTTTTTGGGCACATGAAAGGAGCGTTCACAGGCGCACATCGTCACCGCATAGGCCGGTTTGAAGCTGCTCATAAGGGAGACTTGTTTCTTGATGAAATTGGGGATGTTCCCCTTTCGATTCAAGTGAAACTTCTTCGCGTCCTCGAAACGAAATACATTGAACGCGTGGGGGATAACCAGCCTATCGCGGCTGATGTGCGCATTATCGCTGCGACGAACAAAAATCTTGCCAAGCTCGTGGAAGAAGGCACCTACCGTGAGGATCTTTATTATCGTATCAACGTCATTCCTATTGCCTTGCCACGGCTTCAAGATCGCCTGGAAGATTTGCCGCTCCTCGTCGATCATTTCGTCAAGCAACTTCAGATAAAAACGGGAAAGCCCATTCACGGCATTGATTCTGCGGCCATGCGTCGATTTACGCAATGGACATGGCCGGGAAATATCCGTGAATTGCGAAGCGTTCTAGAATATGCATTTGTGGTATGTGAAGGAGATCGCATCACAGTTGAAGATTTACCGATTCAATTTGGAGATACACAGGATTGTTCTCAACCTGAGACCCGCGTATTTCCATCTGATCTCAACGAACGAGAAGCACTCGTCGGTGCGCTGGAAGCAGCGCATGGGAATAAATCGGAGGCGGCGCGGTTGCTTGGTGTCAGCCGAGGAACCGTTCTGAATCGTATGCGGAAGTACGGCGTGGATTTAGCCAAGACTATTACGAAATAACTGTCTCACTTGATCGGAAAAATGAGGAATTTCAGCGTGAAATCCTGGTGGACGACCTTACGAAAGATTGCCTTTTGTGGATGTGTGTGGGGGATGAGCGGGCTATTGAGCCTCGTCGTTTGCGGGAACATGGCGTGGGGCGCACCGCGATATACGGCAGAAGTCATACAGATGTTACCTCACGACAAAACAGCTTTTACCCAAGGATTGGTTGTCCATAAGGGAAAGCTTTTTGAATCGACCGGGCGGTATGGCCGGTCAAGCGTGCGCCAGATTGATCCGATCACAGGAAACAAAGAAAAAGAATACCGCCTGTCTCGGGATGTTTTTGGAGAAGGCTTGACTCTGTATCGTGATCGCTTGTTTCAACTGACATGGCGTGCAGGTGTTGTTTTTGAATATCGACTGAAGGACTTGGAGCCTGTAGGCGAGTGGCCCTTGCCGACGCAAGGGTGGGGAGCCACGGTGTTTGATGATATGGTCGTCGTTTCCGACGGCAGCGACACCCTTTCGTTTTATGACCCCAACACATTTCAGCTCATGAAGAGTATACACGTCCACGATGGTGATGTGGCAGTGCTGGAACTTAATGAACTCGAATCATTTTGTGGATACATTTTAGCGAATGTTTGGCATAAGAATGATATTGCAGTCATTGAACCCCAAAATGGTCAGGTTGTTGCTTGGATTGATCTGTCTTTTTTGGAAGGTCTGCAACCGGGAAGACGATCTGCTGAAGCTGTACTGAATGGTATTGCGTACGACCAGAATCATGGTCTTTTGTATGTAACCGGCAAGTTGTGGCCACAGATTTATGTCATTGCTGTCGATGGCCTTGATGCACTGACAAACAACCAATGTAGAACCACCGGAAATAAACCATGAGCTCCATGAAAAAACGGTGCATGACGTGCAAATTTTGGCAAGGGCCCATTGACCCCGCTTCTCGCTACTGCCCTCCAGAAGAAGTTTTACGCGGGGAGTTTGGGTTTTGTAAACGCCATGCACCTCGACCGGCAGTGGTGCCAGTCGAGGCTGCACGGGGGAAAACATATATAACCATTTGGCCGGAAACCACAGCCGGTGATATTTGTGGAGATTACGTGAAGTTACCGTTGTATAAAGAAGATTAGATTGCTTCGCGCATTCCCAGCTATCGTGTGACTGACTTGGTTGTCCGTTGTTTATTGGCAGAGATTGACCAGGCAAGAACCACAATTCCAAGAATGATCATGGGGAAGGACAGAATTTGTCCCTCCGTCAGCCATCCAAATGCGATATACCCGATGTGCGCATCCGGTTCCCGCACAAATTCCACCAAAAAACGAAAACATCCATATAAAAGAAGAAACAACCCGGAGGCAGCACCCCGAGGACGAGGTTTACTGGAATAGAGCCATAAGACGGTAAACAGAACCAGACCTTCAAGGGATGCTTCGTAGAGTTGAGAAGGGTGGCGAGGAACACCGCCAGCCAACGGTCCGGGAAACACAACGCCCCATGGGAGATCGGTAGGCTTTCCCCAGAGTTCTGCATTGATAAAATTGCCTATGCGCCCTGCAAAAAGACCGAGCGGAGCGAGAGGAACAATGAAGTCGGCGACGGTGAAAAATGTTTTTCCGGTTTTACGGCCAAATAACCAAAAACCGATCGCAACGCCGATGGCACCGCCATGGAACGACATCCCTCCCTGCCAGACTTTGAAGAGGACAAGCGGATCTTGAAGAAATGCATGGAGGTCATAAAAAAAGATGTATCCAAATCTTCCTCCAACCACGACACCCAAGACGCAATATGTGATGAGGTCATCGACTTGGTTAGCTGTCCAACCTGATTCGGGTTTGGATGCACGATATCTCCCGAGCATCCATGCGCCGAGAAATCCGATAAGATACATAAGGCCATACCAGCGAACATGCAGAGGGCCAATGCTGATCGCTGTAGGATCAATTTGGGGATAAATAATCATGAGTCTCTCTCGTGACAGTGGTGTTGAAGGGCAACTGTTGGGCAAAAAAATCTGACCGTGAAGAACGAGTGTTCCTCTTCCCACTTGAAGGCTGTTCGGCGAGCCTGCGGGAGACGGTTTTCACTCGTCTTCACGTATCCGTGATCCGGTCTTTCCGGAGAGGTATGCTACTTCTGACTCCAACTTCCCGAGTTTGATTGAACAAACCAGCCAGCAGAGGCTTTGCTGCGCCAGACATCGGCGAAAACACGCTGAACTTGTGACGTCTGATTGGGGGGAAGGTTCATGGCTTTGGCAACCTCGGCGTAGAGTTGGCGGCGATCGGCATTGTCAGCATCGACAAGGCGGCGCAATTTTGCTTGGTCCGCCAGGGACAATGTTCGTGCTCCATTTTGACGAAAGGCGACGAATCCTTTGTTATCCAAACCGGCCGCACCGGAGAGATAGAAAGGAACCAGTTGGCTATGCCGGTTGGCCAGACGATTTTTGATGGATCTGATGGTCGCGTTTTCGACTGTGGCCGGATTTTGAGCCCATGCCGATGATGGACCAAGGTATTCATACATGCAAAGCAGGAACGACGAAATATTGAGCATGCTCGATTGTTGTCCGTCTTGCCCGTAGACATCGTTGACGATTTGTTCCGCCGCTTTTTCCACCTTTGCTTCGGGAAAATAGACATTGACCGTTACACAAGCGGCAACAAGCGTCGCCACAAGGGCTGTCACAAACAACCGGATGAAAAGTCGCATAGTGTTTGTTCCTTGTTATGGGGTGAAAATAGGACTGCTTTTATTGCTCGATGCGCGGTGGAGACACGACACGAGCAACGCGTTCGGCCATGTCATGAAAGCCAATCGTATTGTTGGGATTGCCATTGACCACGTTGATGCCGGTGAGCCCGCGCTTGACGAGATACTCCACGGAGTCATCCTGAATCAACCCTCGGATGGTGAAGACATCATTTTTCAAGGCGCACAGAAATCCTATACGCGAATACGAAAATTCTTTGAAGATACCGAGAAAGATGTTTGCACCTGCGTCGGTAATTGCTGACCCTGTTCCCAGAATGGAGATGGCATTGACAGCTTTGAGACTGATGGAACGGGAATCCGTTGCTGTTTCAGGACTTTCGGCACGGAGGATGAATGTTACCGGTTCTTCATGCGCGATGGTGAGATTGTCGAGATCGAGATTCAAACGTCCGGTGACATGACCGATGCCTGTGGCCTGAGATACCTCCGCGAGATTCAAGCCGGTTATCGAAGCATCGGCGCCGAAGACACGGTCTTGACTCAATGGGTGAAGAGCAAAAAGGTTGTTTACCATGAGTTTTCCTCCAAAGACTGTACCAGTGACATCGCCATGGAGTTGCAGCCGTTCGGGAGTGAGAATGATTTCGGGAAAGTCGGCGTGTAGCATTCCCGTAAGCCGAATATCTCCCACGGAGAAGGTGTCAAGGTTTACGTCCAGTACAGCCTTTGAGCGCGCACTAAACTTCCGGGAAAGAGGATGCTGAACATACAAAGGGCCAACCTGTCCGTGAAAGCCGGAGTAGGAGACATCGAAATGATCGCCATGCGAAGGGTGCACCGTCAGTAACTCGGGTTGGAGTATAACGCGAAGGTCAATCGGTTTTTCGGGGCCTCCATGCGGTGGAACGAGTTGTGCGTTGAAATGTCCAGCCTGAGGAGAGGATATTTTCTCGATGGGCCCGGTTTCTCCGAATGCATAGGCAAATGGCAAGTCCAGATTGATTTGTCGAAGATTCACCTGGTTTGTTTCATCTTGCTGAACGCGAAGTAGACCGTTGTGAAGGGTGAGCTGTCCTGACGTCACGAAGCCGTTCCTACGCGGAGTTATTGAACCTCGAGCTGTGAGATATCCACCCACGTCGGTTTTTTTCAAGAGAGGAGTCGAATCGGCAAATGGATCACGCACAATCAAACGAAAAAGGGGATCAATGTTGGCGTGTTCAAGGGTGACCTCGGCATGCTGGAGGTTGTGTGCCGCATTCAACGACCACGTTGAGGATGTGCGCATGGCTTGCCCAAAAACTAGTGAAGTTTTTCCTGATCGTTTGTTCAACATATACTGGATGTCGAGATGAAGAGGAAAATGCTCCAGATTCATATAATACTGGTCGAAGAGCATTTCACCGGTCGGCATTGTCAACGTTGCGGACAGTTTTTCTTGTGAAAATCGTCCTTTCATCTGCAAGCCCAATCCTGCCGTCATGAGACGCCCGTCTTGTGTACTGATCGCAAGGTCTTTGCCTGTGAGTGACGCAAGCGCCGCGGGACGCCCGTTTTGTTTCGTCAATTCGATTTGTCCGACAAGTTCTCCCTGTGTTTGTGCACGCCTGAGACCTTCTTCACCCAAGGCGGCCCCCACGATGTGAGGGAATCCGCGAAGCGGAAGCGAAACGTGCATTTTTCCATTTCCCGACAAGGGATCGAAGAGGGGAATACGTACGTTGCCATAACTAGAAAGCATGTTGGGACTTTCCACGCGGAGCTCGTCCAATGATAGAATATTGGCATTATCCAGATGGGCGTGACTGCGGAGTGTTATGGCAGGCATCGCAATTGAGTCGGATTCTGATTTTATTTTCCAGTTGGGCACACGTATCTTGAGATTGGCTCCCCATTCTTGTTGTGCATCTTTGGATACGGAGAATTCAAGTTCTCCTGATGTGAGAGCGATATAGGGGTGAGATATATTGAATTGCGTATGTCCTGCGGCTGTCAGGTTTCCGGTATCCTCATCACGTTCGATATGGAATGACGTGGTGTGATGGGCGTTGGTCTTGTCCTGCTTTGATTCGAGGTTACCGTCAACGGTGACATCACCTTCAAGCAGCGTCATAGAATCGGCTTGCATTTTGATATGGAGAGCACCGGTCAACGAGGAATGTGCTCCATATACATTATGAGTTTGTGCATGGTGTTGCAATACGGTCTGCATACGATCAAAGTGTACTGTTGTAGACGTCTGAAGGGATTGGTCATATTCGGCATGGAGATGAACCCCAATTTGCCCTGTTGAAGAGGCGGTAAGCGATGGAGGAAAAAACAATTCGAGCAATGCCTGAGGGAAGGGCGCCTGAATTGTTGCGTTGGCGTCGGCGGTGAAATGCAAGTCAGGAGAGACCACCCCATCACCATGCAACATAAAAGTCTGGTGGGGCGTCGTTCCAGTTAGCTGTACTGTCCAATTTGGGTTGGGCTGCGCATTCGCGATTACATGTATTTCTAATGGAAATATCGGGTCTATGAGATGTTGCGCGTGTGGGGAGGACTTGAGAAACATGGTGGGAGCCTGTGCCACTGCATGCAGTTCAAATTGCCCTGAGCTGTCTTCCGAGGGCTGGAGTTTCGCATTGAGCTTCAAAGGGACACGGCCTGATGGCGTCGAAAGGATTGCGTTGTGGCTTTGCACCGAGAGCTGAAGAACATGAAACTGTCCTGTCTCGGGCGTAACGGTCAGGAGACTTTCCAAAGAGACCGGAAGAACGAGTTCGATCTCGTTTGCGCTTCTGGTGTGGAGACGACCAGTTGCTGTGACATCCCATGACATGCCGTTGGTGTCCATCTCGTCACCCGGACGAGTACGAATCTGGCCGGTACATTTTTCGGCCGTGATAAAGGCGGCAGGAGTACGCAAGTCGAGACCGGCGTTGTCGAATTGAACAGAGTGAATGGCGGACAAGATGAAACGCGGAATAGGGAGAGCGGCCGGTGCCGTTTGATGCGGGGCTCCTGGAGAGAGCCGCACTTGCGGTGAAAAAAGAGTAATGTTGATATCGGGAAGAATGGAATGTGATTCCGATTGTATCAGGTGCACATGGATACTGTGGGCATTTAAGGCAAACGAGTTGGCCGATCGGATATGCACACCGTCAATGACCACGCCCGGATTGTTCGCTAAAAGAGCCAAGGATTCCATTCGCACATCGGCACCGGCTAATGTGCAAATTTCGGTTGCAAGGCGTCCTGCTTTTTGTGGAGAAAAAAGTAATAACGCCAGTAGGCATAACAGCACAGTACTTGTGGTGAAGAGAAGGACTGCCACTGCGGTGGAAAGTGTCCGGAGAATCATAACGAGGAGTCCGTGCACACGCGGCGACGTGATAGTATGACGTTATGTATCGTTCGCACTCCGCCCATAGCACGAACTGGCCGGTATGGTTCGAAAAGAAGAAAGACGGGCTATTGCGATTGTTGAATTTCGCGTAATAAGGTCATGGCCTTGGTGAAGTTGGGTTTCATCTTAAGCGTGTATTGCGCATATTCCAAGGCGAGGTCTTTTTTGTCTGCACGATGAAACACCGCAGCGATATTGTAGCATACCGTCTCGCTTGTTCGATGGATTTGAGGATTGATTTTGATCGCCTTGACCAGATGGTTATATGCTTCTTGATAGTTTTTTCCTTCCGTGAATGCCATCGCGATATTGTAATAGAGCCCGGGATCATTCGGCGAAATTTTGAGCGCTTTGCGATATTCCGTAATGGAATCTTCCCAACGGCCTTGTCGGCGCAAGGTGATGCCTAAGCGGTTAAAGGTATCGATGTCAGACTTATCGAGGAAATTGGCCTTGGCTTCAAGCGTCTGGCGTAAGTAATGTTCGGACAATTTCGGATTGGTTTGCATACATTGTTCTGCAATCGCTCGGCTCACCTTACTAATGGAAGACATCGCTTCTTTCGTGGCGAGTTTGAGAGCAGAATCGAAAACGGTTTTGGCTTTGTCCTCTTGCCCAAGCTTGATAAAATTGGCTCCAATACTCACCTTGCGTTCAATATTGAGTGGACTGAGTTTATCGAGTTGTTCGAGATACTTTTGTTCTTCTTGAACGTTTCCTTCTTCTTTATGGACGAGAGCAATGCGCTTGAGGGGTTCAAGATAGAGTTTCGCGCTTTTCGATGCCTGCGTGTAAGCGGCGAGGGCTTGATCTTTTTTGCCAAGTCCACGGAACGCATCGCCGAGCAAAATATATCCCGATGGGCTATTTTCTTTTATTTCAAGGACTTTTTTTCCAATTTCAACGGCGCGTTCGAATTGTTGCAGTTCGAGAAACTGTTTGCCCGCTTCAATGAGTTCTCCGATCTGACCTCGAGGACGTACCGTAAAGGCAATTTTCTCTATGAGTGTATCAGGCGAAATCGGTTTGGTAATGAAATTTTCGGCGCCCACCTCGTGGAGGAGAATGAGTTTTTCCCGGGCTACTTCATTCGTTAACACAATAATAAACATCTCCCGAAAATCGTTTTTGATATACTGAATGAGATCGGTTGTTGGCCGACCATTGAACTCACGCTCAATGAAAAAGACAATATTTCGTGATTCCGATGCAGCTTTTTTGAGTTCCTTCTGTAACATATCCGGCCCTGCAATGTTACGAACACAGTCTTCTTTGATGAGAAGGTGCCGAACAAGGGTTGCGCGTAGATTTTTAATAAATAGTTGATCTGGGCTCAGAACAAGAAGGATGCCTCGCCGATTCTGAATGAAATCTCGAACGTCTTCGTCATACTGTTTGGGGCGCATATCGTCTCTTTTCGAGTAGAATGATTCTGAAAATCGCTGTTTTTTCGATCATTCGTTTGTCATATTCAATCAAGAGTAATCCGGCATGAGGCTTTAAAAGAGCTATGAAGCCAGAAAAAAACGTTTATGGTGAATGATAAGTATTTTCAAGAGGAACATGGGCGAAAGAACAAGTTTAGTGAATCTGGAATACATTCTTAGTAAATTAAAAACTTTCTAATAGAATGGCAACCGAAAATTATGTAGTTGACTTAAGGAGTTCCAAGGAAAAAAGGTGTTTCTGTCGAGAGATACATCCAAGGAAATTCTTTTGAGCGTAACAGAGTCTTCATTCATTTGAAACATGCTCATCACGGAATGTAGGCAAATCCTTTAAGGCAAAGAAAAGGACAGTACCGTAATTTTCGGTGCGCTCATGGGAATTGGGCTTTCAACCGTCTGCCTGGGAGGACAACATGGTCCGTGATGATCTTGATGTTTTGCGCAGTATCCTTAAGGGGAAGTTGGACGAAATTCAGCAAAAGGGGAGTGAGTCCCTGCTTGGTTTATCTTCGCCGCAAGATGTATGCGCAGACCCTAATGACAGGGCGAGTTATGAGTCTGACCGCAATTTTGTTTTACTTTTACGGGAACGCGATCGCGAAATGGCCGCGCGCATCGAAGATGCTTTGGCGCGCTTCGATGAAGGATCTTATGGAATATGCGATGAATGTGGAGACGATATTGCGTTGGCCCGCCTCAAAGCGCAACCTACGGCAATGCTGTGCGTTCATTGCCAAGCGCTGCAGGAAGAGTCTGGCCGTCCCGATGCGCATGTTGCAGGATATTACTAAGTTTTTTCGATTGATGCGAGTCGGCAGCGACTCCGTAGGATTTCTTACGATGAAAGGGTGGGCGTCGTTACTGGACGACTTGAACACGGTGCCCGCTCTTCATGAGCCCGATTTTGAACAGATATGTCCTCGCATTGTCGGGGAATACGTGCCTCGTCTTTTCGGAAGAATTTTCGAGTCGTGACGTTTTTTGCATTTTTTGTCTCCTTTGGGTTGTCAACGCGCCCGATCATACATACAAGAGCGGTCCCGGCGGCATGTCCGCCTCATTCGCTTTGTTTGATCTGGCGGCATGTGCGCGCAATAAGCGTATCTGACGTCTACAACCGGAGGATCCATGCAAAAACCATCCATCGAGTTTGCTCCTGAAGGCGCAAGGCCTGTTTTTACGTTGACGACGGCCGTTATCGTCTCGGCCCTGCTCGGGTGGACATTTTTGACCGTTATCCTTCTTGTTGGCCTGCTTCTTATGGTTAACTTCTTTCGTGACCCTTCACGGATCATTCCGCATGGGGCAGGTCTTGCTGTTGCTCCTGCCGATGGGAAGATCGTTCGCATCGAACGCGAAATCGACCCCATCAGCAACGAAGAACGCACGGTGATCTGTACCTTTATGAATGTCTTCAATGTCCACGTAAACCGATCGCCTGTAGATGGTTCCGTGGCCGATATCCGGTATCATCCTGGCAAATTTTTCAATGCCTCTCTTGATAAGGCCTCCAAGCACAATGAACGGAATACGATCGTTGTTCGAGACGAAGACGATCAGGATTGGACCGTAGTACAAATTGCCGGTCTTCTGGCCCGTCGTATTGTATGTCATGCCCAGGTGGGGGACATCGTTTCGCGTGGAGGCCGTTTTGGGATGATTAAACTGGGATCAAGGGTTGACGTTTATCTGCCACATGGTTATCACGAGGCTGTAACACTTGGACAACATGTAGTCGCCGGTCAGACTGTCCTTGCAAAAAAAGTCTGATCGAGAAAAACGTAAAAACGAGTTGAACATGCACGAATTGGCCGAACGCCCGACACGCCGTGGCGTTTACATCCTCCCAAATTTGCTCACGACTGGAAGCCTGTTTGCGGCTTTCGTCGGGTTGCTTTGGGCGCTTGAAGGCCATTTCGAGTGGTGTTCCGCAGCTATTTTGGCAAGTTGTTTGTTCGACGGGCTGGATGGTAAAGTTGCGCGTTTGACTGGAGCGACAAGTGAATTCGGTGTCCAATTCGATTCTTTAGCTGATGTCGTGGCTTTTGGTGTCACGCCCGCGGTTATGGTTCACGAATGGATGCTCGGTTCGTATGGTCGTCTCGGTGTAATGGCTTCGTTTTTGTTGGTAGCATGTGGAGCCTTGCGTTTGGCGAGGTTCAATGTTCAAGCATCAAAAACGACCAAAGGCTGTAATAAGTACTTTGTCGGTTTGCCCATTCCGGCAGCCGGATGTACATTGGCCTCGTTCGTTTTCTTTGTCTCCTGGTTGCGGCAGACATCGATAGACATTCCGGAAAGCTATATTTCGGGTTTTTGTCTCGCGCTGGTGTTTGTCTTGGCGTACATGATGGTCAGCCGTATTCGGTTTTTTTCCTTCAAGGACTTTGGTCTCATCAAAGCTCATCCATTCAGCACCATGGTCTCGGTGTTGTTGCTCTTCGTTCTCATTGCCTCACAGCCTGCTGTTTTGGGCTTCGCCCTGTTCCTGGGCTACCTCTTGTCCGGTCCCATCCGGGCGTATATTATCCTACCTTGCCGTAAGCTCCTACGGGGGCTCACCAGCGAGCTCTCATAACATTACCCCACCCATACCGGTGACCTATTGTCATTGGACCGTCCGTCGGCTACGTACGGACACTGCTTCACGCTAGTCAGCTGTGTCCATACGTTACGTGTACCTATCTACTGAAATGTCAGAAAGGGGATAATCATGTCTGATACCGTTTTGATTTTTGATACGACGTTGCGTGATGGCGAACAATCTCCCGGCGCCACGATGAACCAAAAAGAAAAAGTGCGTTTGGCTCGGCAACTCGAATCGCTTGGTGTCGATATCATCGAAGCCGGGTTTCCTGCTGCCAGTGAGGGAGATTTCGAAGCCGTACAGGCCATTGCCGCGGCTGTAACCAAACCGCAGGTTGCCGGTTTGTGCCGGGCGCTTAAAAACGATATTGACCGGGCTTACGAGGCTGTCAAAGAAGCGAAGTATCCGCGCATTCATACGTTTATTGCGACTTCTGAAATTCACATGAAACACAAATTGGGCAAAACGCCTGATCAGGTTGTTGAAATGGCCAAGGCGGCTGTTTCCCATGCAGTATCCTTGACGAAAAATGTCGAATTCTCAGCGGAAGATGCTTCTCGTTCAGATTGGGATTTTCTCGTAAGAATTTTTACTGAAGTGATTGATTGCGGTGCGACGACGATCAATGTTCCCGATACGGTCGGATACATTCAGCCGCATGAATATTCGGAATTGATTCAATATTTGAAAAAGAACATCTCCAATATCGACAAAGCCACGATCAGCGTACACTGCCATAATGACCTCGGGTTGGCGGTAGCCAATTCTTTGGCTGCTATTCATGCCGGGGCCAGACAGGCTGAAGTCACGCTGACCGGGATCGGAGAACGTGCCGGAAACGCCGCATTGGAAGAGCTCATTATGGCACTCGACACACGTCGTGACACATACAATTTGAAAAATAACATTAAAATAAATGAGATTTTTCCGTCTTGTCGCTTGTTGTCACACATTATCGGGCAGCCCATTCCGCCGTATAAAGCCATTGTCGGTGGCAACGCGTTTGCTCACGAATCCGGCATTCACCAAGACGGAATGCTCAAGAATCGGCAGACCTACGAAATCATGACTCCCGAAAGCATCGGTCGCAAGGGAACCGATTTGGTTATTGGCAAGCATTCGGGCCGCCATGCCTTGAAATCGAAAGTCGAAGAGTTGGGATTCAAATGGCTGACAGAAGAAAATCTCAATACGGTTTTTGAGGCTGTCAAAGAATTGGCCGACCGGAAAGCCAAAATCTATGACGAAGATGTCGAAGCATTGATTTTGGAGAAGGTCTACCGAGGAGAGAAAGCCGACAAGAAGTTCGAACTCGGATACATCGCCGTGCATTCTGGAAATACGCCCATGCCGCCGAATGCGGCTGTTGTGATGAAAGTTGACGGCGTTGAAAAAAAGCATACCAATTTCGGCGCCGGACCGGTTGACGCCGCTTTTAAAGTTATAGCAGAAATGACCGGCCGTACTCCGACACTCTTGCAATATGCCGTTAACGCCATAACCGGTGGAACTGACGCCCAAGGTGAAGTGACGGTGCGGGTTGAGGAAAATGGTCGAACCGCAGTGGGACGGGGTTCTCACGACGATATCATTGTGGCCAGTGCCAATGCGTATATCAACGCCTTGAATAGCCTGGTAAATAAAGAGGAGGAACGCTAATGCCGCGTACTATGGCAGAAAAAATCCTGCAAAAGCACACGACAGACGAAGTGACCGGCGCCGGACAGATTGTGTCCTGTAAAGTGTCGCTTGTTTTGGCCAACGACATCACAGCTCCTTTGGCAATCAAGTCATTTGAGCGTATGGGAGCCAAGGAAGTCTTCGATAAAGATAAAATAGCCCTTGTGTGTGACCATTTCACACCCAACAAAGACATCGACTCGGCCGAACAGGTCAAAGTCGTGCGTGATTTTGCCAAGAAGATGGGAATTACCCATTACTACGAAGGCGGCAATGTTGGAGTTGAACACGCACTGCTGCCTGAAATCGGCCTGGTTGGCCCGTATGATGTCGTCATCGGTGCCGATAGCCATACGTGCACATACGGTGGCCTCGGTGCATTTGCGACAGGCATGGGCTCGACAGATATCGCTGGAGCCATGGCACTGGGTAAAACCTGGTTCAAGGTACCACCGTGCATCAAGGTAGAATTTACCGGGACGCTGCCCAAACATGTCTATGCCAAAGATTTGATCCTCAAACTGATTGGCGAAATCGGCGTTTCCGGCGCTCGCTATATGGCGCTTGAATTTGTCGGTCCGGTCGTGGATGCACTGAGCATGGAAGGTCGTATGACCATTGCCAATATGGCCATCGAAGCCGGAGGCAAAGCCGGTATCTTCCCGGTTGATGCCAAAACGTTGGAGTACACCAAGCAGGCCGGGCGCAACGATACGGAACTGCTTACTCCTGATGAAGGTGCCGTCTATGCCCGCGAAGTGACCATTGACGTCTCCGATCTTTCTCCGCAAATTGCTTGTCCGCACTTGCCCGACAATGTCAAACCGGTGGAAGATGTCACGGATATCACCATTGATCAGGCTGTCATCGGTTCCTGCACGAATGGCCGCATTGAAGACTTGCGTGAAGCTGCTGCCATCTTGAAAGGCAAGAAGGCGAATAAAAACGTTCGCCTCATTGTTCTGCCCGCGACGCCGGCCATTTGGAAGCAGGCGCTCAAAGAAGGACTGATTGAAACCTTTATGGAAGCCGATGCTGTTGTCGGTCCTGCGACATGCGGTCCTTGTTTAGGTGGTCATATGGGGATTCTGGCTGGCGGCGAACGCGCTGTGGCCACGACGAACCGTAACTTCAAGGGACGTATGGGCAGCTTGGAAAGTGAAGTGTACTTGGCCAGCCCGGCTGTTGCCGCGGCAAGTGCCATCACCGGACATCTGACCCACCCGAAAGACATCTAACCGCCCAAGGGACCAATGGAGGATCACATGTATAAGGGAAAAGTCCATAAAGTGGGCGCGCATATCGATACGGACGCCATCATTCCGGCCCGGTTCCTGGTCTCCACGGACACCGAAGTTCTCGGCAAAAGTCTGATGGAAGGCCTTGAAGCCGGATGGGTGTCGCGCGTTTCCAAAGGCGACATCATGGTTGCCGATGAAAATTTTGGGTGCGGCTCTTCGCGTGAGCATGCCCCTCTGGCCATCCTTGGTGCGGGCATTCCAGTGGTGTTGGCCAAAAATTTTGCCCGAATTTTTTACAGAAACGGCTTCAATATGGGGCTGATTCTGCTTGAACTCGGCGACGATATCGACAAAATTGACGACGGCGACGAACTTGAAATTGATGCGAAAGCTGGGGTTATCAAAAACCTGACCAAAGGCATTGAAATCAAGACTGCACCGGTTCCCCCATTCATGCAGGAAATTTTGAATCAGGGTGGGCTGGTACCATATGTAAAAAATCGGTTAGCCAGCGCCTAGCCAAGTGTTGCCAGAACTGTTTCGGACGCGGTCCTTGAAGGACCGCGTCCTGTTTATAACAATTTAAGGAATACGATTATGCAATTTTCTCTTTGCCTCCTTCCGGGCGACGGTATTGGACCGGAGATTGTGGAACAGGCCGTTTTGGTTCTGCATGCTGTCGGAAAAAAATATGGTCACACCTTTACCACGACGTCTGCCCTGATCGGTGGTGCAGCCATTGATGCCGAAGGCGTCCCTCTGCCTGACGCGACGGTTGCTGCATGCAAGGAAGCCGATGCTGTTCTGCTCGGAGCAGTCGGTGGTCCCAAGTGGGATACGATTGATCCTGCAATTCGTCCGGAAAAAGGCCTGCTTGGCATCCGTAAGGCATTGGGGCTGTTCGCCAACCTTCGCCCGGCCAAGTTGTTCCCCCAGCTCAAAAATGCCTGCCGTTTGCATCCAGATGTCGTTCGTGATGGCCTTGATGTTCTGGTCGTTCGTGAATTGACCGGTGGCGCCTACTTTGGTGAGCCTCGCGGTCAGGAAGTGCGTAACGGTGAGCGCTTTGGCTTTAACACCATGGTCTATTCCGAGTCCGAAATTCGTCGTATCGCCAAGATTGGATTCGAGACTGCTCAAAAGCGCAACAAGCGTCTTTGCTCGGTCGATAAGGCCAATGTTCTCGATGTTTCCCAGCTCTGGCGTGAGATCGTCATCGACGAATCCAAAAATTATCCCGATGTCGAATTGTCGCATCTGTATGTGGACAACGCAGCGATGCAGCTTGTGCAAAATCCCGGACAGTTCGATGTTATTGTGACGGAAAACCTGTTTGGTGACATCCTCTCCGACGAAGCCGCTGTTATCACCGGTTCCATCGGCATGTTGCCGTCCTCATCCATGGGGGATGGCACACTGGCGCTGTACGAACCTATCCATGGTTCGGCTCCGGATATTGCAGATCAGGATAAAGCCAATCCGTTGGCGACGATTTTGTCCATCGCCATGATGTTGCGTTTTTCTTTTGCGTTGGAAGAGGAAGCTGCGGCCGTGGAAAATGCTGTATCGGCCGTGCTTGATGCCGGATACCGTACTGGCGACATCATGGAATCGGGGAAAACCCTTATTGGGTGCCGTGAAATGGGCCAGAAGGTCGTTGAGCAGATCTAGGCTATGGCCAAAATTAGTATTCAATCCCTGACAAAAAGCTTTGGCGGCCGTGATGTCCTGCGCGACTTTAGCCTGGAGATCGCGGCTGGTTCTCGCGTGAGTGTTGTTGGACCGAATGGTTGCGGAAAAAGTACACTCTTGCGGCTTATTGCCGGGGAATCTGAAGCCGATGCCGGCCGAATCAGCCTTTCGGCCGGTGCTCGGCTTGGGTATGTTGTTCAGGAACTGACGGAAAAAGATCTTGAAACGAATTTGTGCGATTTCGTCCTGTCCGGTCTTCCCTCATGGAGTACCTTTTGGGAAAAGTGGCATAAAGCCGTGGCTGCCAAGGATGAACGGACATTAGCAGCCTTATCGGAAGAACAAACGCGGCTGGAAACAATGCTTGGGTACAATCCCGAACATCGTGCCATGGCCATTCTGAACGGGTTGGGATTTGAAGACAAAACCAAAGCCGAACCAGTACGGCATCTCAGTGGGGGATGGCGCGAACGGGCCAAGCTCGCTCGTGTTCTCGTTGCTGGAGCCGATATTCTCCTTCTTGACGAACCGACCAACCACCTTGATCTTGAAGCCGTGGAATGGTTGGAACAATACCTTTTGTGTTACAAAGGTGTCTTGGTCTTTGTTGCTCACGATCGAATCTTTTTGGATCGCATCGGAACGTCGACGTTATTTCTTGGAGAAGAAAGACCGATTTATCGTTCCGGGAATTTAACAGAATTTCTTGCCTGGAGAAAAGAGACCGAGGAGCAACGGATGCGTGAAGCCGCCAATCTGGAAGCACGTATCAAACGGCAAATGATGTTTGTCGATCGGTTTCGATACAAAGCAACCAAAGCTCGACAGGCACAAAGCAAGCTCAAAAATGCGGAACGCCTTGGCGAAGAACTTGCGAAAATGCAGGAAGCGGCAACGAAAGCACCAAAGACACTTGCATTTCGTTTGCCACAACCTCGACGTAGCGACAAAACAGTTTTATCCGTTGCCGAGCTTGAATTCGGCTTTGAACCCACAAAGCCACTCTGGTCGAATTTCGGATTCAATCTGTACCGTGGTCAGAAAGTGGCACTGGTTGGGAAAAACGGTGCCGGGAAAACAACACTGCTCAAACTCATTAGCGGACATCTGAAACCGTGGTCCGGACAAATTCGAATGGGTTCGAATACCGACATGGCGTATTTTAGCCAGCATCAGACGGAAATTCTCAATACAGAAGCCACGGTGATGTCGGAAATAAAACGCCTTTCCGACCCGAAGACCACGCATGAAGAACTCTGTTCAGTCCTCGGATTGTTTTTACTCGGCGAGTCTTTTTTTGAACGAAGAGTGGCGAGTTTGAGCGGAGGAGAAAAAAGCCGGCTTGTTCTGGCAAGTCTGTTCTTGTCCCGATCGAATTTTTTCGTCATGGACGAACCGACCAACCATCTCGACCTGGAAAGTCGTGAAGGGCTGGTGCAGGCGTTGCTGGATTTCGAAGGAACAATTTTATTTGTTGCTCACGATAGATACTTGTTGTCGGAAGTTGCTGAAGAAGTTTGGGCCATAAGCCCTCATGGAGTGGATGTTCATCTGGGTGGATTTGCCGATTATGAACGTGCGCTCAAGGAGGAAGCGGCTGGGGCCTGTTCCTTGGCTGACGATGGACAAAACACCGCGACCGATTCTGGGCGTCCTGGTGGACGCAAGGATGATAAAGAACGAAAACGTCGCATTGCCGAAGAGCGTAATGCTATATATCGTCAACTGAAACCACTGCGCTCGGAATATGAAAAGCTCGAAGTTCGTTTAGAAACCGTTCTTGCGGAACAAACATCGATGGAAGAGATTATGGCTGATCCGGATACATATGCCGATGCCGCCCGATTTACGGAACTGAGTAAATCGTATCATGCGCTGGGAGAAGAGAGTGAACAACTCCTTGAGCGTATGGATGCACTTGAAAGCGATATGAAACGCCTGGAAATGCAACGGGAAGCCTTAGGAGCGGAGTGAGGATGTCATCGTCTTCTCGGTATATCGATGTCGTTGCAGGGGTGTTGTGGCGTCATGGAGAGATTCTTGCGGTGACTCGTCCCCCCGGAAAATCGCAGGCTGGAGCATGGGAATTCCCCGGTGGAAAGGTGGAACCGGGTGAAGCGCTTTCCACTGCATTGTGTCGCGAATTACATGAAGAGCTCGGTATTGCTGTAGATACGTTTGCCTTTTGGCGAGAAATAACGCATTGCTATGCCCACGTAGCGGTTCGCCTGCATTTTTTTCACGTTCATGCGTTCACGGGAGAACCCCAAGCGCTTGAAGGACAGAAACTCTGCTGGAAACGTCCACGACAGTTACCGCTGTTGCCGTTTCTTGAAGCCGACCGGGCCGTTGTCGCACTGCTTGCGGACGAGTTCGGCGATATCGGAAAAGACGGAAAAAGACGAAATCGGCCGTAGGCGGAGAAAGCACCGTAAGGGAATGTTCGGCGAAGCCGCGTATCGTCTATCATCATTTAGAGACTCCATTGTTGGAGCCTCCCATAGAAAGGAGAGGAACATGGCAAGCGAATTAGTGGTGGCAGTTGCCGGAGCCACGGGCGCTGTTGGCCGAGAAATGCTGAAGACGCTCGAAATGCGTAATTTCCCTGCAACGAAGGTTATTCCCCTGGCGTCTTCACGTTCAGTTGGTAAAACCGTCCCTTACAAAGGTCAGGAACTCCCTGTCTCCGAATTGAAAGAAGATTCCTTTCAGGGCGTTCACTTGGCTCTTTTTTCCGCCGGTGGAGGTACATCCAAAACCTTTGCTCCCCATGCTGCAAAAGCGGGTTGTATTGTTGTTGATAATTCAAGTGCGTGGCGCATGGATCCGGAAGTTCCCTTGGTTGTGCCCGAAGTGAACCCTGACCATCTCGATAACCACAAAGGTATCATTGCCAACCCCAATTGTTCGACCATTCAAATGGTGGTTGCACTGAAACCGATTCATGACGCTGCCCGCATCAAGCGCGTTGTTGTCTCGACCTACCAGGCCGTGTCCGGAACCGGGCAGAAAGCCATTGATGAACTCGATGGTCAGGTTCGTGCCATGTACAACAATCGCGATATCCCTGTGAATGTTTATGCGCATCGTATTGCATTCAACTGTTTGCCGCACATCGATCGTTTCCTCGACGATGGGTATACCTTTGAAGAAGAAAAGATGATGCTGGAAACGAAGAAAATCATGGGCGACGATAGCATCCGGGTCACAGCGACCACGGTGCGTGTCCCGGTATTTTACGGCCACAGCGAAGCGGTTAATATCGAAACAGAACGCAAATTGACGGCTGCTGAAGCACGTGACATTTTGTCCAAGGCTCCGGGCATTGTTGTCATGGACGACCCCAGCAATAATGAATACCCGATGGCGCTGACCGCTGCAGGGCAGGATCCGGTCTTTGTGGGTCGCATCCGCGAAGATCGCAGCCTGGAAAATGGACTCGACATCTGGGTTGTTGCCGACAATATTCGTAAGGGGGCAGCCTTGAATGCCGTCCAGATTGCTGAGATTCTTTTGCAAAAGAAACTTCTTGGATAATCAACGCCATCATGATGGGCATTTTCTCTTTGTGGAAAATGCTTAGATCATGATTGTGTATGCGGAGGGTAGTCCTATTCGAAGATGATTTCGAATGGGCCTGCCCTTCGTTCATTTCAAGACCGAGCGTTGCAGATGCAACGGCAGAAGGAACGGGTATGACCACCATCGTCGACAGCCAGACCTATCTGAATCGCATGCTTTCCCTTCCCCGACCGGGAGGTGATAAGGTGTTAGCGTTTTACGAACATCGAGTGGGGTGTATTTGCAAGGATCCGGCACTCATGCTGCTCCCGTTGGACGACCACCTTGTTCACCGCGGGGATGGAGTGTTCGAAACGTTGAAATACGTTGGGGGGCGCCTCTATCAGTTGCGTGAACACGTGGAGCGCATGGAGCGGTCTGCACGAGCCATTGATCTTGAGCCGCCATGCTCCTTTTCAGAACTCGAAGAATTTATCGTCGAGCTTGCACGAGCTGGGGAAGAACGCACCGGACTTTTACGTGTCTTGCTGGGCAGGGGGCCCGGTGGATTCGGCATTGATCCCAAAGAATGTCCAACAACGAGTTTGTACATTGCGGCCTATCGATATACTCCTCGTGCGGAATCCATCTATACTCGTGGTGTGAGTGCTATTCGTGCCTCGATTCCAGCCAAACAAACCTATTTAGCCAAAATCAAATCTATTGATTACCTGCCTAATGTCCTCATGAAAAAAGAAGCCAACGCTAAGGGAGCGGATTTCCCGCTGTGCTTCGATGAAAAAGGTTTTTTGGCTGAAGGCGCAACCGAAAATGTCTGTATTGTGGATGCAGATGGTGTCTTTGTGATTCCGGAAATGACCAATTCGCTGACCGGCACAACGCTTATGCGTGCGCTGGAATTAGCTTCAGAGGATATGGACGTCCGCTATCATACTATATCGGAAGAAGAAATTTACGCTGCTCGGGAATTTATTATTTTTGGAACCACCGCCGATGCGTTGAGCATTGTAACATACAATGGAAAGCCCATCGGGGACGGTGCGCCTGGTCCCGTCAGTAAAGGCCTCCGATCAAAATTGAAGCACGACCTTGTGGTCAACGGATTACAGATATTTTGAGTGAGATATTGTTCGCTGGGGAGGCTTGAAAGCGCTCCCCAGCGTAAGACGGCAAGACAATCTAAGCTTGCTCAATTCCAGCAAGTAACCAAAGCGCCCCAGGAGCAGATTCACTGCGGACAAAATGCCATATTTCCTTCACATTGCTTGTTGCTTCTTGTGTTGGATCTTCACGAAGCATGGCATCATATTGTACCGCACACTGTGTTTCCCCATCCTTTTGTTCCAAGTTGATCAACTTGGCTTTAACAAGAAGTACATCGGTTTGACCCGGCTTAGGATCTTGTTTGGCCTGTTGAGAGAGTTCTTGGAAAACTTCATTGGTTGTGTATGGACGGATGTCTTCCAGGTTCCGTCTATCCCATGCTTCCTGGAGCTTGGCATAAAAGAGTTTGGCTCCGCGCAAAAAATCATCTTCATCAAATCCCTTCACACCCGTTGCATTGATCGATGTCTGCGATTGATGAGCATCGTATGTTGTTTCTTGTTCGGAACCAAATCCCGCCGGCATCTGAGTACCGTCTTCAGGACGTCGTTTTTGCGGCGTTTCCAAGTGTTGCCACATAGATTCGGCAACACGGTACGCTGTTTCCAATCCTTCGCGGTCTGCTTCTTTTTCCGGGTCGAGAGGTGGAGAAACGTTCTGGCTCGGCTGCTGCGGGGAGTGGGGTGGAGAATGTTTCTCCTCGTGCGTCGTGTTTTCTTGGATATGGTCTGTTGTCTCGTAGGGAGATTCCGGTGGCTGCGGCCGTTTTCTGGAAAACAGTTTAAAAAGGAGGAATATAACAAGCGCCGCAACAACGATGTCCACAATGCTTATTCCTGTAAATTCCCCTCCGGACAGCCAAGACCCAATGAAGCTGCCAGCAAGCAGGCTTCCGAGCATCCCTGTGCCCGTGAAACCGTGTTGACCTGGAGCGTTTTGAGGCAGGCTCGAAGTTGAAATGCATGACGTTTTTTCCGCTTTGGGCAACATCGAAGAACGAAACGGGGAGCGCTTCACGTTAAAAGAGCTCTTTTCGTTCCGTGATTTGGATTTGGCATTGTCATTGATGCCAGTAAAAGCAGAACAGAAGTTATGAAACTGCAGAGTAATAAAGAGGGGATGTTTTTTCATGATACTATCCTCCCGACGCGTTTGGGATGTCCTATCAAAAACAACAAGCCGAAGACGGTCAAGGCCTTCGGCTTTTTTGATATATGCATATCTTCGATCGAATGAATTATTCGATAATATTCAGATTTCTCAGGAGATGAAGCAACATATGTTTGTCGATCGGCTTGGGAACATAGGAGGTTGCACCTCCTTTGTAATAGGCCTCAACCACATTCTTGGGGTCATCAAGCGCGGTGGTCATGACAACTTTGACTTCGTCTGAAGGCGCAATATCTCGCTCTTTTTCGATCGCCCGAACTTGTTTGAGGGCTTGTTGGCCATCCATTTCAGGCATCATAATGTCCATGCAAATAAGATCATATGGCCTCTTTTCGGACAGAGCCAGCTTAAACGCGTCAATGGCTTCCAGCCCATTAACGGCGATATCCACTTCTCCGAAGGGAGAAAGTATTTTTTGTAAAAGCTTTCTACTCGTAAAATCGTCTTCAACGACCAAGGCTCGCATTGTATCCTCCACATTTCAGCCCATAATGCCTTTTGTTTCTATGATAGAAAAAAATGCTTTTTGCAACTTAAAAGGGTCTCAATACAGTGATCGGATATGAGAAGAGCAAATTATTGCTCCCCAAAAATTGGGTAGGAGAGCCAAGACACATCTGTTAGTCAGACTATCTGCTCTCGAAATCGAAATCAATATCAGGATACACCCTTGCCAGCCAGTGGGCCAGTTTGTATTTCCCTGGTGCCTACTGTGTTTATTCTCTTACGCACAGGGAAAATGGAGATATGATATCATGCTGCAGTTCTTAGCCCAGGCGTCAAAAAGCATCCTCCCCGATGTCAGTCTTCCCAACACGTGGCCTTTTGGTCCCGGGTATAGCGAAGGTTTTTGGTCTGTTGTCCTCAAATATGGGTTTATTGCGATAATTTTTGCATTTATCGCACTGATGCTCCGTTTCCTTTTCGGGCCGGGAGGTCCTTTGAGAGATAAGGAATTCGATCTCCCTCCGGAAGAACTGAAAAAACTTGATCAAGAATTCGAGGAGAAACGAAAATGAACATCACTGACTCGCTGTTCTCCGGTGAGGACATGTCTTGTGAGTTCCATGGATTCGTTCAACGATTTGATGAGTACGTTGAAGAGTTTCGTCAGGGATCGACGGAAGATATTCAACACATTGAACTGAAGTACGACCATTCTCTTCGTGTGATGAAAGAGGCGACGCGTATTCTTGATTCTTTGCCGTTGAGTGAAGAGATTCGTTTATTATGCCGTGTCGCAGCCTTGTATCACGACATTGGTCGCTTTTCTCAATATCGCCGTTTTAAAACTTTTAAGGATTCTGAATCGATAAATCATGGCATTCTTGGTGTTTCCGTTCTCAAAAAAACACATTTACTTGATATGTTCGATAGTCGCCAGCGTGGATATATTTTGTCTTCTATTGCCATGCACAACAAGCGTTGTGTTCCTCCCTTGTCCGGCCATGAACTGGAAACGATGGTAGGCGTTGTCAGAGATGCAGACAAACTTGATATCGTGAGTATCATGTTGGAGCATTTTGATCCTCACGGGAAAAAGAGTGATGTTGTCGTGCTTGGTGTGAAAGATAATCCACAGCGTTTTACATCCTGTATTGTGGAGCAAATTCAAAAGAAAGCGATTGGTGAGTACAGTATGATGCAGTATGTTAATGATTTTAAACTGCTGCTCTTGAGTTGGGTGTATGACCTTAATTTTGCGGAGAGCAGTCGAATATATCTTGAACGAGGATATTTGGAGAGCTTGACGGATTTGCTTCCCAAAGCCCCAGAATTAGGGCATCTGAAAAGTGCGCTTGTGCATGATCTTCAACAGCAAGCCGCAGCCGCGTAATTGATTGCAATATAAGGACTCTATTATTTGAATGGCCATGCGAGATTATTCGTTACAGTTTAATACCGTCTTACTCTTGAGTGACAAAGAAGAGCATTTACGTCTTGATCGCACGAGTATCAAAATGTTTGCTCCTCGACAGGTTGTCGCATTGACGAGTGCAACAGAGGCTATTGATTTTCTCAATAGCCAAACAGCTGATATGGTTTTGCTTGATACCATGTTGGAAGACATGGATGGAATTAAGTTGCTGAAGCTGCTTCGTCAAAACATGAAACTCAAACGTACTCCTGTCGTTATGGTGACGAATGAGGGACACAAGCATAAAGTCCTGGACGCCATTACAGCTGGCTGTGATGGGTATATTCTCCGACCATATTCTCTTGAGACGTACAAGCGTCACCTTTCATGGGCATTGCAAATCGATCGCATCAACGAAATTGAGGAAGAGCAGCTCAGCGATGCTCGAGAACTGTTAAAACTTGGTGAATACGATGATGCCATTGAAGCGTTCGAAGAAATTGTCTCCGAACACAATGAAGCCCAGCAGTTCTACGACTTAGGATGCAGAATGTTGGTAGAGCAAAATTATGGACAAGCAATTGTAGCATTTAAAAAAGCTATTAAAATAAATGATTTATATGCTGATGCCTATAAAGGGCTTGCAGAGGCATATATGGCAAAAAGCGATACGGAAAATTATCGCTACTATTTGCAGAAAGCTTCAGAGATTTTTGCCGAATTCAACCGCTTAGAGGAAGCCAAAGAAGCGTTTGTCGATATTCTCAAATACGATAATAAAACACCGAATCCATTCAATTCATTAGGAGTTAAGCTCAGGCGACTTGGCGACCTTCCCGGTGCGCTCCACGCCTATCAGCAAGCACTACAGCTCACCCCGGACGACGAGAATATCTATTACAACATAGCCAAGGCATATTATATCCTTGGCGATTTGCAGAACTCCAACGTCCATATCACGCGATGCCTGGAGATGAATTCTCATTTTGAAGAGGCCAAGGTATTGTTTAAAAAAATATTTGGAATGGATTGGGCGCCAAGCACCCATCGACCAGATGAGTCTCGGAGGTGTTCAAAGACGGCGTCACAGTCCCGGAAAGATATTTAGGCACCACAACGTACTTGCTTCTTCCCCTCTGTCCATCAATCCATGCGCGATGTTCGTTGACGAGTTCGTCTTTTTCGTGGGCGAATTCCAAAAAAATTGGCGAGTTCCGGGTCAGTTGGGGCATGTCCCGCTTTTTTAAGGTAGGACACAAACATTTTGGCTTGTTCAAAGTGAGGATTCAGCTCGCAGGATTTTTTGAGATGAAGAAAGGCATCGTCAAACGCGCCTTTTTCAAAGCTGGCCCGAGCCATGTTGAGACAGAGATGTTCATCATCGGGGCTTAAAGCGAAGGCCCGAGAGTAATATTCAAGCGCTTCATTGTAGAGGCCTTTTTTGCGTAATCCAATGCCGAATTCATTGAAGAGATGCTTGTGTTGTTCTTCAAAGCTCTCATCGAGTGCGACGAGACGTTTAAAGATATATTTTCCCTTCCCCGTCTGGTTCATCGAGAGATACACGAGCCCAAGGCCGAACATGGCACGTATATTCTCGACGTCGATTTTGAGGACATGTTGATATTCAATCTGTGCTTCGGCATGCATCTGTTGTTTGCGATAAAAATCACCTTGTGCAACCCGTTGAGTGAGAAATTTGTAACCAAGTTCGGGTTCCAACACGAATTCTCTAAAAAAATCATTTCGCTTTTTGACGATCTGTGTCCCGGTCGGTGTCTGGTTGGCATCAAGTTCTTGTAACATTACCGTATCGGCATCAATACTTTTTCCAAACCAGAGCTTGGATTGTGTGTTGGCTTGGCCTGGTATGCAGTCCTGTTCCGACATTTTTGAGAAGATCCCTTTAATTTGGACGAATTCATCCTCGTGAGTGCGATGGTCGGATGGTGATGGAGACATAGAAGAGCGGTCCAAGAACGCTATTGCGAGACGCTTTGAGGACTGACCAGGATGGAAACACGACGATTGCGAGCCCGATTCTCCATAATAGGAACGCCATTGGTGTCGAGGTTGGGAACAAGGGGAACCGTATCTGCTAATCCAAGAACTTTGATATGGTTTTTGGGGATCCCGCTTTCAATAAGAAAGCGTGCGACACGACTGGCTCTTGCCGCAGATAATTCCCAGTTTGAGGGATAGATCCACGATGTAATCGGAGCATCATCGGTATGGCCTTCAACAGTAATAATATATGGCAAACCGACAAGTGAATTTGCGATATTTTTGAGTATGTTGACGGCTGGTTTGGCAAGGTCTGCACTCGCTGAATTGAAGAATGCCGAACCACGCAGATCAATAGCAACAACGTTCCTGCGGGCATGAATTTCAACAACATCTTTCTGAGATACGAGCTTGCGCGAAAGTTCATTTTTTAATTCGGGCAAACTCTTCATTCGTTCCTTGGATGAAATAGGAGCTCTGAATTGGTTAGTTGCTTGAATAACCGGAATTGGAGTTGGCGTGACTTTGACTTGCGGTTGTGGTGTTGGAGTTGTTTGCCCCTTTTTTTTCTGCATAGCCTTTTCCATCGATTGCGCGACTTCTTCAAAACGCGAAGGGTCAAACTGAGAAACTGAGAGTAAAATGACAAAGAAACACAGAAGCAACGTCATCATGTCAGCCAGACTGAGTTGCCAGTTTCCGGTATCATGATGATTTTTGCGCAATTTTGACAGTTTGGTCATGACAAGAAGCTCTGTGTCTTTTCCTGCTTGGTGTGCAATAAATACAACGTTTTCATCGTGCGCTGTACTCTGCGCATGATGCGTTCAATCAGCTATTTTTTATTTTCGATGGATGCCCAACGCCTTGGAGGCAAGTAGGCCCTCAGCTTATCGAGAACAATGGCTGCCGGAGTCTTGTCTTTAATAAAAAGCACACCGTCACGAATGACATGCATGAGTAACACGCGTTCATCAATGCGTTTTTCCACTTTGATGGCGATAGGCAAGAAGAGCATATTGGCAAAGAGGATGCCGTACAATGTTGTTGTCAGGGCAACGGCCATTTGTGGGCCGATATTGCTGATGTCGCTCCCCATGGACTGCATCATACCGATAAGTCCGATGAGCGTCCCGATGATTCCATACGCCGGGGATAAGTTGGCCATGGTTCGGTAAATGCTTGCAGACGAAATTTCCTGCTCATAGGTTTGTTCTATGCGAGTATCGAGAATTTCTTTGATCTCATCGGCGCTATATCCATCGACGAGCATTTGTAGGGCATGTTTCAAAAATTCGTTCTCAATGCCGGGAAGGCTTTTTTCCAAGTGAACTTTGCCCTTGGATGACGCCTCCCGTGCAATAGAAACAATTGCGTCGATATAATTTCCGATGGGAAGTTCTTCACGTTTGAGTGCCATGAGAAATGTGCTTGAAACGCGCATCACTTCCTTGAGAGGGAAGCAGATAAACGTGGACGCAAGCGTTCCACCGAGCACAATGGCCACCCCGGGCAAATTTAAAAAGACACGGACATTGTCAGTTGAAAAATAGGTGGCAGTTGCAAGAATGCTTATACCGAAAAAAATGCCGATGACGGTCGCGACGTTCACTTTCGAATCCCTTTGAGTTCTTTGATGATGTCGATCAATTCTTCCTCGGCGTCATATGCGGCTGATTCGTCGTAATGGGGATTGGTAGAAAGCTCATCCTGAACAATCGTTACCATTTTTCTCGAAAGATTGGCCAATATTTTTTCTCTGGCTCCCCCTCCGGCAAGAGACACGAGGAGAGGCAATTTGTGGAAACTCATTTTGGCAAGGGCATCTTCCAGCGTGGAATCATCAATACCCTCAATGTCGTCCAAAGTTTCAAGTTCCGAAGCCTTCATTCGGGGTTTTCGCGCTCGTTGGAAGTAGTCGTGACCTTTTTCTTTGGCGAAGGCGGTAATATCGGATTTGTGAAAGAAAAAGAGAGAGGGAGGAATCTCCTGATATGCGATTTTTTTATAGATCATTTCCGGTGTAGAACCGACCATGTCGGAAAAACGTCCAATATCGATAAATTCAAGATCGCTGAGAAACGGGAACTGTTCAGCGGGCATATCCTTGAACATATTTCGTGCGACGACCATGAGCTTATCGACATCCGGAATAAAAACTGTGCGGTCTTTGATATAATCCGTTGTTTTTTTCTTGGTGCCAAGCAAGGGGTCGGTTTTATAGAATGCGCCTTTGATGTCCACAAACTCGATGACAGTCAACTTTTCCAGACGATCAAACAGTTCATCGATTTCAAGTTGCGAAATGAGTAAGATTTCTTTGATGCTTTTGCTGATTTCAACATAACTGAGTTCAACGGTCTGGGTTTTGGTTCGCCCCCCTGGGGCGTTCTGGGCAGCTTTGTATAGGAGAGCTAGAATCTGACACGCACTGAGGTAGACATTTCCCGATGGCCTGTCGGTGATGCGTTCATTGAGCGATTTGACACGCTCGACAAGGTAGCCAGTAATGATTTGAACAGGGCGCGGGCTTTTGAGCAGCAAGGTATGCAGAACTGCCTGATCCAGGATGAGTACCTCGCTGTATTCCAAGGCATCGGCGTTACTTGTGCGCTTTTCTCCGGAAATGACACCCATCTCACCAAAAATTTGTCCTGCCCCCAGTGTCGCCGTCACAACACGCTTGTTATTGACGATTTTATAGATAGAGACTTTACCGCTTTTGATCATGTATGCGACATTGCTAGGTTGACCAACGCGGTAAATGTTCTGACCCTGATGAAATATTTTGAGTTTATTGCTTAATGCCGTGCTTCTTGCAGCACTTTTCTGGGGAGAATCCGTCATGAGAAACATTCCTTTACGTGGGGCGCACAGGGGTTGAAGGCACGGAATATTGCTGTAAGCTTGGTCCAGATCCTTCGCATGAGTCCAAGAGTGCCGTTGGTCCTCGAAATTAGGGAGTGAGCAAAAAATCGCAGATGAAAAGTACGCGTTTATGCTATGAAATTCAAGAAAGCCTGTGGATAAAGGCGTATTCAGATTTCAGGTTCTACGCGGTTCGGGGCTTTTCCGTCATTTGCAAGTATAGTACAGGCATTTCTACTAACGTTAAGCATTTACCTTGAGGATATCAAATGAACAACCCCTTGTGCGCCGATGTCGTCGTGCAGCGCCTTTCTCCGTATGGTCCACTTGGCGACGACCATGGCTTTTATGTACTTGAACTCGAAAATCCAGGAATCTCGTCCGCTTTGGGTGGCCAATTTGTCATGATTCGACGTCCGTCGTGGTCAAGCCGTCCTTTGTGGGGCCGACCGTTTTCCATTCATCGGATCAGTGAATCCAGCCTTGAGATTTTTTTTCAAGTCGTGGGTTGTGGAACGCGAGATTTGCTTGAACTTTCCCCGGGAGACACGCTTACTTTGTGGGGGCCACTCGGTAATGGATTTGCCGTCGAAGCTGACACAAAGACGCTCATGCTTGCCGGTGGGGTCGGGTTGGCTCCTTTTGCCTTGTATAGCGAAACACACCCGAATCCAGAAAATTTGACGCTGTTATTTGGTCATCGCATCCCATTGTCTTGTTATCCCTTTGATTCACTGGAAACGTGTTCGTTGAAAACCGCCTGTCAGGAACATGAGCCCTCCGATCTTGATGTTTTCATAGCGGATATGGAAACACATATTCGCGATCATGCCGATGGACTTGTTTTAGCATGCGGACCGACACCATTTTTACGAACGGTGAAACGCATTGCCGAAGCCTGTGGTGCTCGTGCGCAACTGTCGCTTGAAAACAAAATGGCCTGCGGTGTTGGGGCGTGCCTTGGTTGTGTTTGTAAGACGACCGAAGGGCAATATACCCAGGTCTGCACCAAGGGACCGGTTTTCTGGTCTACAGAGTTGTGTTTCGACGAGGGGGAATAAATGGACTTACGCGTCACGCTTGGAGGGATGGAACTTTCCAACCCCATTATTACGGCTTCGGGAACTTTCGGATATGGTCTTGAATTCGTTCCGTATGGCGACCTCAAAAAGCTTGGTGGCCTTGCGGTAAAGGGGCTTTCCCTCAAACCGAGAACCGGGAATCCCATGCCGCGCATCGCCGAGACTCCAGCAGGCATGCTCAACGCCATTGGCTTGCAAAATTGCGGTGTTGAAGTCTTCCTGAAGGAAAAACTCCCTTTATTGCCGTATAACGATACGGCCATTATTGCCAATCTCTATGCATGTGATGCCGTTGAATTTGCCGAACTTGCTGCTATTCTCTCCAGCGAGGAGGGCATTGCCGCTCTTGAAGTCAACATCTCGTGCCCCAATGTGAAAGCTGGGGGGATCCTCTTTGGTCAGAACCCGGCCATGGCTGCGGCGGTTACGGAAGCTGTCAAAGCCAAGGCGGGAAATACACCTGTCATCGTCAAGCTTAGTCCCAACGTGGCTGATATTGCATCCATCGCGAAAGCCGTGGAAGCGGCCGGTGCCGATTGCTTATCGTTGATTAATACGCTGAGTGGAATGAGTGTCGATATCCATACGCGGAAATCGCGACTGGCCAATATTATCGGAGGCCTATCCGGTCCGGCCATCAAGCCAGTCGCCTTGCGCTGTGTTTATCAGGCCGCACAGGCCGTTTCCATCCCTATTATCGGGCTGGGCGGTATTGCTTCGGCGGAGGATGTGTACGAATTTCTACTTGTTGGAGCGAGCGCTGTCCAAGTTGGAACAGCCAATTTCTTTCGTCCTGATTTTGCCTTCAACCTCGTTGATGAAGTGGAAGCACTTGGCCAAGAACTAGGATTGTCGGACCTCGATGAATACCGAGGTTCCCTCGTGCGGTAAGCTTTTACAACGCATTGCTTAGCGAGGGAGAAATGTCGACATCTGCTCGTCAAGCTCTCCTCGCTGTTTGATGTTGCGCCGGAAGCCGGAGAGGAAGTATTCTTCGGCCTCCGGCGTAACGGTTTTCAGACGAGAAGCCTACCACTGCAATACATTGGCTTCCCGTTTCAGGATATCCATGAGTTTACGGTGTCCGGCGGGGAAGGCAAACGTTGCGAGTTTGTCGAACGGCAACCAGTGCGAAGCCGTAGCTGCCGTCAGGACAGGAGGCGGAGGACTGGCGTTCGTCGGGTGGTCGAGACGCAGATGAAAACAATGCAGTGTAACGTGGTACTTCGTGTATCCATGTTTGATAATGCCTATTTTGCGGTCCACTTGCGTCGTATAGCTTGTTTCTTCCATGAATTCTCGGATAATTGCCGCTTCCGGGGTCTCCCCCTCTTCGATGCGGCCTCCCGGAAACTCCCAAAGATTGGCCCAGGCACCCTGTGGCAAACGTTTTTGGATATAAATCGATCCGTTATGTGAAAGAACTCCTGTGCAAACGTTGAGGCGAATAATCTCGGGGGAAGGAGTCAACACAGGACGATCCGTCAAAATATCGAGACGTTTGGCTTCACAATGTCGAAGCAGTGGGCAGGTATCGCATTGTGGCGTTTTCGGACGACAAATAACGGCGCCGAACTCCATCAGTGCTTGGTTGAAATCTCTCGCGTTATCTTGTGGAATCAACTCCGTAACGAGTTCTTGAACGCGTTGGCGTCCAGGCCGTTCCTTAATGGGCGTGTCAATGTCGAAGAGACGTGCGAAGACGCGCATGACATTGGCATCGATAGCCGGTACCGGGCGATTGAACGCAATGCTGAGGATGGCCCCGGCCGTATAGTCGCCGATGCCCGGAAGAGTCCGGAGCACGGCGGGATCGTCGGGCACAGTGGTGAAGCCGTTGCGATGGAGTTCTTGAGCGGCTTTCTGAAGATTGCGTGCACGGGAGTAGTACCCAAGGCCTTCCCATTGTTTGAGTACATCGTCTTCGTGGGAGTGAGCCAGTGTCATAATGTCAGGAAAACGAAGAATGAATCGTTCAAAATAATTTACGACCCGATCCATCTGAGTTTGTTGGAGCATAACCTCCGATATCCAAACATGGTAGGGATCGTAGGCAGTTCGCCAGGGCAAAGGACGTTTGTTTCGATTGAACCAATCGAGAAGCAGAGCAGTAATTTCGGATTTCATGAGAACAGAAGCCTTCCCCGGGAGGGCCGGGGAAGGCGTATGTTGAAGAGTTTTATTGGGCTTTGGCCTGATTGGCCACGGCGTTGATGCTTTTGGCGATCTCGTCCGGGTCTCCCAGGTAAAAGTGCTTGATAGGCGTCAAATCATCGTTAAGTTCATACACCAAAGGAACACCGGTCGGAATATTCAGCCCGGTTATGGCGTCGTCTGTCATATCATCGAGATATTTGACGAGACCGCGCAGAGAATTACCATGCGCCGCAACGAGCAGTCGTTTGCCAGTCTTGATTTCCGGAGCAAGAACATCGTGCCAATACGGCATGACGCGAGTGACTGTATCTTTAAGGCACTCGGTCAGTGGGAGTTCGTCCGAAGATAAATCAGCGTATCGCCGATCATGGCCGGGATAGCGATCATCATCCGAAGTCAGCGCTGGGGGCGGAGTGTCGTAGCTGCGTCGCCAGGTGAACACTTGCTCGTCTCCGTACTTTGCTGCAGTTTCGGCCTTATTCAGCCCTTGCAGTGCACCATAGTGGCGTTCGTTGAGACGCCACGTTTTGGTGACGGGCAACCACATAAGATCCATGCTTTCAAGTACGATATCCAGCGTTTTGACGGCTCGTTTGAGTACCGACGTATAGCAGCTATCAAAGGTGTAACCGCCATCAAGCAGCAGTTTGGCTCCGCTATGGGCTTCCTGAACTCCCTGATCGGTCAGCCCGACATCGGTCCATCCGGTGAACCGGTTTTCAAGGTTCCATTGGCTTTGGCCATGTCGGATAAGCACGAGTGTGAACATGATCCCTCCAGGTCCGTGTTCCTTTGAATGATGTCGTTAACGGTGCTTTGCACAATGCTGAGGCATTGTGCCTGCTTGGTGTGACGGTTCAGTTGCAGGTTGATCTTTGAGCATTTTAACTGCGCAAAATTTACCGCACATCGCGCATTCTTCATGCGTCTCATGGGGTTCACGGCGTGTGCGTACAAGGCAGGGATCCAGCGAAACATCCGCCATGGTTTTCCAATCGAGAGCCGCGCGCGCTTCAGAGATTTTCTTCTCGCGCTCAAGAGCCCACGGTCGGCCCAAAGATGTTTCGGCCGTTTGTGCGGCGATGCGCGATGCGAGAACACCTTCATGGACATCGGATGCATCGGGCAAAGTCAAGTGCTCGGCTGGAGTGACATAACACAAAAAGTCGGCGCCGTAATAGGCGGCAAGGCTTCCACCGATAGCCGCTCCGATGTGGTCGCGACCGGGAGAGGTGTCCGTCGTCAAAGGCCCAAGCACATAGAGCGGGGCGTTTTCGGTCAGACGTTTGATTCCCTGAATTTGTGATTGAACAAGGTGCATAGGCACGTGTCCAGGGCCTTCAATCATGATTTGGACACCGCGAGTATGGGCTTTTTTCGTCAGTTCGCCAAGAATAATGACTTCTTCCCATTGGGCGGCATCTCCGGCATCGCATCCGGCTCCGGGGCGCAATCCATCACCCAGGCTGATGACGACATTGTGTTTGCAGCAAATGTCGAGCAAGGCATCGTAATGGGTATAAAGCGGATTTTCTTTTTTATGCCGTCGCATCCAGCGGGCAAGGATGGAGCCCCCACGGGATACGATCCCCATCGTACGGTCGGTCTCGGCACCAAGATAGGCAGCACGTTGTGTGACGCCGCAGTGCAAGGTCATGAAATCGACGCCGGCCTCGGCTTGTGCATGAATTTCTTCAAGGAGTTCCTCGAAGGAGAAGTCACTTGGGTCTTTGTCTTCGGCGATATATTTTTCAGCAACGGCATACAATGGTACCGTCCCCAAAGGAAGTTTTGTCGCAGCGAGCATGGATCGACGGATGGCGGCAAGATCGCCAGCTGTCGACAGATCCATGACGGCATTCGCTCCAGCGGCCTCGGCGGCGCGCAATTTATCTATTTCTTCAGAAGGGTCATTGACCAAGGGAGATACGCCAATGTTGGCATTGACTTTAACGGGAGCGGGTTGGCCAATGACCGTCGGCATAACGTTGGTGTGGGAAGGGTTAGCCAAAATGACCATGGTTCCATTCCCAACGGCCTGGCGGAGAAACGCGGGATCGAGATGTTCTCTCGCGGCAATCGTATCGGCTTGTTTTTCTAAAAGAGCCGACAGAGGGGGGTTGTGTTCAATTTGCAGCATAGATGATTATTTCCTTTCTTGCGTGTAGTATTAACTTTCTCAGTCTATCATGTCAGGGAAAAGGATGAAAGTCGAAATTGAAAATATGTGATGTTCAAAAATGGAACAAATGAATAAACCTCTTGCCAATCCGGGAAAGAGGCGTTATCTGATTTCGCTTTGCCATGCGATTAATGAGGAGATTTTCAGATGAAACAAGACATTCATCCCAAAGTGTATAAGGCCAAAATGCGCTGCAACTGCGGCATGGAATCAGAAGTGGTTTCAACCCGAGGCGAAGAAGTCCTCGTTGAAATTTGTTCCAACTGCCATCCGTTTTACACGGGCAAGCAGCGTTTGATCGACACCGCCGGACGCATTGACCGCTTCCGGAAAAAGTACGCCAATTTCGGTAAGGGCAAATAGAGTTTCGTTTGCTCGACGGAGTGGTACGACCTCGAAAAAGGATCACCTGCCTATGAATTGGATTTTGCGCATGCTTTTGGCGGCTCAGGCATCGGTTGGCGGTCAAGCCGTCATGGAAGGCGTGATGATGCGCTCCCAAAACCGCCTGGCCATAGCTGTGCGTAAGCCAGATGGCGAAATTGTGGTCCAGACGCGTCCCTGGTTTTCTTTGACCAGTTCGCCGCTTTTGCAAAAGCCATTTCTGCGAGGGTTTCCTGTATTATTGGAAACCCTCGTTAACGGCATTTCTGCGTTGAACTATTCAGCCAAAGAAGCCATGGATGAGGAGAGCGGGGAGTTGAAACCCTGGGCGCTTGTCCTCACAATGGCGGCTTCCATTGCATTTGCGTTGGGGCTTTTTGTCGTGGTGCCTCATATTTTTTCGCTTGCTATGGGATGGCTCGGTCTGTCTGGTGACGCAAAGTCGCTCACGTTCCACATGTGGGATGGCCTTTTCAAAATGATGATTTTTTTTGCGTATGTCATCGCCATTTCGTTTTTGCCCGATATCCGAAGGGTTTTTCAGTATCACGGAGCTGAACATAAGGTCATCTGGGCGTATGAAACGGGTGTAGCGCTCACTCCTAAGGCGGTGCGCGCGTTCAGTCGTCTGCATCCTCGGTGTGGCACGGCCTTCTTGTTGTTTGTTTTGGCCGTGAGCATCGTCTTGTATACCTTTCTTGTGCCACTTATTTTGAACTGGTACGCTCCGGAAAATGAAATAGCACGGCAGGCCTTCATCATTGGCGTCAAGCTCGCGCTCATGGTCCCTATCAGCTCGGTCGCTTTTGAGATCATCAAGTTTTCCGGGAAATTCCACGACAACATCGTGTGCCGGGCCATGTCGTGTCCCGGGCTCTTCATGCAACTGCTCACCACGCACGAGCCTGACGACGAACAGCTTGAAGTGGCCATTGAAGCACTGAAAGGTGCACTTGGCCGTGAATGCGACGCCGTTTGAATCGATGCCCCGAAGCGCCTCCCGCGGATGGTTTCTGAGACCACGGTGGGGGTGGCGTTGTCGGTAAGTATTTTCGTAACCTTTTTGCCGTTGCATCGGGTAAACCTGTTGCATGGCTTGCATCGGCCCGGACCATTGCGCCGCGTGGAGGCGGATTATGTTTGCCAAACTGGAAAGCCTTGAAAACAAGTACGTTGAACTCGAAAATGAATTGAGCAAGCCGGAAGTTTATGGCGATCAGGAAAAGTATCGCAAGCTGACGAAAGCCCATTCCGACTTGAGCGATGTCGTCAAAGTCTTTCGCCGTTTTAAGCAGTTGTCTACGGAACTCGAAGACAATAAGGAAATGTTGGAAGACAGCGATCCTGAAATCCGGGAAATGGCCGAAGCTGAGATTAAAACAATTCGGGAAACGCTTCCCAAGCTTGAAGACGAGCTTCGTGTTTTGCTGTTACCCAAGGATCCGCTCGACGAAAAAAATATTTTACTTGAAATTCGTGCCGGTACTGGAGGCGAAGAAGCAAGCCTTTTTGCCGGGGATCTCTTTCGTATGTATTCACGCTACGCGGAGCGCATGCGTTGGAAGATGGAAATTATGAGTGCACATGAATCCGATTCCGGAGGATTCAAGGAAGTTATTGCCACCATGGCTGGAGACAGTGTGTACAGCCGTCTTAAATATGAATCCGGAACCCATCGCGTGCAACGCGTGCCTGCTACGGAATCGCAAGGCCGAATTCATACATCTGCCGTGACTGTGGCGATCATGCCTGAAGCCGAAGAAGTCGATGTGCAAATTGATCCGAATGACCTGCGTATCGATGTGTTTCGATCCAGCGGTCCTGGTGGACAGAGCGTCAATACAACGGACTCAGCTGTTCGTGTGACGCATATCCCTTCAGGGTTGGTCGTCATTTGCCAGGACGAAAAATCGCAGCACAAAAATAAGGCCAAGGCCTTGAAGGTGCTTCGGTCTCGCCTTTTCGAACGGATGGAAGATGAACGCTTGCAAAAAGAAGCTGCTGATCGACGTTCCCAAGTCGGTTCAGGCGACCGGTCTGAACGCATCAGGACATACAACTTTCCTCAAGGTCGCATGACGGATCATCGCATCAACTTAACGTTGTATCGACTCGACTCGATCATGGACGGCGATATTGATGAGATTATTGATGCCCTGGTCGGTCATTATCAGACCGAAGCACTCAAGTTGCAGGCTGGCAACGAATAAACGTTTAGACGTTCTGTCCTCAAAGTCAGCCGGGGAATCACGGTGCAGGAAAGGAACACGGTTCGGAGTATCTTAGCGAAAACCACTACCTACTTGGAACAGAAAGGGGTGGATTCGCCTAAGCTGTCCGCCCAGCTCTTGTTGGCAAAGATACTGGGCGTAGAGCGTCTTGATCTCTTCCTGGACCCACAGAGACCTATTATAGAGGCGGAGTTGAATACACTCCGCCCTCTTGTTGCCCGCCGGGGGAAAGGAGAGCCGGTTGCCTACCTTCTCGGCGAGCGTGAATTTTATGGGCGACCGTTTTCCGTTTCTTCGTCAGTGCTTGTTCCCAGACCGGAAACTGAACATTTGATTGAAGAAGCATTAAAGCGGATCCCTGCAGAGACGGGATGCCGGTTTATTGATCTCGGAACGGGATCAGGAATACTGGCAGTGACGGCTGCGCTGGAATATCCGAATGCAACCGGTCTTGCCGTGGATATTTGTCCTGATGCGTTGGCACAGGCTCGTATGAATGCACAGCAATATGGCGTTGATGGACGCATTTCGTTTCAGGAAGCTGATTTTGTTGATCTGAAAACAGAATACGGAAATTTTGATATCGTTTTTTCCAATCCTCCGTATATTGGGGAAGCAGACTATCAAACGCTTTCTCATGAAGTGACAGCCTTTGAGCCGCGAAAAGCTCTGATCGGCGGAATCAATGGAGTAGAGCTTCCATTACGCGTTATTGATGAGGCCGAAAAACTTCTTAAGCCGGGTGGATGGCTGTTCCTGGAAATGGGAATGGATCAGGGCAAGACGATAAGTGATTATCTTACCGAGCAAACAACATTCGACTCAATTGAAATAGTGAGAGATCTTGCTGGGTTGGATAGAGTTGGTGTGGCTCGAAAAAAAAATTGATAAAAAGTGAAAAAAAAGCTGGACAGAAGCGGGCCTCGTGTATAAATTTCCAATCCTTGTCAGCGGGGATGAGAAGACACTTCAACACGGAGTGCTGATCAGGTGAACCGCAGCAAGAAAAGAAAAAAAATACTACCCGTATAAAAAAAAGCTTGCAAAGTCCTTGAGTCGGGTGTAAAGGCACATCTTCTTTGGCGCTGACGTAGCTCAATTGGTAGAGCAGCTGATTTGTAATCAGCAGGTTGCGGGTTCAAGTCCCATCGTCAGCTCCAGTTTGTGGAGGGGTTCCCGAGTGGCCAAAGGGAACAGACTGTAAATCTGTCGGCGTATGCCTTCGGAGGTTCAAATCCTCCCCCCTCCACCACATAAAATTTTTTAGCAAACAGCTGTAGGAGACAGGTTTCTGTTGTTTGACTACAGGAGATTGCGCGGGAATAGCTCAATTGGCTAGAGCATCAGCCTTCCAAGCTGAGGGTTGCGGGTTCGAGTCCCGTTTCCCGCTCCATTCCACTGTATGTCCCTCGCTGTTTAAGAGGCCCACGTAGCTCAGCAGGTAGAGCACATCCTTGGTAAGGATGAGGTCACCGGTTCAAGTCCGGTCGTGGGCTCCATTCTTCTTTATTAACATTACTTTGGCAGGTGCCGAGATCAACCGACTATCAGGGGGAGAGATCCATGGGCAAGGCGAAATTTGAACGCAAAAAGCCTCACGTCAATATCGGAACCATCGGTCACATCGACCACGGCAAAACTACCCTGACTGCGGCCATCACCAAACTGGCCAGCTTGAAGGGCGGCGGTGAATTTATTCCTTTCGACCAGATCGATAAGGCGCCTGAAGAAAAAGAACGCGGCATTACCATCGCCACGGCGCACGTCGAATACGAAACCGACTCACGGCACTATGCCCACGTCGACTGCCCTGGTCACGCCGACTACATTAAGAATATGATCACTGGTGCTGCCCAGATGGACGGCGGTATCTTGGTCGTTGCTGCAACCGACGGTCCCATGCCGCAGACTCGTGAGCACATCCTGCTCGCTCGTCAGGTCGGTGTGCCTCAGCTCGTCGTCTTCCTCAACAAGGTTGACCTTGTTGATGACGAAGAACTGCTCGAACTCGTTGAACTCGAAGTTCGTGAATTGTTGTCCAAATACGGTTTCCCCGGCGACGACAT